>JBPOHE010000042.1:0-19270 GCA_052035915.1 Pseudomonadota bacterium
GGGTTGCGCGCTTCGGGCTCGATCGGCTCGCCGTCCCACTCGGCATCGTGGAACAGGTGATGAGCCTTCACGAAGTCGTAGATAGTGAAGTAGTCCTTGCCGTCATACAGGCGAGTGCCACGTCCGATGATCTGCTTGAACTCAATCATGGAGTTCACCGGCCGCATCAGGACGATGTTCCGCACGTTGCGGGCATCCACCCCCGTGGAAAGCTTCTGCGAGGTGGTCAGGATCGTCGGGATGGTCTTCTCGTTGTCCTGGAACTCCCGCAGCGCCTGGTCGCCCAGCGGCCCGTCGTTGGCCGTCACCCGCACACAATACTGCGGATCGGTGCTGGTCTTCATCTGGTTGATGAGGTCGCGCACCGCCAAGGCATGGATCTGGGTGGCACAGAACACAAGAGTCTTCTCGCGCTGGTCGATCATGCCCATCAGCAGTTTGACCCGGTACGCCTCGCGTTCCTTGATCTCGATGATCTTGTTGAAGTCCGGCTCGTCGTAGAGCCGGCCCGCTTCGATTTCGCCTTCAACCACGGTGTCGTCCGGCGTGTAAACGTAGTAGTCCAGCGTGGTCTGAATCTGCCGCACCTTGAACGGCGTGAGGAAGCCGTCATTGATGCCGTCCTTGAGGGAGTAAATGAAGACAGGGTCGCCGAAATAGCGGTAGGTGTCCGCGTTTTCCTGGCGCTTGGGCGTGGCGGTGAGGCCGAGCTGCACCGCCGGCTTGAAATAGTTCAGGATGTCCCGCCAGGTGCTCTCGTCGTTCGCGCCGCCGCGATGGCACTCGTCAATGATGACGAAGTCAAAAAAGTCTGGCGGGTAGTCGCCGAAATAGGGCGACGCCTTACCGTCCTTCTCTAGGCCGCTCATGAAGGTTTGGAAAATCGTGAAGAACAGACTGCCGTTCTTGGGCACTTTGCCTTTCTTGCGGATGTCCTCCGGCTTGATGCGCACCAGCGCGTCTTCGGGAAACGCCGAGAAGGCGTTGTAAGCCTGGTTCGCCAGGATGTTCCGGTCGGCGAGGAACAGGATGCGCGGGCGGCGCGTCGGCTTGCTCGAAAGGTTCCAGCGGGAGTGGAACAGCTTCCAGGCGATCTGAAACGCGATAAACGTTTTGCCCGTGCCCGTCGCCAGCGTGAGCAGGATGCGATTCTGCTTCCGGGCCATCGCCTGCAACACCCGCTCGATGGCGATGTCCTGGTAATACCGCCCCGGATGCGAGCCGCCTTTGTCCTCGTAAGCCACGCCCGCGAACCGATCCCGCCACGCATCGGCCTTGGCGAAGGTCATCGTCCAGAGTTGCTCCGGAGTGGGGAAGGCGGCCAATTCGCCTTCCTGGCCGGTTTCCATGTCGATGCCGTAGAGGCCCTGGCCGTTGGTGGCGTAGGTGAACCGCACCGCCAGCTTGCCCGCGTAATCCTTCGCCTGCCCGACGCCTTCGGTGACCTCCGCCGTCTCCGCCTTGGCTTCCACCACAGCCAGCTTGGTGTTGCGGTATTCGAGGACGTAATCGGCCTTGAGTGGCTTGCCGCGCCGACCGCGCCCCTCGATGCGGCCGGGGCTGATGAGATACTCGCGTCGGATGCGGCTGCCCTCCACCACGCCCCAGCCCGCCGCTTGCAGGGCGGGGTCTATGAGTTCGGCTCTGGTCTCGGCTTCGTTCATGCGTTCAACCTCCACAAAGTTCCGTTGAGCGCCGCCGCGAAGCTGACCCAGGCCAGATACGGACACAGCAGCCCGGCGGCCACGCGATGCACCCGCCAGAACGCCACGATGGTCCACGCAATGGCCAGCCACAGCAGCAGGATTTCTGCAAACGCCAGGCCCGGCCGGTGCAGCCCGAAGAACAGCGGCGTCCACGCGGCATTCAGGGCGAGCTGCGCGAAGAATGGCACCAGCGCCCGCCGCTGCGCGGCAAACCCGCCGCGCCGCCACACCAGCCAGGCCGCTACCGCCATCATCGTGTAGAGCGCCGACCATACCGGCCCGAACACCCAGCCCGGCGGATTCCACGACGGCTTGTTCAGCGCGGCATACCACTCCCCCGGCGGGCAAAGCGCCCCCGGCGACGCCGCCGCAAAGCAGAGCAGCAGCCAGGCACCCAGCCCGGCGACGGCGCGGAATTTGGTCGTGGTTCCGGAGTTCATGGTTGGCGCTACAATTCCCCGGTGAAGGCTTGGTGCAGGAGCGACTTTTTTAACGCCGCCAGCGCCGCCTGCTTTTGCTCGTAAAGCCGCGTCAGCCGTTGGGTTTCGGCGGCGAGCGCGTCGAGTTGGGTGACGATGGCTTGCTGCTCTTGCTTTGTTTTCGGGAAGGAAATCTCGATCGTCCTGAGCAGGCTCGCCTTGATGCCTTTGACCGTAGCGCCCGTGCCTTTGGCGTGGATTCGGTCCTGCACGGGCTTTGAAAGGAGCAGGTATTTCAGGAACGTGCTGTCCAGCCTCGCGGCGTCCGGCTGCATGATGATGATGCGCTGGGCGAACACCACCTTCTCGTCGGTGTCGAGTTGGGCGACATTCGCGAGTGGCGCTTCCGTGGTGAAGAGAACATCTCCCTTGCGAGGAATGCCCCGCGTCATCCAACCGTCGTAGCTCTCCGGGGCGACGAACTCCTCGGGCTCGCGCTGAAGAAATCCCATCTTCACGTTCTTCGCCGTGATGAGACGCAGGCCGTTGGTGGTTTTCTCGGGCGTCTTGCCTCGATAATCAATGAATCGGATGCAGTCGCCGATGGTCGTCGCCACCCAGCCATCGCCTCGGCGAGTGAAGACGGATTGGAGGTGGCTGTCGAAGAGGGCGCGGGCGTTTTTGAGGTTCTGGGCGGCGTGGGCAAGGGCTACGGCCAGCCCGGCAAACGCTTCGTCCAGCACCCCCACGATCCGCTGCTGCTCCGCCAGCGGGGGGACGGGAATCTTCAAGGCCTTGAGATGCGTGGTCGTGACCACTTGTTGTCCTGACGTGCCAGCAATTCCCGAATCGATCATTTCCTTGCCTGCACTCGACTGAAGGAAGTTTTTTAAGAAGTAAGGGCTAACAAGATCGTGGTTCGGGCGCAGCAATCCCAGTGCTCTGGTGAAGATAAAGCGCTTTCCATCGATCCCTTCAAACACGTTGCACTTGTTTATCGATCCCTGTCCCACAATCGCCAGAAGAACATCGCCAGATTTGAGTTCAGAGCGAAGGTGAGAGGAAAAGACATCTGCGCTGATTCTGTCTGCCGAATCGTAGTGGATTACGTCGTCGTAAAGATCCTTGGTTTTTAGAACCCGAAAGTCGTCATGCGCGCTTTTGTCATACTTCGGATTTGGACCTTGTGTGATCTTTTCGCACACATCTCCAAGCGTTCTGATCTGCCACCCCTTCTTCATTTCAGCAGCGCCCTTTCGACAAGCTCAAGGACCGCTTGATGCTCTCCAGCACTTCGGCGCTTTCGGCGTCGAGGGCGGCAAATCGTGATAAGGCTGCCACCCCTGCCGGGGTGACTTCGTTCCGGGACTCGTCTTCCGGTGGTGTCGCTCCGCTCAACCACCGGCTACAGGCTCCGATGCCTCCGGCATCACGGCTGGCATCGGCCCGGCTTCCGATGTCCTCGGAATCACGGGCGGATGCCGCCCCGCCGCGCCATCCCGAAGGGATACCAGCCTGTAGCCGGTGGTTGAGCGGAGCGATACCACCGGCACCCAAGGCCCCAAATCCTCCCGCACCCCGGAGGGGTGCCAGCTCAATCGAGATACCGCTTGTCGTAGGCCACCCCGGATTTCTGGAGAAACTCCACCAACTCGTCCCGGAACGTTTTCCGCCGGTGGTGCTCCTCCTGGCGACCGATGTAAGCCCGCACCGAGTCGCGGGCCGAGGCGCTGACCGTGAACGCCGCGTACCCTTCCTGCCACGCGAACTCCGACACGGCGATCGTCTGTCTGACCCAGGTGGAGGAAGACTTCTTCAACTCCCGCATGAAATCGGACAGGCAATGGGTCGGCTTCAGCCCCACGAGCAGGTGGACATGATCGGCCACGCCACCGACACCCTGCGGTGTGCCGTCCAACCCAAAAACGCAGCCGCCCAGATATTCGTGCAGGCGGGCGCGCCATGAATCGGCAATCAACGGCTCGCGGTTCTTCGTGGAAAATATCAGGTGATAGAGGAGATGCGTATGGGTGGATGGCATAGGGCGGCTTGGCTGGCATCCCTGCCGGGATGCATGGTTGTTTCGACTCCGTAACCGGTGGTGTCGCTGCGCTCAACCACCGGCTACAAGCTGAGATGCCTCCGGCATCAGCCCGGCGGCGAACAGGTTCTACGGTCTGTTTCATTTCAGCAGTGCCCCGTCGACAAGCTCAGGGCTTGCTTGATGTTCTCCAGCACTTCGGCGCTTTCGGCGTCGAGGGCGGCGATTTCTTCCATGATTTCCTGCGGGCTGCGGTGTGAAACAATCTCGCCGCCGTTGGGGTTCTTCACGGAGAGGTCGAAGGTGGCGGGGTCGATGTCCTTGGCGTCCAGGCTCCAGCTCTTGGGCGAGTCGGCGAAGGTCTTTTGCAGCTTCACGAACTCGGCGAGGTCGTCGTCGTTGAGCGGGTTGGTCTTGCCGAGATTGCGGGCTTGCCCTGAGCTTGTCGAAGGGGTGAGCTGGTAGAACCACACCTTGCGCGTGGGGCGGCCTTTCTCGAAGAAGAGCACCACGGTCTTCACGCCCGCGCCCTGGAAGGTGCCGCCGGGGCAGTCGAGCACGGTGTGGAGGTTGCAGCTTTCCAGCAGGTGCTTGCGCAGGCTCACCGAGGCGTTGTCGGTGTTGGAGAGGAAGGTGTTCTTGATGACGATGCCGCCGCGTCCGCCGGCGCGGAGGATTTTGATGAAGTGCTGGAGGAAGAGGAACGCGGTCTCGCCGGTGCGGATGGGGAAGTTCTGCTGCACCTCGGGGCGTTCCTTGCCGCCGAAGGGGGGATTGGCGAGGACGAGGTCGTAGCGGTCCTTTTCCTGAATGTCGGCGAGGTTCTCGGTGAGGGTGTTGGTGTGGATGAGGTTCGGCGCCTCGATCCCGTGGAGGATGAGGTTCATGATGCCGATGACGTAGGCGAGGGACTTCTTTTCCTTGCCGTAGAAGGTGGCTTCCTGGAGGCGCTTGTCCTGGGCGGTGGTTCGCTTGGGATGGGCCTGCCGGAGGTAATCGAAGGCTTCGCAGAGGAAGCCGGCCGAGCCGCAGGCGCCGTCGTAGATGGTCTCACCGAGCCGGGGGTTCACCACGCGGATCATGGCGCGGATGAGCGGGCGCGGGGTGTAATACTCGCCGCCGTTGCGCCCGGCGTTGCCCATGCGCTTGATCTTCTCCTCGTAGAGCGCGCTCAGCTCGTGCTTCTCGGTCTGGGAGCGGAAGCGCAGCTCGTCCACCTGGTCAATGATCTCGCGGAGGTTGTAGCCGCTGGTGATCTTGTTTTTCAGCTCCCCGAAGATCTCGCCGATCTTGTATTCGATGGTGTTGGGGCCGGAGGCGCGGGCCTTGAACTTCTGGAGATAGGGAAAGAGCTTCTGGTCAACGAAGTCGCGCAGGTCGTCGCCAGAGAGGGCGGTGTTGTGGTCGATCCGTGCCGTCTGCCCTGAGCCCGCCGAAGGGTCCTTGGGCGCGGCCCAGGTGTCCCAGCGGTAGGGCTTGTCGAGAAGGTAGGTGTATTTCTTCCCTTCAAGCGCGGCTTCGTCCGCTTTGTCCTGCTCCAGGCCGTCGAGGTATTTGAGGAAGAGGAGCCACGAGGTCTGCTCGGAGTAATCGAGTTCGGTGGCGCAGCCGGCTTCCTTGCGCAGGGCGTCGTCGATGTTGCGGAAGGCTTGTTCGAACATGGTCTGGCGCTGATGGAGTGGGTATTGCCAAACCCGGCACTCTACTGGAACGCATCCAGCGGAGAAAGCTGGGGCGGGCTGGCACTATATCCCCGCCGATTCTCGTTGCCGCGCATCAGACTCAGCGGCCCGGGTCATCGAAATCGAACCCAAAGCCATCCGGGCGCCGATTCATCAGCCCAAGTCGATGTGCCATGCCCCTCGGCGAAGCACAGGTATTGGCATCTACCGCTTTCGCCAGTGGCGCCACCTTGACGTCGGTGCGCGGTTCAATCGTCCATTGCCCGCACGCGCGCCATTTCCCCGTCTTTTGGCTTTTCGGAAGGGACCGGAAACCCGAACAGTTCTGGTCTCCCGATCCCTTCCACGGGTGTGTGTCAGCCTGTTACCGGACCCGCGGCGCGGATCTCCTCGGAGGTCTGATCGGCGTATTTCTCGAAGTTGTTGTTGAACATGGTCGCCAAACGGCGCGCCTGCTCGTCATAGGCGTTGGGGTTGCGCCAGGTGCGACGGGGATCCAGGATCTCGGCGGGCACCCCGGGACAGCTTGCCGGGATGTGCAGACCGAAGATGGGATCCGGGCTGGTGGGGACGTCATCCAGCTTGCCGTCCAGCACCGCGTTGACCATGGCCCGGGTGTAAGGGATGGGTACCCGCTCGCCTTCGCCATAGGGTCCGCCGCTCCAGCCGGTGTTGATCAGCCAGACGCGGCTCTGATGGCGCGCCAGTTTCTCACCCAACAAGGCGGCGTAGCGTTGCGGATGCAGCGGCAGGAAGGGCGCGCCGTAGCAGGCGCTGAAGACGGGGGCCGGTTCGTTGACGCCCTTTTCGGTCCCGGCCACCCGCGCCGTGTACCCGGCGATGAAGTGGTACATGGCCTGGGCCGGGGTCAGCTTGGCCAGCGGCGGCAGCACGCCGAAGGCGTCGCAGGTGAGGAAGATGACATTGTCTGGATGCCCGCCCATACCACTTGCCGAGGCGTTGGGGATGGCGCTCAGATGATAGGCGCCGCGGGTGTTCTCGGTCAGGGAGGCGTCGTCGAGATCGAGTCGACGGTTCGCCGAGTCCACGGTGACATTTTCCAGCACGGTGCCGAAGCGCTTGGTGGTGGCGTAGATCTCCGGCTCGGTTTCGGGCTTGAGGCGGATGAGCTTGGCGTAACAGCCGCCCTCGAAATTGAACACCCCCTGGTCGCTCCAGCCGTGTTCGTCATCGCCGATGAGTTCCCGCGAGGCGTCCGCCGAGAGGGTGGTCTTGCCGGTGCCGCTGAGGCCGAAAAAGAGTGCGGTTCGGCCATCGGCGCCGATGTTGGCCGAGCAGTGCATGGGCAACACGCCCTGGAAGGGCATCAGATAGTTCATCACCGTGAACAGGGATTTCTTGATCTCACCGGCGTAGCTGGTGCCGCCGATGAGCACCAGCCCCTTGGCGAAATTGACGATGATGAAGGTCTCGCTGAGGGTGCCGTCGATGCTCGGGATGGCATGGAAACGGGGGGCGTTGATGACGGTGAAACGGGGTTCGTGCACCGTCAGTTCCTCGGGGCTCGCCTGGATGAAGAGATTGCGGGCGAAGAGATTATGCCAGGCATATTCGGTGATGATCCGCACCGGCATCCGATATTGGGGATCGGCGCCGACGAAGCAGTTCTGGACGAACACGTCCTTCATCTGCAGATAGGACGCCAGACGATGATGGAGACGGTCGAAATGGGCTTCGCTGATGGATTTGTTGATGTTTCCCCACCAGATGTGTTCGCGGGAACCCTCTTCGTCGACGATGAATTTATCGTTGGCCGAGCGCCCGGTATGGTGCCCGGTGCGCACCACCAGGGGGCCGAGGTGGGAGAGGATACCTTCCCGGCGGCGGATGGCTTGCTCGTAAATCTCCGGGGTCGGCAGATCCCAGTAAATATCATTCAGGTTGTACAGGCCGTGGGTATCGAGCCCAACCTGGCTGTGCTGGCGTTTTCCGGTGTCGCGCATTACTTACTCCTCAAAAAAACCATGTTTGATCAAGTTATGGATGATTTCGCCACCACTTCCCAATCAGGGGAAGCAACGGATAACGATAAAAAAACAACTATTTCGGTTTCCAGCGGCGATGGCCCGTCTCTGTAACCTTGGGTACTCGGAACCTGGCTGCTGCATTGCAGCAGCTACATGATAGACAAGTTCGGACGATTTTGCGTTTGAAATCCGCTTGTTCCCTGGAGGCCGGGGCCGGCTTCGGGTCTATTAAGCAATAAATAAGCCAAATGAACCAAGGGATCGGCCGTTCTGGGGCTGGCCATCGAGCCTGGCAGCGAAATGAGTCCCGTTGGCGGATTTGGGGTGGATGATCGAGTCAAGAAAAACCACCCGGGGATTGGTCTGCATTTGGTGCGGGAGATGGTGCTCGCCGATGCCCTGTTGCACCAGAAAGGGGCGTGTCACCGACCTGGGGGGAAGGGATGAAACCCTGGAACCGGCTGGGATAGGTCGGCTCCGCCTTCGATGTGACGCCGGTCGTTACCGGACCCGCTCGGCGCCGGTTGGTGCTATAAATGGATGCCTCCGTTCAGCTCCCCCTCCGGGGGCGAGGGGAGCTGAGCGGGGGCCAATGGACAAACGCCCTGGACGGCGGTAATCGAGATCGCGGCTTGGTTGCGGCAGGTATGGCTACCGGCACGCCGCGTGTGGCAATCGACCGGGCTTCTTTAGCCTGATGTTCATAGAGAGAAGCGCGATGACAACCAGAGTCCAACATGACCAGGATTTCTACACCTGGGCCAGACACAACGCCGAATTGTTGCGGGAAGGCCGGTTGGCGGAAATCGATTGTGAGTATATCGCCGAGGAGCTGGAAGACATGGGGGCGGCCAAAGAACGGGAGTTGGAGAACCGATTGGGGGTGTTGATGGCGCATCTGCTGAAATGGATCGTGCAGCCGGAACGGCGCGGCAATAGCTGGATCGCCACGATTGAGGAACAGCGGCAGCGGATCGCGCGCCTGTTGAGGAAAAACCCCGGGCTCAAGCCCTGCCTGGACGAGGCCTTTGTCGAAGCCTATGCGGACGCGCGTTTGATCGCTGTCCGCGAAACGAATTTGCCAAAAGCGATCTTTCCCGAGACGGCGCCCTTCGCGCTGGGCCAGGTTTTAGATGATCTGTATTGGCCGGAGTAAAATTCGACCGGCTCCGGGCCGGGGAGGTCCGGCCCTATTTTCGTTCCAAAATGGAGAACAATGGCAGGCTTATTGTTCTCCAATGAAGAACAAAAACCGGCTTTTTTCGCCATGGCCCGGACTTCCTTCCGGACGAGAAACCCTGGGGGGTGGCCATCAGGGGCTGGAAGGGTAGGAGGTCGAGCGCGAAACCCTGGAGACGGAACCCAAGCGTTCTGAAATACGTCTGGTAGCCTCGGTGAGCAGCTCCACCCAGGCCTGCTGACGGCGTTCGATGGGGGCCGAGATGGACAGCCCGGCCACGGCGGTGCCGCCGGCATCCCGGATCAGCATGCCGATACAACCGACGCCGATCTCCGCTTCCTCATCGTCGAAGGCGTATCCCAGGGCCTGGGCCCGGTTGACGGCGGTACTGAGCCGATCCCTGTCCTTGATGGTGTTGGGGGTGTAGGCGGGTAGCCCGGTACGGGCGACATAGGCATCGAGACCTTCGGCGTCGCCCTCGCCGAGGAGGAGTTTTCCCACGGCGGTGACATGGAGCGGCGCCCGGCTGCCGATGATCTGTTCCACCCGCATCATGCGGTTGGGGATGGCCCGCTCCACATAGATCACCTCGTCGCCTTCGCGCAGCGTCAGGTTCACTGTCTCGCCGATCTGATCCCGCAGCCAAGCCATGATGGGGCGGGCCTCGGCGCGCAGATCGAGGCCGTTGCGGACCCGGGCGGCCAGTTGCAGGAGTCGTCTCCCCAGGCGATAGGCACCGGCCTCATCCCGTTCGACGAAGCCGTTTTCATTGAGGGAGGCGAGGATGCGGAAGGCGGTGGAGGGGTGCAGACCGGTCTCGGCGGAGAGGATCTTGAGGCTGACCCCCTGGGTGTAGCGGGCGATGCCGTCGAGCAAGGCCGCCGCGCGATCGATGACCTGGATGGAGGTCGTTATCTTGGTGCCCATATTTCACATTATGAAAACGATTGCTTATTGTGAAATTATGCCTGCTCGGATAAGGTGATGGCAATCCCATCCAAGACAGCCTCTGAATCAGGAGTCATTCCATGAGCCACACCGCGGAGACGATCGCCGCCCCGTCCAGCATCCCGGCCTTTTGCGAGGGTATTCAATACCTCGGCGAGCCCTGGCCGGATTTTCAGCGCTTCGCCTCGACCCCGGCGATAGCTGCCGGGCACAAGGCCATCAGCGAGGTCACCGATCCGTCCGCCGTCTATCAGACGCTTCTCGCCGCCGACGCCTTGCGCTACCTGACCTTGCAGGTGACCGGCGCCAAGGGTTCGGGGCATCCGGGCGGTTTCGCCTCCAGTGCCGAGGCCTATGCCGCCCTGGTCATGCTGGGACATACCCATATCCTCACCGAGGTCGGGCACCATGCCCCGGGTTTCTATAGCGCCATGTTCCTCGACACCTCGCTCGAAGAGATGGGGATCCGCACGGTGCAGGAGATGCGCGATCGGTTCCGGGAGCGTCATGGTCTGCTCGGCCACCTGTCCGGGGCGATTCCCGGCATCCTCGCCCCCGCCGGACCCCTGGGACAGGGGCAGCACTTTGCCATGGCGGGAGCGCTGCTCCATCCTGATGTGCTCTTTCCAGTGACCATCGGCGACGGTGGCATGGGCGAGCCCTATGTGCTCAACGCCATGATGCATTTCCACACCGCCTATCCGCAGGCGACGAATTTCCTGCCGGTACTGATCTGGAACGGCTATAGCCAGGAGCACCATGCCATGTGCAGTACCTGGAGCGATGAGCGCATGCTCGACTACTGGCGTGGTCATGGCTTCGCCGAGGTGGTGTTGGTGGATGCCAAGGAATTCGACGATGCGGACCAGGAAGGGGCCTATGTGGACAGCACGGCCTTTTCCCTGCCCAGGCGGTTGGCGTTCACGGCGGCGGTGTTGGCGGGGATATATCGCGCCGCCCAGGCCGCGCTCGGCGGTCGGCTGTCCGTGTGTATCGTCAAACAGATGAAAGGGGCCGGGGTGCATACCCTGGGTTCCAGGTCGCACAACCTCTATCCCAAGGACACCCTGGATCAGCCCCACATCAGCCAGGCCTTGCAACGGCGGGCGCTCTGCCCGGCGGCCTGGGGCTTGGTGCGGGAGAATTTTGCCCGCGCCGGCGGCGGGCCGGCGGTGCGTACCCTGGTGACCGAGCGTGAATTGGATCTGGTGCCGCTGGGGAAATTGCCGTTGACGGCCTACACCCCGGGCGACAAGGAGGTGCCTTCCACGGCCTTCGGTGCCTTGGCGGCAGCGGTGGGCCGGACCGATCCTCGATTCGTGGTCACCAACGCCGACGGCAACGAGGCCTCGGGGATGAAAAACATCAACGATGCCCTCAAGATCCGCCATCCGACCCAGGACCCGGGCTACAACCAGGAGCCCTGGGGGCAGGTCTACGAGCCGCTCAACGAGGATGCCTGCGCCGGTCTGGCGGGGGCCTTGTCCCTGTTCGGCTCCCGCTCGCTCTGGTTGTCCTATGAGAGTTTCGCCATCAACGGCTGGCCGATCGTGCAGACCGTGACCCAGGCCATGGCCGAATTGCGCCGCCGGACGCCGTCGCTGATCTGTATGTTCACCGCCGGTGCCTTGGAGCAGGGGCGTAACGGCTGGACCCATCAGCGTCCGGAGATCGAGAACTACATCGCCGCCATGATGCGCAACGGCAATGTCTATCCGCTCTTTCCCTGCGATGCGAACATGATCCAGACGGCCTATGAATGGGCGCTGGACACCTGGAACAAGGGGGTGATCATCCTCGCCTCCAAAAGTCCGCTGCCGGTCTACACTACATTGGAAATGGCCAGGCAGGGCATCGAGCAGGGGGCGGTGAGCCTGTACGAAACCCGGGGCCAGGATGGGGCGCTGGTGGTGTTCGCCGTCACTGGCGACATGGTGCTGTTGCCGGTGTTCGAGGCGCGGGACAAACTGGAAGCCGCCGGTTATCGGGTGCGTATCCTCTGTATCGCCAATCCCCGTCGCCTGTATCGCCCCGGTGATCTGGCCTGGGATACTGTCTCCCAGCCGGATAACGCCTTGATGGACGACGACCATTTCAATGCCCTGTGCGACGGCGATCTGTTGCTGGGGGTGACGGGCGGTGGGAGTGCCTCCCTCGAACCCGTGCTCTTGCGGACCCGGGCGCCGCGCCGGGAGCTGTTTGCCTGGAAGCGCGGCGAGACCACCGCCGGTCCCAACGAGCTGTTGGCCTTGAACGGCATTACCGCCGAGGCCATGGTCAGACGGGTCGAGCAACTTCTGGGCGCCTGAGACCGATATCCTTTACCCATGACGAAAGGACCTTGCCGTGACCCAGACCAAGATCCTCGTGTTGGACGATGACCCCACGGGCTCCCAGACGGTGCATTCCTGTTTGCTGCTCACCCGCTGGGATGTGGAGACGCTCAAGCAGGGGCTGACCGATGCCTCGCCACTGGTCTTCATCCTGACCAATACCCGGGGCATGGACGCCGATCGGGCGGCGACGGTGACGCGGGAGGTCTGTGTCGGCTTGCGCCAGGCCATGACCGAGCTGGAAGGGCAGGGGATGTTGTTTCATCCGCTGCTGGTCAGCCGCTCGGACTCGACCCTGCGGGGACATTATCCGGTGGAAACGGATGTGATCGCTGAGGAGCTGGGGCCCTTCGACGCCCATTTTCTGGTGCCGGCCTTTCTCGAGGCCGGGCGTTTCACCCGCGACTCTGTCCACTATCTGTTCCAGGATGGACGGGCGCTGCCGGTGCATGAGACCGAGTTCGCCCGGGATTCGGTGTTCGGCTATCGTCACAGCTATTTGCCGGACTATGTGGAAGAGAAAACCCGGGGGCGGATTCGGGCCGAGGAGGTGAAGCGCCTCCGGCTGGAAGACTTGAGGGAGGGGGATCTGGTCGAGGATCTGCGGCTATTAGGGGGCAATGCCTGCTGCGTGGTGGACGCCGAACTCCCCGCCGACCTCGATCGCTTCGCCGCGGCGGTGTTGAGCGCCGCCGGGCAAGGCAAGCGATTTCTGTTTCGCAGTGCCGCCAGTCTCTTGACCGCCCTCGGGCGCTTGCCGCCCCAGCCGGTCGCGGCCGAGGCCATGGGCGCCTATGTGCGCGGTGGCCGTCCGGGGGCGGTGCTGGTGGGTTCCCATGTCGGCAAGACCAGCCGCCAATTGGAACGACTGTTGTTGGAAGCGGGGACGCTCGCGATCGAGGTGGATGTGGAACGGATCTCCAACGATCGACCGGCCCTGTTGCAGGCGACCCTGGCGGCGGCGGCCCGGGCCCATGCGGTCGGCAAGACGCCGGTCATCTACACCAGCCGGAAGGAACGCCTGTTCCCCGATCAACAGACCCGGCTGGCCTTTGGCGAACAGGTCTCCGCCCTCTTGATGGATGTGGTCCGTGGGTTGCCCGCCTCCATCGGTTATCTCATCAGCAAGGGCGGCATCACCTCCAACGATGTTCTCGCCGAGGCCCTGGCCTTGCGCGCCTCCCGGGTCCTGGGCCAGATCCTGACCGGTTGTTCGGTGGTGCGCTGTCCGTCCGATCACCCGCGCTTTCCCGATCTGCCGGTGGTGATCTTCCCTGGCAACGTGGGTGACGATCAGGCCTTGGCGGAGGTATACCGGCGGCTCGACGCCGGGGGAGGGCGGTCATGACCGGGTTACCGGACGAATCGAAACCAGTCGATCCCCAGCAGCGCCAGAGGCTGATCGCCGAACTGCGGGCGGCCTTGCCGCCGGAGTCGGTACTGGACCAGCCGGAGCAGTTGCGGCCCTACGAATGCGATGGCCTGTCCGTCTATCGCCGCCTGCCGATGCTGGTGGTGTTGCCGGAGACGCCGGACCAGGTCCAGGCGGTGGTGCGGATCTGTCGCCACCATCACATCCCCCTCATTGCCCGGGGGGCGGGCACCGGCTTGTCCGGCGGCGTTCTCCCCTTGTCCCAGGGGGTGTTGTTGAGCCTGGCCAGACTCAAAGGGATCCTGGAGATCGACCCGCGCAACGCCATCGCCCGGGTGCAACCCGGGGTGCGCAATCTGGCGATCAGCGAGGCGGTGGCCCATCTCGGTCTTTACTACGCCCCGGATCCCTCTTCCCAGATCGCCTGTACCATCGGCGGCAACGTGGCCGAAAATTCCGGCGGGGTGCATTGCCTCAAGTATGGGCTCACGGTCCATAACGTCCTTGGGCTCAAGGTGCTTACGATCGAGGGGGAACGGCTGGAACTGGGCAACGGCGCTCTCGACCTCCCGGGTTATGATCTGCTGGCGCTGATGAATGGTTCGGAAGGCATGCTGGGGATCGTCCTGGAGGTGTTGGTCAAACTGTTGCCCAAACCCGAGCGGGCCCAGGTGCTGCTGGCGGCCTACGACAGCCTGGAACTGGCGGGGGAGGCGGTGGCCCGCATCATCGCCGGCGGTATCATCCCGGCCGGGTTGGAGATGATGGACAATCCCGCCATCCGCGCCGCCGAGGACTTCGTTCACGCTGGCTATCCGGTCGAGGCCGAGGCTATTCTGCTGTGCGAACTGGACGGCACCGATGAGGAAGTGTCGGAACAGGTGATGGAGGTGCGGGAGCTGTTGCTTCGGAGTGGCGCGCTCGAGGTGCGCACCGCCCGGGACGAGGCGGAGCGGGCCAGGTTCTGGGCCGGTCGCAAGGGGGCCTTTCCCGCTGTGGGGCGGATCTCGCCGGATTATTACTGCATGGATGGCACTATCCCGCGGCGATATCTGGGGCGGGTGCTCGGGCGCATCGGCGAGCTATCCGGGGAATTCGGTCTGAAGGTCGCCAATGTTTTTCATGCCGGTGACGGCAATCTCCACCCCCTGATCCTCTTTGACGCCAACCGGCCCGGGGAACTGGCTACCGCCGAACGCTTCGGTGGGCGGATATTGGAACTCTGCGTGGAGGTCGGCGGTACCGTCACCGGCGAACATGGGGTAGGGGTCGAGAAGCTGGACCAGATGTGTACCCAGTTCAGGGCGGCGGAATTGGCCCAGTTTCATGCCCTCAAGGCCGCCTTCGATCCCGAGGCTTTACTCAATCCGGGCAAGGCGGTGCCGAGCCTGCACCGTTGCGCCGAGCTGGGGGCCATGCATGTGTCCCGGGGACAGCTCCGGCATCCCGATCTTCCAAGGTTTTAAGGGCACAGCGATGACGACGACAGAGGATAGAACCGAAGCCATCCGGGAAGTCGTACTCCAGTCCCTGGCCGAGGGGACGCCGCTCCATATCCGGGGTGGCGATACCAAGGCGTTCTATGGGCGCCGGATCGGCGGGCGACCCCTGGAGATCGGCGGGCATCTCGGGGTGTTGAGCTATGAGCCCAGCGAACTGGTGCTCGTCGCCCGGGCCGGTACCCCATTGCGGGAGATCCAGGCCCTGCTCACCGAGCATGGGCAGGAACTCCCCAGCGAACCACCGGCCTTCGGTGAGGGGGCCACCCTGGGTGGCATGGTGGCGGCGGGGTTGTCCGGACCGCGTCGCCCCTATGCCGGGGCGGTTCGGGATGGTGTGCTCGGGGTGAAGATCATCAACGGCAAGGGCGAGGTGCTGAGTTTCGGCGGCCAGGTGATGAAAAACGTCGCCGGATACGATGTCTCCCGCCTCATGGCGGGGGCCTTGGGCACCCTGGGGGTGATCCTGGAGGTCTCGCTCAAGCTCCAACCCGGCCCGGCGCGGGAGATCAACCTGAGGCTCGAACTGGCTCCCGGCCCGGCGATCGAACGTCTGAGCCAGTGGCGCCTGCGGCCTCTCCCCATCACCGCGACCTGTCATGACGGCGAGCATCTCTATCTGCGGCTGGCCGGGGGAGAGCGGGGGGTGCGGAGCGCCGCGGGAATCATCGGCGGAGAAGAGATGACCGATGGCCAGGCCTTCTGGAGTTCCATCCGTGAACAGACCCATGCCTTTTTCATCCAGCCTGGGCGCTTGTGGCGTATCTCGGTCCCGCCCGCCACGCCTCCCCTGGAGATACCCGGCACCTTTTTGATCGAATGGGGTGGCGGGGTGCGTTGGTTATCTACGCAGGCCCCATCGGAGGTGATCTGGGCCCTGGCCATGAAGGCCCGGGGCCATGCGACCCTGTTTCTGGGACGGGAGGCGGGGGAAGAGGTATTCCAGCCCCTGACCCCGGCCATGCTGCGCATCCATCAAAACCTCAAGCATGCCTTCGATCCCAAGGGGATCTTCAATCCCGGGCGTATGTACGCGGCCTTTTGAGAGGAACCTCCCGATGCAGACCCAACTGGCCGATTTCATCCGCGACACCCCTGCCGGGAGGGAGGCCGATGCTATCTTGCGTGCCTGTGTGCACTGCGGCTTCTGCAATGCCACCTGTCCGACCTACCTCCTGTCGGGCGATGAGCTGGATGGGCCACGGGGTCGCATCTATCAGATCAAGCAGCTCCTGGAAGGCCAGGTGGCGACCGGCCACACCCAGCTCCATCTGGATCGTTGCCTCACCTGTCGGAACTGCGAGACCACCTGTCCCTCCGGGGTCCGTTACGCGCAACTGCTCGATATCGGTCGCGAGATCCTCGCCGAACAACAGCCGCGTCCGCCGGGGTCGCGTTTCCTGCGCTGGCTGCTGCACCAAGGACTGTCCCGGAACCGGGTCTTCACACCTTTGCTGCGTTTGGGACAGTTGACGCGACCCCTGTTGCCGTCCAGGTTGAAGGCCAAGATCCCACTTCGGGTCGACCCCGGTCGCTGGCCGGAGCGCCCTTCCAGCCGCAAGATGCTGATCCTCGAGGGCTGCGTGCAACCGGCCATGGCCCCGGAGACCAATGCCGCTACCGCCCGGGTCTTGGATCGGCTCGGTATCCAACTGCTGCGTCCGGCGGGCGCCGGCTGCTGCGGCGCCCTGGTGCATCACCTCGATGCCACCGAGGCGGCCAAACGGCTGATGCGGCGCAACATCGACGCTTGGTGGCCCGCCATGGAACAGGGGGCCGAGGCCATTGTCGTCACGGCGAGCGGCTGCGGGGTCATGATCAAGGACTATGGCCGTCTGCTGGCGGCGGATCCGGCCTATGCCGCCAAGGCCCAGCGGGTCTCGGCCTTGACCAGGGATCTCAGCGAGATCCTCGCCCGGGAGGACTTGAGTGATTTGGCCACCCAACCGGCATGCCGGGTCGCCTTTCATCCTCCTTGCAGCCTGCAACATGGGCAACAGCTCAAAGGGATGGTGGAGGCGATTCTTCGTCGTCTGGGTCATGAGCTGGTGGAAGTGCGGGAGAGCCATCTCTGTTGCGGCTCGGCGGGGGTCTACTCGATCTTGCAGGGGCCTATCTCGCAACGCCTGCTGGAACAGAAACTGGCCGCTTTGCAGGCGGGTGAACCTGAAATGATCCTTACCGCCAATATCGGCTGTCAGGCCCATCTGGCGACCCGAGCCAGGGTACCGGTGCGGCATTGGATCAGCCTGCTGGACCCTGAATCGACGCCCTCCATGGTGCGGTAATAAAATGCCTTGATAAAGGCCGGGGTCGCCCGCAGCTTGAACTGGGTCGTAATCGTTGTGTAAAGGGTTTTTTCAATGAAGGAATGGGTTAGCGCCAGGGTCATCGACAATAAACGCTGGACCGATGGCCTGCACAGCCTGCGCTTCGAGGCGCCGGTGGAGAATTTCGTCGCCGGGCAATTCACCCAGGTGGCGGTGGATATCGAAGGCGAACGGGTGGGGCGCCCCTATTCGCTGGTCAACTCGCCCCAGGAACGGCCACTGGAGATCTACTTCAACACCGTCCCTGAAGGGCCGCTGAGTAACCACCTGGCCCGTATCCAACCCGGGGAACAGCTCTGGGTGACGCCGAAGGCCAGCGGTATCCTGACCCTGCGGGATATCCCCGACGTCGAGTCGCTCTGGTTGTTGGCGACCGGCACCGCCCTTGGCCCCTTTCTTTCCATCCTCAAGACCGAGGAACCCTGGCAAAGATTCCGCCGCATCCTGCTGGTGCATGCGGTGCGTTATGCCCGCGAGCTCAACTATGCGGACACCGTCCAGGGCTTCCGGCAGCTCTATCCGGAGCAGTTCCGCTTTCTCCCCATCGTCAGTCGGGAACACTCCGCCGAGGCGATGAGCGGACGCATCCCCGATCGTCTGCTGGACGGCAGTCTGGAACGGCGGCTGGGTCAATCCATCGGCGCCGCTCAATGCCATGTGATGCTGTGCGGCAATTCGGCGATGATCAAGGATACCTGCGCGGTCTTGGAGGCGCGTGGCCTGCGCCGACATCGGCGGCATGAACCCGGTCAGATCACCACCGAAAAGTATCACTGATACCATCCTGGTCAGGTTTTTCCCCATCGGCGGCTTGGAGATGTCGCCTTGCCCGGTTCTACCTCGCGGCATCCCAGGCTGTGTTCACTTCGAGGCTGTGGTGAGCGAAGCGGACCGCGTCCATGGCCGAACCCCGGGATGGGTGCGGAAAAACTCCGAGGTTGACCGCGCAAGAGAGAGAAGTCGTCACGGCTGGCCTATCAACTTCCGGCACTGCCGGGCCGGGGCGTTTCGATCCGGTTTTCCGTTCTCCAAATAAGAACAATTCTCCTTATAACTGGCTATTCGTTCTCTTGATGAGAACAGAGAAAGGCCTTTTTCGCCCCATGCCCGGAGCCATTTTGCGCGCATAGCTATTCCTTGGCGTCATTCTCTCGGCGGCAAATGCGGAGCTCTAGCGTCTGCCTCCGACCGCTCGCCAGCCTAAAATGGATGCGGAACTGGTATGAGAAGTGGATAAAAAGCGCCGCTCCCAATAGGAGCGGCGCAAAAGAGGCTATGGGATCGGGAGGTTAAGGGAACTGTAACTGATCGACCCAGCCAGCGTCGCTGCCGGAGGTGATCGAGCTGTTTTTGGCGTAGGTCCAGCGCAAGGTATGGGTTCCAGCAGCGATGCTGTAACTTCTCTGTACCCAGTTCACCGTACCATTGATTTGTGACTGCGCAACTCCGTCGATAGTAAAGCGTAAGGAATCACCATCCAGCTGAGAGGAGACCTGCCACCAGAATTTCAGCGTTCCTGGTCCAGTCACCTGGGTCTCCATCCAACTCTGTTGATTGTGGGTGATGGTTCCACTCCGAGCCGCATCCACTCCGTCGTGGGTGGTGGTGGTTTGCTTGGTCCAGGGGGCATTGCCTCCCGTGGTCCAAGCCAGGCCGGTGGTATCCAAGGCCTCTGCTAAGGGGCTACTGCCGATGCTGGTGTTGAAGGTGGCGGTGATGCTCTGATTGGAGTTCATGGTCACCACGCAGTTGCCGGTGCCGGAGCAACCGCC
>JBPOHE010000107.1:0-3355 GCA_052035915.1 Pseudomonadota bacterium
GTGGTAACCCATACCTTACCGGAGTTTCCGATGACCTCCCAATCGCGCCCCTCGGGTGCCCCGCATGCGGGGCACCCGAGGGGAACCCAACTACTCAGTTTCTTACACCACTTCCTGGGACACTACCCGGCAAGTAGCCCGGATGAAATGAAATGGAATCCGGGTGTCGCCATATTCCCGGATTTCGCTTTGCTCCATCCGGGCTACTTACTGGGGCGATCCCAAGGCTTGGATTCGACACGCTCATCGTCAGCCCAGGCTACTTGTAGGCTGGAGCCGAGGCGTTCCGCGCCGAGCCTCAGCCGCAATCTCATCGATCCGTGTTCATCCCGGCCAAGGAGGGAGCCGGGCATCGGTCGGAAAGGGTCGATTTGTGTTCTCAATAGAAGCACAATAGATTAAAAGACGAACCTATTGTTCTCCGAAGATGAACAAAAGTCCGACCCAGACAGCTAGCCCGCATTTGACTGATAAATGGATATATGGGCGCCAGCCCTTTTCCCAGTCGGGTTCCGAGATGTTGTACAATGCCGCCATTGCACGAATCCATCCTCCTCCTTGCTCGGGCTGACCATCCCACCTGTTGTTCACCGGGCATCTTCACTCGCACTCCATTCAAGGCCCGGTTATGTCCGTTTCATCTGTGATAAGTTTTACTGATTTGGGTTTGTCGGCTCCGGTATTGCAAGCCGTGGAAGCCATTGGTTACGAAGTCCCTTCACCGATCCAGGCGGCGAGCATCCCGCCCTTGCTGGCCGGGCGTGATCTGCTCGGTCAGGCCCAGACCGGGACCGGAAAGACGGCGGCCTTTGCCCTGCCGCTCTTGAGTCGACTCGATGGGAGCCAACAGCTTCCCCAGATCCTGGTGCTGACGCCCACCCGGGAACTGGCCCTGCAGGTGGCGGAGGCGATGCAAAGCTATGCTCGCTTCTTGCCCGAGTTTCATGTGCTCCCGGTCTACGGAGGGCAGGGGATGGGGCTGCAACTGAACCGGTTGCGACGGGGCGTGCCTGTGGTCGTGGGCACCCCGGGACGGGTCATGGATCATCTGCGCCGCGGCACCCTGGTGCTGGACGGACTCAAGGCCCTGGTGTTGGACGAGGCGGACGAAATGTTGCGCATGGGCTTTGCGGAGGACGTCGACTGGATCCTGGAGCACACGCCCCCCCAGCGGCAGATGGCGCTGTTTTCCGCCACCTTGCCGGAACCTATCCAGCGCGTGGCGCGGCAGCACCTGCGCAACCCCGTCGAGGTGCGGATCGAGTCGCGCACCGCCACGGTGGAGCTGACCAACCAGCGTTACTGGCTGGTGAGCGGGGTGCATAAACTGGATGCCCTGACTCGGATCCTGGAGTCGGAGGAGACGGCGGGGACGCTGATCTTCGTCCGCACCAAGACGGCGACCACGGAACTGGCGGAAAAGCTGGAGGCTCGCGGTTATGGCTGTTCCGCCCTCAACGGCGACATGAGCCAGGCCCATCGGGAACAGACCATAGATCGGTTGAAAAAAGGGCAACTCGACATGGTGGTGGCCACGGATGTGGCGGCGCGTGGACTGGATGTGGAGCGGATCAGCCATGTCATCAACTATGACATCCCCAACGATACCGAGTCCTATGTGCATCGCATCGGGCGCACCGGGCGCGCCGGTCGCAAGGGCGAGGCCATTCTCTTCGTCTCACCCCGGGAGCGGCGCATGTTGCGCGCCATCGAGCAGGCCACCGGCCAGTCCATCACGCCGATGCGGCTGCCCAGCCACGAGGCGGTGACCGACAAGCGGGTGGCGCGCTTCAAGCAGCGGATCACCGAAGTGCTGGAGGCGGAAGAACTGGGCTTTTTCGAGTCCCTGGTGGAGTCCTATCAGGCCGAGCACGATGTCGGTATGAGCGAGGTAGCGGCCGCGCTGGCCTTTTTGAGCCAAAAGGATCGGCCGCTGAAACCCTTCCAGAGTGAAGAACTGGTGGAGGCCCCGCCGCCGGAGCGCTTTACCAATGAGCCTTCCCGGGAGCGACCAGGCGCCGGACGTCGTTTCGAGGAGAAAAGATCGCCGCGAGCGGCCCCGGATGACGCGGTCATGGTCAGCTATCGCCTGGAGGTGGGGAAAAACCATGGCGTCCTGCCGAAAAACATCATCGGCGCCATCGCCAACGAGGCTGGTCTGGACAGCCGTTATATCGGCAAATTGAAGCTGTTCGATGACTACAGCATCGTCGAGTTACCCGACGGCATGCCGCGGGACCTCTACCAGCATCTGAGAAGAGTGCGGGTCTGCGGTGTGCCCATGAATCTCAGCCTCCTGCAGGATACGTCTTCGGCTTCCCCCCCCGAGGGGCGAAAAAAACACCATACCCCTCGCCGTCCTGCCTGAGAGCCATCCCGGCTCGATTTTCCCGCCTCGGCGGCTTTGAGGGGCTGGCCTCTGAAATCGCCTTAACCTGGGGAATATCAAAGGCTTGTAAAATAGACAACTCAAGTTGCCAGCTTCAGGGGTTTTTCAGGACGACATTGAGGCTACAGGCGAGGATGAAAAGCGTTACCTTGAGTTCGAACCCGGCGGCGGTAAGGCTATGGATGTGTTTGGGCAAGACACGTTCGATCAAACTCCCGGTGGTTTCCACCGCTTTCCGGGCGTGGGCCATCAAGTACGTAGCGCCGGTTCGAGCGGTCGTTTGGAGTTGGTCTTGCGGAGCGGGATCGGGTTTATACCGGCGCCCCGCAAGAGGTCCTCATCGTCGTAATCGTTGTCGGCCTTATCCCCAGTAAGCGTTGAGCCCTCTGGGAGATCGAAGTCGTACTGTTTGAGCGCTGTGGTATCGCTCTCCGCCCCGGGGGTCAGGAAAACTCCACGGGTTGACCTCGGGCGGTGACCAAGAGATGGATTGTGACGCCATGGAAATAGCGTTTTTGGCTGGATGGATATCCCCGCCAGGCTTCGCCCTGAGAGCGACGGCCACGCCGAAGCCCATGGACCACGTCATTGGCGCTGACAAAGATGAAAAGGTCGAATTCCGTCGCCGTGGCCAGCCGCTGCAACAATTCGGCATCGTGCAGCACCGGCTCGATCTCCATCACTGGGTAGAGCCAGGGCTCCCCACCGTGGGCGATCACGCCATCGCACAGGGCCTGGGCCTGAGGCCGCGGGCGGGTGATGAGGATGGCTTGACCGGCCAGTGATCGGCAAGGCTCGGTCATTCCGATCCCTCCGTATCCGGCAGCAGACGCCGCAGAATCTCGGCGGCGCCCCGTTGCAACAGCTCCTCCGCCAGTTCGGCGCCGATAGGCTCGGCGGCCATGGGATCGCCGCGCCTTTCACCGCGGATGATGAGACGCCCGTCGGGTTCTCCGACCAGACCCC
>JBPOHE010000175.1:0-11434 GCA_052035915.1 Pseudomonadota bacterium
ACTACACCGGACAGATCACGTGCTACAACACCGGACAGTTTATTTGCTCCCTACATGTCATCGGCGCCAGCCTTTTCAAGGAGTTCGGAAAGTTGCATGCTGTCAGAGGTCATCGATTTCTCCTCAGTGAGGTTGAGTGTGTGGTAACCCATACCTTACCGGAGTTTTCGATGACCTCCCAATCGCGCCCCTCGGCTGCCCCGCATGCGGGGCAGCCGAGGGGAACCAAACTACTCAGTTTCTTACACCACGTCCTGGGACACTACCCGCTTCGTACCTCACCGTACCCTACCATCCTCGCTGCATCAGCCCCCCGGGCCGGGGATTTCAGCAGGCTTTCTTGTTCTCGTATGGAGAGCAATACGGCACAGAAACAGGGTTACGTTCTCGCATAGAGAACGAAAATAGCCCTTTTTCGCCCCAGGCCCGGAGGCTCAGCCGACCATCGACATCTGGCTTCAGGCTGGTACTTCTTTTGACAGAAATCGCCTCAAGGCACGGCGACCCGTTGGAGCAGTTCGCTCACCACCCGATCCGGGGTAACGCCCTCGGCCTCCGCCTCATAGCTGAGGATCAGGCGGTGTCGCAGCACATCCGGGGCGACCGCCTGGATGTCGCCGGGGGCGACGAAGTCTTTCCCGGCCAGCCAGGCCTGGGCGCGGGCGCACCGGTCGAGGGCGATGGTGGCGCGCGGGCTGCCGCCATATTCCACCCAATGGGCCAGCTCCTGGCCGTAGCGACCGGGTTGGCGGGTGGCGAGCACCAGGCTGACGATGTAATCCTCCAGCGCCGGGGCCATGTGCAGGTCGAGAATCTGCTCCCGGGCGAGGAAGAGGCTGTCCTGGGGGATCGGGCTCTGGAGGCCGGTTGGGATGTCCGCCGCTCTGGCCTCGGCGCGGGCGAGTCGGAGGATGTTCTTTTCCGCCGTGGCGTCCGGGTACTGGATGCGCACATGGAGCAGAAACCGATCGAGCTGGGCCTCAGGCAGGGGGTAGGTGCCTTCCTGCTCGATGGGATTCTGGGTGGCCATGACCAGGAACAGCCGCGGCAAGGGATAGGTGACCGAGGCCACCGTGATCTGGCGCTCCGCCATGGCTTCGAGCAGCGCCGATTGCACCTTGGCCGGGGCGCGGTTGATCTCGTCCGCGAGGATGAGGTTGTGGAACAGCGGCCCTGGCTGGAACTGGAAGCTGCCGTCCTGGGGGCGGAACACCTCGGTGCCGGTAAGATCCGCCGGTAGCAGGTCAGGGGTGAACTGGATACGATGGAAATCCGCCGCGATGCCTTCGCTCAGCACCTTGATGGCGCGGGTCTTGGCCAGCCCGGGGGCCCCTTCCACCAGGAGATGGCCGTCGGCGAGCAGGGCGATGAGCAGGCGGTTGATCAGGCGTTCCTGGCCGAGGATACGGCGGCCCACGTAATTGGCAAGCTGTTGGATCTGTTCTTGAACGCTGTCCACTCTCGATGTCCTGAAGCTGGGTTAGGCGGAGGATTATCCGACAATGACAACCAAATCCCCCAGGGGTTCGTCTTGTGCTGGCTGGAGCGGTCGATGAGCAAACGTCTCCTGCGCCGCCAGCCGAAGGCGAGGGATGCCTTGCCGTCGCATCTGCCGCCTCTTCTGCGGCGGGTCTACCTGGGACGCGGTCTGGGTGACGCCCGGGAACTCGACCTCGGGCTCGGGGGACTATGGCCGCCGAGCGACCTCAAAGGGGCCGAGGCCGCCGCTGAGTTGTTGCATCTGGTCATGGCCCGGGGCGGGCGCATCCTCATCCTCGGCGACTTCGATGCCGACGGCGCCACCAGTTGCGCCCTGGGGGTGCGGGTGTTGCGGGCACTGGGGGCACCGGATGTGCGTTACCTGGTGCCGGATCGCTTCCGTTACGGCTATGGTCTCACCCCCGAGATCGTCACGGTCGCCGCGGAATGGCGTCCGGATCTCCTGGTCACCGTCGACAACGGCATCTCCAGTCAGGCCGGCGTGGCGGCGGCCCGGGCCCTGGGCATGGCGGTATTGGTCACCGACCATCATCTGCCCGGCGGCGAGTTGCCCCAGGCGGATGTCATCGTCAATCCCAATCAGCCCGGGGATGGGTACCCGAGCAAGCACCTCGCCGGGGTCGGGGTCATTTTCAATGTGTTGGCGGTGTTGCGCGCCCGGCTGCGTGCGCTCGGCTGGTTTGCTGCCCGCGGGCTGAATGAGCCCAATCTCGCCGACTTCCTGGATCTGGTCGCCTTGGGAACCGTCGCTGACCTGGTGCCCCTGGACCACAACAACCGCATCCTGGTCGAACAGGGCCTGCGACGTATGCGCCATGGGCGTGCCTGTCCCGGTATCCGCGCCCTGCTGGAGTGCGCCGGACGTTCCCAGGACCAGGTGGTGGCCGCGGATCTGGCCTTCGCCGTTGGTCCCCGGCTCAATGCCGCCGGACGGCTGGCGGATATGGCGCTCGGTATCGAGTGCCTGCTGGCGGACGACGAGGGGCGGGCGCGGGAGCTGGCGGGCCGGTTGGATGGGCTGAATCGGGAGCGGCGGCAGATCGAAGTGGGGATGAAGGAACAGGCGCTGGAGGATCTGAACGAGCTGGAAGAGGAGCTTGGCAGCGAATTACCGAGTGGGTTGTGTCTCTTCCGGCCCGAATGGCATCAGGGGGTGATCGGTATCCTCGCCGCCCGGGTGAAGGAACGCTGGCACCGGCCGGTGATCGCCTTTGCCGAGGCGGGTGAAGGAAAGCTCAAGGGCTCGGGACGCTCGGTGCCCGGACTGCACCTGCGGGATACCCTGGAGGCCATCACTCGCCGCTATCCGGATCTCATCGAGCGCTTCGGCGGTCATGCCATGGCCGCCGGTCTCAGCCTGCGCGCCGAGGCCTTCGAGCCGTTTTGTGTCGCCTTCGATCAGGAGGTGCGCACTCGGCTTGATCCCGCTACCCTGCGGGGTGAGATCTGGAGCGACGGCGAACTCCAGGCGGAGGATTTCAGCCTCGACACGGCTACCACCTTGCGCTTTGCCGGACCCTGGGGCCAGGGTTTTCCCGAGCCACTGTTCGATGGGAACTTCCGCGTGCTGGGTTCGCGTCCGGTGGGGGAGCGCCACCTGCGACTCGATCTCGGTCTGCCTGGACGGGAGGGTCGGGTGCAGGCTATCGCCTTCAACGCCGAGGACATGGATCTGGGAGGCGACCGCCTCCATCTGGTCTATCGACTGGACGTCAACCGTTACCAGGGGGAAAGCCGATTGCAGTTGATTGTCGAGGATTGGCTGGAGGAGGAGTGAGCGGGGTAGGACAGGCTGACCAAGGAAGCCCAACATTCGCATCGGTTGCTGTTGGGCTTCGTGCCTCAGCCCAACCTACGGCTTGGCTTAAGGCGGGCCAGCCGACTGCAGGGAGAAACTCCCTCCTTGTCGTACCCAAGGAGGGGCGGGGAAGCTTACAGGGAGCGGTTGGAGGCCAGTCTGGCTCCATCCAGATTCAAGGTCAGGCGTTGTCCCGGACGGATGTCCTTGTTCTTGATCTCGTTCCATCGCTTGATGTCATCGACCGAGACATTGAACTTGCGGGCAATTCCCGTGAGGGTTTCACCCTTCTGCACCTGATAATTCATCGCCAGGGCCTTGGGGGCGGGTTTGGCCGCCGTGGTGGGTTTGCTTGGGAGAGTCGGTGGCGTACGGGAGGCGAGCTTGGCCGCCGGCGCGCCCTTGAGGTTTTCCGGCTCCTTCTTTGACAACGGTTTCTGCGGTGGTGGGGGCGGAAGACTAGGACTCGGTTCCCGTTGAGCGAGCATCAGACTGTCTCCGGCCCGTAGCGAGACATTGGCCGGTTTGCCGTTCCAGCGGGCCAATTCTCGGGGATTGACATCGAACTTGCGGGCAACGCTCCAGAGGGTCTCACCCTTCTGCACCACGTAGGATTTATTCAGCTTGGCGGCAATGGCCTTGGCGTTGTAACCGCTGCTGCGCACTACCTCTCTCGCCTTGATGACGGCGGAATCGTGATGAATCTGATGTTCGCGGGCCGGCGCGGGTGCGGCAGCCACCAAGGTCGAGGCCTCGGAGTCGGTTTCAGAAACCACGGAGGGTTCGATGTCAGGAACCAGAATGTAGTTTCCTTGACGGGGTTTGTCGGTCTGCATCCGATTGACCTGGCGCAGCAGATCCGCATCCACGCTGTATCTCCTGGCGATGCGCTCGAGATCTTCCCCGCGTCGTACCTGATAGCGTTGCCAAGGCATACGCTGGTTCGTATCGAGGCGGGCCAGCGCCGATTGGAAACCGCCGATGGTCTGAATCGGTAGATGCAAACGATGCGGACCTTCCGGATCCATGGCCAGCCGGTTGAAACCCGGGTTGAGCTTGTGCAGTTCGTCCAGACTCATGCCAGCGAGATTGGCGGCCACTTTGAGATCCAACTGACTGCCCACTTCGACCTCGGCAAAGTAGGGAGAATTGGGTATGGGTTGGACGCTGATTCCGTATTGTTCGGGCGACTCCATCAGCTTGGCGATGGCCAGCAACCGAGGTACATAGCATCTGGTCTCTTGGGGTAGATCCAGCGACCAGAAGTCGGTGGGTTTTCCTTGTTGACGGTTGCGTTCTACCGCCCGGCTAACCGTACCGGGTCCGGCGTTATAGCCGGCGAGCGCCAACTCCCAATCGCCGTCGAACATATCCTTGAGTTCCACCAGGAAGTCGAGGGCCGCCCGGGTGGATTCGACGATGTCACGCCGGCCGTCATACCACCAGTTCTGCTTGAGACCATACAGCTTGCCGGTCGAGGGGATGAATTGCCAGAGTCCCGCCGCCTGGGCCGGGGAATAGGCGAAGGGGTGGAAAGCGCTTTCCACCACCGGCAGCAGGGCGATCTCCGTAGGAATATCCTTTCCCTCGATTTCGGTCAGGATGAAATGCAGGTAGAGCCTGGCACGTTGCTGGACACGATCAAGGTAGTCCGGGTGGTTGAGATACCAGTCGATCTCCTGCTGTACCCGGGAGTTATCCGGCACCTCCAACCGATACCCAAGGCGCATGCGATCCCAGGCATCGGCCACCGTGGCGGGATCCTTTACGGGGGGGCTATGGGTGATATCCCATCTGGGGGTTTCGGAAGTCAGGAGGCCATGACGCGCCAGTTGGTCTTTCTGCTGGGGGGAAAGTTCGGAATAGGCGCTGGTGTCCGCGAATTCGCTCTCTCCAGGCCAGTAGGCGCCATTCCCGTGTTCGGCTAAGGAAGGATCCCGGCTTGAGAGTGTTTGGCAACCTGCAAGAGACCAAAGCGACAACAACACCAAAGTCCGGCGTCGGTGGAGAATCCATCGCATCGGCGCAACCTATATGTCTTAATGAGGTTTCGGTTCTTGGGGGCGCTGCCTGGTGCCAATGCGGCCCCAGTTCGTCACTCGGTTCCTGTGCCTTTCGGGCGGACGCCTTTATGGCTGTATTTCTGCAAAGCCACAGGCCGTCGCGACGTAGCGGGATATTACGCAAGCAGGGGGCGGATTGCTAGCTGTATGTTTGGGCAATGACTGACCGGGGTCAAAACAAGTATCGTTATGAGAGTCAATTAATCCTTTTATAGGTGTCGCGGACAGAATGCTTGAGCAGCCGGCAATCTGGATGGGTATTCGGAGATGGTATGCTGGTTATCCGGGGAGAGTCCTGTGCGAGCGGATCAGTGAACAACTGGGGGATATGGTCGCCGATTTGTTCGGTTATCAACTGTTGCAGGTCGGGCAACTCTATTGCGCCGAGTGGTTGCTGCAGGAATGCCGTATCCGTTTCCGTACCATCCTGGCCACCCAAGTGGAGAAAGAGTCCCAGGCCGAGGTGATCTGCGGTGATCCGGCCATGCTGCCGATCGCCACGGATTCGATCGACGCGGCTATCCTACTGCACACCCTGGATTCCGCGTCCGATCCGTTACAGGTGCTACGAGAGATCGAAAGGGTGCTGATCCCTGAAGGGCGGGTCCTGATCCTTGGATTCAACCCGATGAATCCTTTTGGATTATGGCGTTTCGGACGACTTGGCGCCGTTCCCTGGGGAAATCGCTTCATCCGTCAGGGTCGAGTTGTCGAGTGGCTGCGCGAGTTGGACTTCGAGGTAGAGTTAACCCGTGGCTGCCTTTCTCTACCCCCGCTCAGGCAGGTATCGTTGATGGGACGTTTGCCCTTCCTGGAACGAGCGGGGCGGAGATGGTGGCCGCTGTTTTCGTCCGTCTATCTGGTCCGGGCGGTCAAGCGGGTGACCAGGCTGACTCCTATACGACCGAGGTGGCGGCGCCAGGCGGCGTTGGTCAAGGCAGGGGTCGTGGAACCCAGTGCGCGCGGAGGTTCGGTTGACTGATATTGTCGAGATTTATACCGATGGGGCCTGTAAGGGGAATCCGGGCCCGGGGGGCTGGGGTGTACTGCTCAGATATAAGGATCAGGAGAAACGTCTCTGGGGTGGCGAGCCCCTGACAACCAACAACCGCATGGAGTTGATAGCCGTGATCAAGGCCCTGCAAGCCTTGAAGCGCCCAAGCCGGGTGCGATTGACCACGGATTCCCAATATGTTTGTAAGGGTATCACCAGTTGGATCCAATCCTGGCGCCAACGCGGCTGGCGTACCTCGGCGCGTACGGAGGTGAAGAACCTGGATCTCTGGCAGGCCCTGGATCAGGCCAGGCAGGCCCATGACATCGAATGGGTATGGGTCAGAGGGCATGAAGGTCACCCTGAAAACGAACTGGCCGACCAATTGGCCAATCTGGGAGTGACCGAACAAGGTCGCTCCTCAAGAGGATGAAAGGAGCTTTGTGATGCATCTGAGGCAGATCGTTCTGGATACCGAAACCACTGGACTGGAGCCGTCAGCCGGCCATCGGATCATTGAAATCGGTTGTGTGGAGTTGATTGACCGGCGTCTGACGGGCAATAACTTTCACCGATATCTCCAACCGGACCGGGAAATCGACGCCGGGGCACGGGATGTCCATGGCCTCACCAATGAGTTTCTCGCCGACAAGCCTAGGTTCGGCGATATCGTCCGGGCGTTGCTCGACTACCTGAGCGGGGCCGAACTCGTTATCCACAACGCGGATTTCGACATCGGTTTTCTGAATCACGAGTTGGAAAGGCTGGGAACAGGGCTGCCACCGGTAACGGATTCTTGTACCGTCCTGGATACCCTGACCCTGGCCCGCCGTTTGCACCCCGGGCAGCGCAACAGCCTGGATGCGCTCTGTAAAAGATACGGGATCGACAACAGCCGTCGGGATCATCACGGTGCCCTGCTCGATGCGGAAATCCTGGCCGATGTCTATCTCGCCATGACCGGAGGACAGACCTCCCTGTCTCTGGAGGGGCCGCAGGAAATGGCGGAGATGGGTCGTGTCGGCGAAGTGCGACGTCTTGCGGTTACCCGTCCGGGATTACGGGTTGTTCGGCCCTCCGCGGAAGAGATGGAGAATCACGAAAGTTTCTTGGACCGCATCGCCAAGGCGAGTGGTGGGCGCTGTTGTTGGCGTACCTCAAACTGAGGCCGCTTGCCTGAGAGCCCGCCTTTCTTACCGGGGCGTCGAGGAACCGTTGTGGTGGGGTGAGCCGGAAACGAGACCGGGGTGTCGTCTCGGCTGGCTTGTCTACTTCCCGCGCTTCCGGGCCTGATGGCTTTTGCCTGGTTTTTTGTTCTTATTTAGAGAACAATATCGCTTTATTGTTCTCTAAATAAGAACAAAAATGGTCGTTTCCAGTCCGTGCCCGGAATCCCTGAGCGCTCATACCCTTGTCGGCGATGAAGGGCCATCGCCCATCTCCACCTGTCGACTCGGAAGCCCGAAATGTATGCAGAAATCTTGTGCCCGGCCCCGGATTCCGCTGGCTGTCGGCTGATGTGGTCCGACGCCCAGGCCATGAGGGCGTGGGTTCTTGATCTAGATCAAAGGAATTGAGAATCGCTTTTTCGCACCTGAATCAATTATCAATTATATCAGTTAGATATATCTCTACCCCAAGGAGCGCGAAAGGGCAATTGTCGGGGTAATTTCATTGACTTTTTCTGGGTCATTGCGTGTCATAGGCAGCCTGAAACGGGGCGTCCAAGGCGAGCCCGGCGGGTTGTTGCGCCACCGGCGTTGCGTTTCGGAAACCGTCATTTTGTCATTTCAACCTACTTGGGGGGGTCCATGGACGCCGCTGCTGCAGAACAGAAGTACAACTACGACGTTGTGCGATGGTTCGCCGTCATGGCTGTGGTGTATCTGGTCGTTGGGGCTCTGGTCGGCGTGTGGATCGCCTCAGAGTTGGCCTGGCCGGCACTCAATCTTGACATTCCGTATCTTACCTTTGGTCGCCTGAGGCCATTGCACACCAATGCCGTGATCTTTGCTTTCGGTGGTTGCGTATTGATGGCAACGGGTTTCTACAGTTTGCAGCGTACCTGCAATGTGCGGGTTTGGAGCGACAAGCTCGCCTGGTTCACCTTCTGGGGATGGAACCTCATCATCGTCTCGGCGGTGATCACGCTCCCCTTGGGGATTACCCAGGCCAAGGAATACGCCGAACTCGAATGGCCGATCGATATCGCCATCGCGGTGGTCTGGCTTTCCTTCTTTATGAACTTCGTGATGACCCTCGCCAATCGTAGGACCTCCCACATCTATGTCTCGAACTGGTTCTTCCTCGGCATGCTGATGATGATCACCTATCTGCATGTGGTGAACAGCTTGTCGGTCCCGGTAGGCCTGTTCAAATCCTATTCGATCTTCTCCAGCGTGCAGGATGCCATGGTGCAGTGGTGGTACGGCCATAACGCCGTTGGTTTCTATCTGACCGCCGGTTTCCTCGGCATCATGTACTACTTCGTGCCCAAACAGGCTGGTCGTCCGGTGTATTCCTATCGGTTGTCCGTGGTCCATTTCTGGGCACTGATGTTCGGCTATGTCTGGCTGGGTTCTCATCACCTGCAATACACGGCCTTGCCGGATTGGACCGGTTCGCTGGGAGCGGCCGTCTCTCTGGCGATGATCATCCCCTCCTGGGGTGGCGCGGTGAATGGCATGATGACCCTGTCCGGTGCCTGGGACAAACTGCGTACCGACTATGTGTTGCGGTTCCTGATCATGTCGCTGGCCTTCTATGCCATGTCGACCTTTGAGGGCCCGGTGATGTCCCTGAAGACCGTCAACGCCCTTTCTCACTACACCGACTGGACCGTGGGTCATGTCCATTCCGGTGCCCTCGGCTGGGTAGCCATGGTGGCCATCGGTGCCATCTATCACATGCTCACCCGGGTCTTCCACACCGAACTCTGGTCGGTGAAGCTGGTCAACGCCCACTTCTGGATTGCCACCATAGGCACGGTGATCTACATCGTCGCCATGTGGGTGTCCGGCATCATGCAGGGACTGATGTGGCGTGCTTATGACGATTACGGGACCCTGGCCTATACCTTCGCCGAGTCGGTGGCCGCCATGCATCCCTACTATGCCATGCGGGTGGTAGGAGGCGCTGTGTTCCTGCTGGGTGCCGTCCTCATGCTGTTCAACGTCATAATGACGGTTCGCAAGTCATTGACCGAAGGCAGCCTGCGCAATGCGCGCCTGGCCTCCGTCGCCGCCTAGTAGGGGGAATATCTCATGGCTAGCACGAATGGTTCCGTAAGCTTCCAGGAGCGCATGGAGAAAAATGTCTGGGCGTTGCTCATCGTTTTGGCCGTTGCGCTTTCCGTTGGCGGCATTGTCGAGATCGTCCCGCTGTACACCATCCCGAACACCATGGAGTACAACAAGTTTCCGGAGTTGGTGTGGCAGCACAATGTCCCGCTGTCGCAGCGTCAACCCATTGCGAGTTGGAAGGCCGGTCAGGGAGTTCGCCCTTATTCCGGTCTCGAACTGGCCGGGCGCGATGCCTATCAGCGGGAGGGTTGTTATACCTGTCATTCCCAGATGATCCGGCCCTTCCGCGATGAGAAGGAGCGCTATGGTCATTATTCCCTGGCGTCCGAATCCGTCTTCGATCATCCCTTCCAGTGGGGTTCCAAGCGTACCGGGCCGGATCTGGCGCGGGTCGGCGGTAAGTATTCCGACGATTGGCAGCGCCGTCATCTGCGTGCACCCAGATCCGTGGTGCCTGAGTCCGTCATGCCCAATTACCCCTGGTTGGAGAACAATCGCCTGAATGCCGCCGAAATCCAGGCCCACATGCGTGGGCTGCGGGCGATCGGGGTGCCCTATACGGATAAGGATATCGCCGACGCGGCACAACTGGTCGACGGCAAGACCGAGATGGACGCGATGATCGCTTATCTCCAGGTATTGGGGACGATGGCGAAACTCGACGAAAGCAAGGTTTATCGTGAGTAGCCTGAAAGACTATTTCCATACCGATTGGGGGGCGATGACCCTCACCGATTGGGTCGGTACGATCCTTACGGTGGTGATCTTTCTCCTCATGATATGGGTGTACTTTTACGCGTTACGACCGAAGAACAGGGAGAAACTCGAAGCGCAGCGCTTCATTCCCCTGGACGAAGACCGAATCGACAACGGAGACTAAAATGGCGGAGAAAAATCCATTCCCCGGTGAAAACAATACCGGGCATGTGTGGGACGACAATCTCAGGGAGCTGAGGAATCCCCCGCCGCGCTGGTGGATGATCGCCTTCTGGGCGAGCGTCTTCTGGTGGGCGGTCTACGGCATCATCTACCCGATGTGGCCTTCCTTGAGCAGCTACACCAAGGGTTTTACCGGTTGGACCCAGATGCAGGAATACAAGGATGGTCTACAAGAGGTGGCCCAGGTCCGTAAACAGTACGAGGACAAGCTGGTAAACATGACGGCCGCCCAGATCCTGGCGGACGCCAATCTCAAGCAGTACGTCCAGGCCTCGGCCAAGGTGTTGTTCGGTGATTACTGTGCGGCCTGTCATGGCAACGGTGGTCAGGGCAACATCGGCTACCCCATCCTGGCGGATGACGATTGGTTATACGGTGGCACCATAGATACCATCGTCGCCAGCATCACCAATGGGCGGCAGGGGTTGATGCCGGCCCAGGGCAAGATGCTATCGACCCAGGAACTCGATCAACTCGCCAAATATGTCGTAGGGCTAAGCGAAGGGAAGAGCGATCCAGCCGGTCAGGCGTTGTATACCAACAAAGGCTGTATCGCCTGCCATGGACCTGATGCCAAGGGTATGCAGGCGATGGGCTCGGCCAATATGACCGATCGCATCTGGCGGTTTCGTGCGGCTCCCGGCGAAACCCAGCTGGAAAACGTGCGGCATACCATCGCCCATGGTGTGAACGACGCTACGGATCCCCAGACCAGGCAGGCGCAGATGCCGCTGTTCGGTGGACGTCTGAACAAAGACGCCATCAACAAATTGGCCGTCTATGTGCATGAGCTTGGTGGTGGTCAGAGCAAGGCGAAGTAAATCGGCGTCGGGCGAAG
>JBPOHE010000036.1:0-5822 GCA_052035915.1 Pseudomonadota bacterium
TCGGTAAGATGATGGTAGGGCATCGTGAGGCTCCCGTAGGTTTCGGCTTGAGTAACCTCAATCCTACCCGATTCTTCACGGTGCCCTCCTTACCCCCCCCATGGTGCACTTGGAGGTTGAATCCGCCTGGCGTTGGGCGTCATAGCCAGCCAGGTCGGGCACCTGTGCCCGACATCTATTATGGAATGTCGGGCAACATTGCGTTTTTACCCGACCTATCCGACTTTCCCTTGGGTGTGCTCTTCATTGATTGGCGCATTCTGGACAGGGTATGCGGTGCATAGCCTACGCGGCTTATCCGCCCAGTCACCCTGGGTGGAACGGACTGAATCACCTCGTTCCTACGCCTGTAGAGGTTCCGCCGAATCCCTGCCCAGCGAGTATCGGGTCTGTGAACCGAAAGGGTTTCTTCAAGACCAAAGGTCCCCATCAACCAGCGAAACAACTGGGCAACCCCTGGTCCAGGGTCGGATAACGCAGCCGCACCCCCAGATTCTCCCGCAGTTTGCGATTGCTGAGACGGCGAGACTCCTGCATATAGGACAGCATCCCTGGAGACAGCCGCCCGGCGGCCTCGGCCAGGCCGATGGCGGGAGGGCGGGGTAGTCCGGCCAGATCCGCCACCCGGTAAAAATAGTCAGTCATGCTGGTCGGCTGTCCGTCGCTGACGTTGTAAACCTCACCCGAACCGCCCCGCGCCATGGCGGCCAGGCACACCTCCACCAGATCCTCGGCATGGATACGATTGCTGTAAGGGGATTCATCCTCCCGCACCACCGGCAGTCCCTGTCGGATACGCTCCAGGGGCAAGCGGCCTGGACCGTAAAACCCCGCCACCCTGAGGATCACCAGGTCGCTCCCGCTCCCGCGGCTCCATTCCCCCAACACCTGCTCGGCATCGGCCCGACGTTTGGCCCTGGGGACCTGGGGGCGGATGGGGCGCGTCTCGTCCACCCAGTCCCCTTGGCAATCGCCGTAGACGCCGGTGGTGCTCATATAGACCAGCCGGGCGGGTTGGCCCCGGACGCCGAAAACTTCGACCAGTCGTCGCACCCTGGGGTCCTGGTCGCCCTCTTCGGGCGGTGGGGCGAGATAAAAGATCCGTTCCCCTTGGGTCTCGATGGTTTGGGGCCAGTCCCCGTCCAGATCCAGAACCAGGGGCCTGATCCCCAGGCGTTGTAATACCTCCGCGGAGGCCGGAGTGCGCACCACTCCGGTCACCGAGTCGCCACGGGCGAGATAACGCCTGGCCAGAGCCTGTCCGATATAGCCGCAACCAATGATCAACATATTCTCCACCAAGGTTTTTATCTCTCTCCCGATAGGCGAGAATCAGCCCCATTCCTTCGGCGCGGCCCATCGGAGAGATCGATATGAGTTTCCACATCCGCCTTGAACCCAGTGGGCGCCTTTTCTCCTGCGGTCCAGACGAAACCATTCTCGATGCCGCCATGCGACAGAGGGTGCGACTGCTCTACGGCTGTCGTACCGGTCAGTGCGGCACCTGTCTATCCCGGCTGAGTTCGGGCAGCCTGAGTTATCCGAGCGGGCGCACGGCCGCCTTGGAAGGGCAGGGGGCCGAGGCCTGTCTGGTCTGCCAGGCGGTGCCTACCTCCGATCTGGTCCTGGAGGCCCGGGAGATCGCCACGCCGGCGGATATCGAGGTCAAACTCCTACCTTGCCGGGTCGAGCGGATCGACCATCTCTCCCATGATGTGATCCGTCTTTGGCTCAAGTTGCCCGAGACCCAACGGCTGGTCTTTCTCGCCGGTCAGTACCTGGAGTTTCTGCTCAGCGACGGCCGGCGCCGGGCTTTTTCCATGGCCAATCCACCTTACGCCGATCAGTTGATCGAGTTGCACATCCGTCTGGTGCCCGGCGGGGTCTTTACCGACTATGTCTTCCACCAGATGCGGGAGAAGGCGGTGCTGCGTTTGCAGGGTCCCTTCGGGACTTTCTTCCTGCGGGAGGATTCGCCGCGGCCCATCATCCTGGTCGGCGGCGGTACCGGCTTCGCCCCCCTCAAGGCGATGATCGAACAGGTTCTCCATCAGGGTCTCCAGCGGCCCATGCATCTGTACTGGGGGGTGCGGGCGCAACGGGATCTCTATCTCCCCGATCTGCCCGAGCGCTGGGCGGCGGCCAACCCGGATTTCCGCTATACCCCGGTGTTGTCCGAAGCGGACCCCGACTGGACGGGACGCCGGGGTTGGGTCCACCAGGCGGTGGTGGATGACTATCCCCAACTGGACGACTACGACATCTATATGAGCGGGCCACCGGTGATGATCCAGGCCGCCAAGCAGTCTTTTCTCGATCAGGGACTTCCCCTGGAGCACCTGTACTCGGATGCCTTCGAGTATGCCGCCGACGGCAAGACGTCCGGCGCTCCCACCTGAAGTCCGGGTTACTGATAGACCGGCGGGCTGAGGGAGACCGTACCCGCGGCCTGGGCCTCCAGGGCGGAGGCCAGTTTGGTGGCCCAGGGGAGATCGCTTACCAGGGGATCGGCCGTCGCTCCCTTGAGCGCCAGGGCCAGACCGGCGCGAAAACAGCTCGCCGCCTGCTCGGGTTGTCCCAGAGCCTCCTGCAAGCGTCCCAGATCCAGATAGACCAGTGGCTCGGGGGCCAGGGCCAGGCTCGCTTCCAGATAGCTGCGGGCCTTGCCCCAGAGACGGTTGCGGGCGCTCAGTCGACCCAGGGTATGGAGCAGCACCGCGTCTTCCCGCCGTGTCGGCAACCAGGACTCGGCTGCCGCCAGTTGGCGGGCCGCGTCCGAACCCGCCAACTCGCCATAGAGCTGCACCAACTCCCGGCTCCACACCTCCGGGCCCAGGCTGGTCGAGAGCAGCTTGGCGGCCTCGGCCCCGCGCCCGAATTTCTGTAAGCCACGGACATAGATCTCCAGCACTTCCGGTTGCTTGCGCAAGGCCCTGGGCATGTCGCTCCAGAGATCGACCAGTCGCGCCCCATCGGCGGCCTGTTGCAAGGAGCCGGCCCAGATCCGCTGCTCCAACACCTGGCGCTCGTGCTCTGGATACACCGCCTGTCGCCGTAGGGCAGGCAAGAGGGCGATCAGATCTCCCCAGGCACCCTGGCGTTCATAGACCCTCACCAGGCGTCGCAGCACCTGGGGGTGATGACCTGAGCCGACCTGAAGCGGGGTGAGACAGGCCCGAGCCTCCGCGAGGGCCCCGGCATCGAGCAGGAGATCGACCCGCATCAGGTCGAGATCGAGGCGATGCTTGCCCGCCGCGGCCGTGGCCAGTCGCAGATAACTTTCCCGTCGCTCGCCAGCCCCTTGGTGTTGGGCGCAACGGGCCGCCAACAGATAGTGTAGGGCGGGCTCGGTGGCATCCGAGGCCGAGCGGGCCAGGCGTTGCTCGGCCCGGGGGCAATCGCCGATCGCCTCCAGCCAGAGTGCCTCGACCAGGGCGGCGCGGGAGCGTTGGGTCAGCCGCCCCGTGCCCCAGGAATGCCAGCGTCGCGGCAGGCCCCGCACCCCGGCCAGCAGACGCACCAGGAGATAGAAGAGGGCGAAGAGCAGGAGCAGCAGGATCAGAAAGACCGCCAGACTGGTCTCCAAGGTCCATTGGCCGTAACCGAGCAGCACATAGCCGCTGTCCTCCCGCAGCATCAGGGTGCCGACCACCGCCAGTACCAGGGTTACCAGCCCGATTAGCAGGGATCTCATGAGCCATCCCCCGAACGGCGACGCAGCAATTGCAGCGAGGCCGAGATGTCGGGCAACTGGGGGCGGATTTCGGTGGCCTGTAGCCGCTCCAATTCGGCGCGGAACGACTGGTTCGCGTCGGCCTGGGCCGAGAAGTATTCACTGAGCCAGCTCAGGGCCTTGCCGAGCGCGGCCTGATAGTTGACCGGATCGCGGCGTAACAGGGCGGCGCGTGCCGCTTCGAGTTGCAATTCAAGACCCTGGAAGGCATAGAAGCGTTGCGACGGCGGCAGGGCCATGTGCAGGGGTTGGCGGTGCTGGCGGATGACCACCAGGGATTTGAGTTCATGCCAGGCCCGTTCCAGCACAGTATCCATGCCGGTTCCGGAGGATTCCTGGGCCGGGTGGGTGGAGGTTTCCTCCTCCGTCTCCCGTGGGGCGGCCACGGCCGCCAGTTCGAGCCGCGGCACCTGGGCGCCCAGGGCGTCCAGGGTCGCGGCCAACTGATCGATGGGCGGCAGGTGTACCGCCTGCAAGGCCGAGATCTCGCCCTTGAGCACGCTACGCACATCGACCCAGGTCGGGTTGCCGGTGGCCCGCAGGCGTTCATCCGCGGCCTCCAAGGCCGCTCGCGCCGAAGGCACATCGGCTTCCAACCGCAAACGTCGCCCGGCCAATCGCAGCAGGTACTCGGCCTCGGCCACCATCCAATGACCGCTGTCGTTGCCCAGGCGCTCCTGGATCGAACGTATGGCCTGTTCCATCGTCTCCCCCTGTAGTTGCACCTTGTGGGTCGCCTCACTCAAGGCTTGGCTCTGTTGCCTGAAGGCCTGTTCCTGCGCGCGCACCTGGGCTCTCTGGGTATTCAGCTCCTGGTTGGCGCGGGCGAATTCTTCCCGGAGTTCCTGTTGCACCGCCCGGGACTGGGCGATGACCTCGTCGAGGCGCCGTAGATCCGACCACAGGCCGCTCGCGTATTGATAGGCGACGAAGATGGCGACGCTGACCAAGCCGAAGACGACCAGGGCCAGACCCCAGCGCCAGAGGTGGTGCCTCTGTGGGGCCGTCTTCTGAGCTTGGGGTTCCTCTGCCGGTATTCGCTCTCCCGAGTCGATTCCGACCTCTGTCATCGCCTCCTGGGGAGGCGGTACCAGGTCTTCGCCCCGTTCCGCCCGATCCTCAACCATGCTCTGTCTCCAGTGGAACTCTGTCGGTCATCTGTCCAATCGCTTCCATCAAGGCCTCCAGCAGCGCCGTATCGCTCGCTTCCCGAGCCACCCTCACCTGCTCGAAGCCCAGGGCCTCGGCCTGCTCGGCGATACGCCCGCTCACCACCACCAGGGGCCGTTGTTGCAGCCAGCGGCGGGCTTGATCGGGGATCAAGGCGAGCAGATTCTCGAGGATCTCGCCGCTCGTCGCCGTCGCCGCGGCGATCCGCCGCCAATCCGGTGTGGGCAGACCGCCCGCCTCGGGGCGCTGTCGACGGTAGACCTCGGCATAGACTACTTCGGCGCCGCGCTCCCGCAACACCTCCCCCAGCCGGGCCCGGCCACCTTCACCGCGCAGGATGAGTATCCGCTGTCCCTCGACCTGTTGCAGTTCGGGTAGGGCCAGCAGGGATTCGCTGGTATAGCCGGTTTCAGGCACCAGGGCGATGGGCCGACCCGCCGCTTGCAGGGCGCGGGCCGTGGCGGCCCCTACCGCGGCCAGAGGGATATCTCCGGGCAGCCCACCGACCAGGGCGAGCGCCTGGAGCCCATGGACCACGGCATTGGCGCTGACAAAGATGAACAGGTCGAATTCCGCCGCCGTGGCCAGCCGCTGCAACAATTCGGCATCGTGCAGCACCGGCTCGATCTCCATCACCGGGTAGAGGCAGGGCTCCCCACCGCGGGCGATCACGCCGTCGCACAGGGCCTGGGCCTGATGCCGCGGGCGGGTGACGAGGATGGCTTGACCGGCCAGTGATCGGCAAGGCTCGGTCATTCCGATCCCTCCGTATCCGGCAGCAGACGCCGCAGGATCTCGGCGGCGCCCCGTTGCAACAGCTCCTCCGCCAGTTCGGCGCCGATAGGCTCGGCGGCCATGGGATCGCCGCGCCTTTCACCGCGGATGATGAGACGCCCGTCGGGTTCTCCGACCAGACCCC
>JBPOHE010000116.1:0-47817 GCA_052035915.1 Pseudomonadota bacterium
CATGATGCGAAAGCTCATCCATGTCGCTTTTGGTGTGCTCAAATCGGGACAACCCTTCAACCCAGCGCTTCATGGAGCTTGATTCGGATAACAGTATCTACGAATATGAACAATAACTATCGAGAAACGGTATTACCGCATTGATCTAGGCACCAGCCAACTCCCGATACTCGAGGCGCAAGGCGCGCAATGCCTCGAGGGCCGCCGGGTAATCAAAATTCTCGAGAGGCGTGGCCAGCCGAGCGAAATCCTTCCCCAGGGCCTGGCGCAACAGGGGGGCCGTATCACTCAGGAGTTGGCCGGCTCTTGAATCGTCTTCGGCCAGCAGAGCCTCCAGTTCGGCGACCGCTTCCCTGACCTGTGGCCAGTTCGGCGTTTCAGCGGCTACTACCACCGGCTCGGGAGCGAGGGCGGCGTTCACGGCCACAGCAAAAGCCTTTAACTCATTCCCCAAAGAGGCCGCCAGGGTTTCCAGCCGATCGGGCTCGGCCGGCTCGGAGATGGCTTTTTCCAACTGGGCCGCCTGGGCGGACAGATGCGTCGCTCCCATGTTGCCTGCCGTCCCCTTGAGGGTATGGGCCAAGCGCTTGGCGGTATCCAAGTCCCCGGCCCTGAGATGGGCAAGCAGGTTGTCCATGTCGTTGGTGTGCCCGGTCACGAACAGTCGCAGCAGTTGCTGATAGCGTTCCATCCGACCCCGCAGGATCCGCAGACCCTGGGCGAGATCCAGGCCGGGGATGGCGGCCAGAGCGGCCGCTACAGCGTCCGGGGAAGGGGGGGAGGCTTCGACGGGGGATCTTTCGGTAGTGACCCTGGGCGCCTCGAGCCGATCCGGCAGCCACTTGAGCAAGATGGCGAACAAGGCGTCCGGATCCACGGGCTTGCCGATATGGTCATTCATGCCGGCGACCAGGCAGCGTTCCCGGTCCTCGTTGAAGGCATTGGCGGTCATGGCCAGGATGGGAACCCTGTCCCGTCCCGGCAGGCCGCGGATCGCTAGGGTCGCCTCCACGCCATCCAGACCCGGCATCTGGATGTCCATCAGGATCAGGTCGTAGTCTTGGTGTTGAGCCAGGGCCAGGGCCTCCCTTCCATCCCCGGCCAGATCCACCTGAAACCCCACTTCATGCAGGAGATCCAGGGCCACTTCCTGGTTGATGGGATTGTCCTCGGCCAGCAGGATCCGGGTCCCCTTGGCGCGACGTCTCAGTCTCTGCTCCACGTCGGAATCCCCTCGCTGGGCATCGGCCCCAGCACGCCGTTCGTGGAACAGGGCCTGCAGCACCTCCACCAGGGTCGAACAGGTGACCGGCTTGGCGAGCACCGCCGCGAACCTGCCCCGGGCCATTTCCGCCGGCGGCAGTTGTGACCCGAAGGCGGTTACCAGGAGATGGAACGGGCGTCGGCGCAGGGACAACTCCCGCAACCGTACGGCGGTCTCGACGCCGTCCAGCTCCGGCATGCGCCAGTCGATGAAGAGGACATCATAGGGGTCGCCAGCCGCGTCGGCGGTCGCTACGGCGCCGAGGGTCGCCATGCCGGACTCTGCCCTGTCCACGCGCCATCCCAGGTCGCGTAGCAGGCCGGCCAGGGATTCGCGGGCCTCGGCCAGGTCGTCGGTCACCAGGGCCCGTCCGTGGCGGAGATCTCCCGGGAGGCGGGATGGCGCCGCGCGTTCGCCCCGGGTGAGCCAGGCCGTGAACCAGAAGGTACTGCCCCGGCCCGGCTCGCTCTCCAGACCAACCTCGCCACCCATCAGACGCGCCAGGCGGGCGCTGATGGCCAAGCCCAGCCCCGTCCCTCCATACTTGCGGGTGGTCGAGGTATCGGCCTGGACAAAAGACTCGAACAGCCGCCCCTGATCCTCGCGGCTGATACCGATGCCGGTATCGGTGACCTCCCAGCGCGTCAGCAGTTGGCCGTCGGTCTCTGCTTGCAACCGCGCCCGTAGGACCACCGAACCCTGCTCGGTGAACTTGATCGCGTTGCCGGCGAAATTGAGCAGGATCTGTTCCAGTCGCAGGGCATCACCACGTAGCGTGCCGCGCAGGGCCGGATCCACCAGGGTCGCGATCTCCAGGCCCTTGGCCTCGGCTTGTTCGCGAACCAGGGTACAGACCCGCTCCAGCACCCGGTCGACGTCGAAGTCCTGGACCTCCAGGGCAAGCCGTCCGGCCTCGATCTTGGAGATGTCCAGGATGTCGTTGATGATCTGCAACAGGTGATGAGCGGCGTCGGTGATCTTGCGCAGATACTCGCGGCCGCGCGGTTCGGTGAGATCGCGCTGGGCCAGGTGGGCGAAGCCGATGATGGCGTTCATGGGCGTGCGGATCTCGTGGCTCATGTTGGCCAGGAAGCGGCTCTTCGCCTGGTTGGCCTGCTCGGCGGCTTCCTTGGCGGACGCCAGCGCCTTCTCCGCCCGCCGGCGCATGACGATGCGCCACAGATCCTCGCCGATCAATTGCAACTGATGGACATCCGAATCATCGTAGTTCACGGCCTTGTTACCCACCCCGAATAACACCCGCACCTTGCCTTCCTCGATAATCGGTACCCCCAGGTGGCGTATCAGATGGGCATGGCCCTCGGGGTAGCCACGGCGATTCGGCAGATGCTGGAAGTCGTTGTGCATCACCGGACGCCGGGTGCGCAGGGTATCGGCCCAGACCCCGGCCTGCTTCAGGGGATAGTGTGTGTCGTAGGTCGCCGTGCAGTACTTCAGGGTGGCCGCGGACCAGGTGTAGAGTTCGATGGTCTGCTCATCCTCGTTGACGAAATGCAGGTAACCGATCTCGCTGTCCGTCAGGCGCACGGCCTCCTCGATCCCGCGCTGCAGCAGGTCCCGTTCTTCCAGGTTGTGAGCCATCTGGCTCATCTCGAACATGGCCTGGAGCCGGATGTCGCTGATCTGGAGACGGCGATTGGCGGTTTCCAGTTCGGCGGTGCGGCTGGCGACCATCTCTTCCAGGTGGTGTCGATGGCGCTCCAGCTCGGCCTCGATCTGCTTGCGCTCGGTGATGTCGATCAGGGTACTGAGCATGCCGATGACCTCGCCTTCGGCATCGGTGAGGGGCCGGGAATTGTTGAGCACGGTGATGACGCGGCCATCCTTGCGCCGCAATTGGTGCTCGTAGTTGACCAGGCGCCCGCCGCTCAGCAGTTGCCCATGGGCGGGTAGGACCACGCCGGGATCGGCGTCCACATCCGGGATGCTCAGGGATAGCAGCTCGGCCCGGCTGTAGCCCAAGAGATCCAGTCCGGCCTGATTGGCATCGATGAAATGCTTGTCCCGGTCGAAGAGATAGATGCTGGCCACGGCCTCGTCGAAGATCCCGCGATAGCGCTCCTCGCTCTGCCTGAGCTGGGCCTCCGCCTGCTTGCGCTCCGTGATATCGATCCAGACGGCCAGCAGATAGGTGCGGCCCCGCAGGCGCACTACCCGGTTTCCGGCGTATAGGTCTTGGAGGCGCCCGTCTTTGCGGCGATGGCGGGTCTCGAAGGCGGTCAGGGTCCCGTCCAGGATCTCCGCTAGGCGTGCCGCTACCTCCGCCGGCGTCATGGCGGCCTGGATGTCCTCCAGGGTCAGGCGGGCAAATTCTTCCCGTGTGTAGCCGAGTGTCTCGCAGGCGGCGTCGTTGAACTCGACGAAACGGCGGGTCTCGCTGTCGATCAGCAGGATCCCGCTGGCGGCCTGGCTGAAAATGGCGCTTAAGACCTCCTCCCGCTCCTGGAGCCGAGTCTCCGCGGCGCGCAGGGCGGTGATGTCGCGGGCGATGCCCAGCACGCCGATCAGCCGGCCCTGAGTATCGAACATGGGGGTCTTGATGGTCTCTAGCAGCTCCCGATGGCCGTCGTCGGCGTAGGTGATCTCCTCTTCGTTGATGGTGGGACGGCCGGCGGCCATGGCGGCGCGATCCTTGCCACGGAAGAACTCGGCCGGCTCCGGGTCCATGAAGTCATGATCGGTTTTGCCCAGGATATCCGTCTCTTTGGCGCCGAAGAGGCGCTCGAAGCGGGGGTTGCAGGCCAGATAGACGCCGTCCGGATCCTTGAGCCAGATCAGGTCGGGGATGGTACGCAGAATGGTTTTGAGGAGCCTGTGCTCCCGGGCCAGGGCCTCCCTCTGCCGGACTATCGAGCGAGTGATGGCGAGACTGAACACCACGGCCAGGATGATCGCGGTGGCGAGCAGCCCGATGGTGAAGAAATGGATTGTTCGGTATTGCGCGTGACTGACGTCATGTTCTTCCCGGGCGGCGCGGATCTGGATATGCAACAGGGCCGCGAGCTGCGGATTGAGCGCATCCAGGCCGGGGTGGAGAGTCGTGGCAAAAAACCTTGTTATTTCATCGATCTGTCCGAGCTTGAGGAGGCTGAGGAGGCGATCGATGGCCTGATCCGCGACCACCATGAGCGGCTCGATGTGTTGTATTAATACTCGTTCCTCCTCAACAAGATAGGTCGATAGATACGCCCGCCACTCGTTTCGGATATCGACCAGGGCGGCATCGATGCTATGAATCGCTTGAGAAGGGGATAAGGTGCCACCCTGGACCTGGAGCACGAGCGTGGGGATTTCATTATAGGAATTGGAGATACGGCTTAGCTGCCCGAGGGGCTCGATCCGATCGATGTACAGGGTATCGAGACTGGCATGGGTGGCCTGTATTCCGCGTAGACCAATGATCCCGATCGCCACCATGAACACGATCAATAACACAACCAAAGTCAAGAGTTTTGGTTCGACTTTCGGGCTTCTCAACATGGGTCACTTCCCGTCGAAGGGTAAATCCAGTCGGTGGTCTCAAGAAAGGCGCGGCCATGGGGCGGGCGATCAGGAGTGTGATCGTATTCCCAGAGGCCGATGGCCGGTGTTTTGAGTAGGGAGGGAAGCTTGGCGGTATCCGGACGCCGGGGCGGGTGGGTACTGGTGTTCATGGTCTTGCAAGATCAGCGGTGCCTGCCGGGTTTCCTTTCCTGGGAATCGGCGAACTCTCTGGCAAGAGCCAGGCAGTCGTCACGGGACTGAATGAAGACATAGTGGCATCAGGATCGAATCGGCGATTCGGTTCAGGGAGAATCAGGTTGTGGGCCGCGGCGAAACCGAGATCGGCATTATAAATGGGGCGCCAGATGCGGGTATCGAAAACATCAATCAGCGCCATCGGGCGGGCCGAAACGGGGATGGCCTCACGCAAAGCCCATGACAGCAAGAGCCGGGAGGAATCCTCATGGGCACTCGGTGGCTCCGGGCAGGGAGGGAAAATGGCCGATTTTTGTTCTATTTTAGAGAATAATTAGCTTAAATTAAGATTAATTGTTCTTTATTAAAGAACAAAAAACCTTGCCAAACCGCCCAGGCCCGGAGCTTCGACAGTTGGATGGGCCAGCCATGACGACTTCCCCGTCTTTCGCGGTCGATCCCCGACCCCTTCCCGCGCCTTGCTACCCAGCCAGACGGCGGTCATCTCCACTTCGGCCTTGACCGCATGGGTCCAAGGCCGACCCGGCTTGGCGGAAAACCAATGCATCGGCTAGGTGGAGAAAATTTTTCATTGTGCGGCCAAGCCAGGTCGCTTCATCATAATACCAATTCCTATTAGGTTATCCGCCATCGATGGGAGCACCTGAGCCGCCTGAGACGACAGAATCATAGAAGGCAGGCAGAAAGCCATGGGTAGCGAATCCCAGCTACTTGTCCGCACCAAGAAGCTGGGTTTCAGCGCTTCGCGCCTCAACACCAGCCTACGAATATCAATAATACCTATTGGGAAATGGTATAACCTTATTCCAGATGCGTCTATTTCCGGTGTCTTTCCTGGCCGGGACCGGTTTGGCTCAGACTATGGATGGCTGTTGTCGAAGACCGCCGCGATCGCCGTTGCGGGCGAAAGGCGCCGGGCCAGAGGCCAAAATGGCCAATAATCAGTATGTTATTTGTGTAACAATGATATTTGATTGGTGTTTTCTTTTGGGGGACCGGCTGATGAGGCCGAGGTTGTGCCCCTATCGACACATGGAAACAGGGAAAATCAGGAAGCGGTCTGAAAATACGGGAATGGGTCATCCATGAACGAACCCCTGCATCTGCTCATCATCGACGCGGTCCGGTCCGGCTCACCGTCGATCGAGGCCCGCCTCGAACACTCTGGGATAGTCGCTCGTTGTCAGCGGGTCGGGACCGAATCCGAGTTCGCCTTGGCGCTCGCCCGAAGCGGCTGGGATCTGGCGCTGGTGGACCAACAGCCGCCCTTTCTGAATTGGCCCGGGATACTGACGCGCATCACCCTCGCCCAACCCGATCTGCCGCTCCTGCTGCTCGCCGACGACCTGGGCGAAGATCAGGCCGACTGGTTGTTGTCCCTGGGTTTGACCGATTTTCTTTTCAAGGATTCTCTCGTCGGGTTGGTGTCCAGCCTCAAACGGGCATTGCGGCGGGCGGAGGAACGGCGGGCGGCGCGGGAGGGCGAAGAACGCCTGCACCTGGCCCTGGAAGCCACCAGTATGGGCATCTGGGAACTGGATCTGGCCACCCAGGCCGTATTCTGGTCTTCCGAATGCTACGACCTCGCCGGGCTGGCGCCGGCCCCGATGAATCTGGCGTCCGTTCTGGAGCGCGTCCATGCCGAGGAGGCCCCGCGGTTGCTGAGCGAGATCGAGGGTACCGTCGCCAACGGCGGTCCCTTCGCCTCCGAGTTCCGCTTTCGGCGCGCGGATGGGGAGATCCGCTGGATTTCCACCCAGGGAAAGATCCGTTATGACGAGGCCGGTCGGCCCCTCCGGCTCATCGGCACCGCTCAGGACATCACCGCGCAGCGACGCATCGAGACCAGGTTGCAGCTCCAGAGCGCGGCCCTGGAGGCGGCCGCCAACGCCATCCTCATCACGGATCGGGAGGCCAGGATCCAGTGGGCCAACCCGGCCTTTTCCACCATGACCGGTTATTCCCTGGACGAGGCCCTGGGGCGTACCCCAGGGGAATTATTGCATTCCGGCATCCAGAGCCGGGACTTCTATGCCGCACTCTGGGAGACCATCCGCGAAGGCCGGGTCTGGCAAGGCGAGGTGGTGAATCGGCGCAAGGACGGACGCCTCTACCACGAAGCCCTGACCATCACCCCGGTCCCGGATACCCGGGGGGAAATCCGTCATTTCATCGCCATCAAGCAGGACATCACCGAGATGCATCAGGCCCATCTCGCCCTCGAAGCCTCCAAGGAGCAGCTCGAAGCGCTGGTGGCGACGCGCACCGCGGCGCTGGAGGCCACCCGCACCCAGATGCAACTCATCCTGGATTCCAGCGCCGATGCCCTGTTCGGCTTCGACATCGAGGGCCATTTCACCTTCGTCAACCCGGCGACCTGTCTCCTGCTGGGATACATGCCCGAGGAGCTGATCGGCGAATCGGTGCATCAGACCATTCATCACTCCCGATCCGACGGGGCGCCTTATCCGGTCGAAGACTGTCCCATGCTCGTCTCGTTACGGGAGCAACGTACCATCCGCAACGACGAGGAGGTGTTCTGGCGCGCCGATGGCCGCCCCCTGGCGGTGGAATATGCGATCCAGCCCATGTACCAGCAGGGGGAAATCGTCGGCATGGTGGTCGGTTTTCGCGACATCAGCCAACGCAAGGCGGCCGAAGCCGCCCAGAGCGCCGCCTTGGCCGAGGCGGAGCGGCTGGCCCGGGTGCGCTCGGAGTTTCTCGCCAACATGAGCCATGAGATCCGCACCCCCCTCAGCGCCATGCTGGGGCTGGCGCAGATCGGCCTACGTCAGAGCCAGGAGGTGCGGGTGCGGGATACCTTCACCCGTATCCTCGACTCCGGGCAACTCCTTCTCAGCCTGATCAACGATATCCTCGACTTCTCCAAGATCGAGGCCGGCAAGTTGCATGTGGAGGAGGGCTGGGTGGATCTTGGCCAGGTCATCGACCGCGTCTTGAGCCTGACCGCTTCCCAAGCCTATGCCAAGGGCCTGGAATTCCGCGTCGAGGAGGCCCTGGACCTGCCGTCCGCTTTCGCCGGGGATCAACTCCGACTCTCCCAGGTGTTGGTGAACCTGATCGCCAACGCCGTCAAGTTCACCGAGCAGGGTCGGGTGAGTCTTCTGCTGCGACGGGAGGACCGGGAACTGGTATTCGGGGTGCGGGATACCGGTATCGGCATGACGGCGGAACAGCTCCAGCGCCTTTTCGCCCCCTTCGAGCAGGCGGATGGCTCCACCACCCGTCGTTTCGGCGGCAGCGGTCTCGGTCTGGCGATCTGCCAACGCCTGGTCGGCCTCATGGGCGGACGCATCGAGGTGCAGAGTCGCGACGGCGCCGGTTCCCTGTTCGAGGTGAGAATCCCCCTGAAACAGGAGGTCTCCCCGCCCAGCCTCCCCCCCGGCAGGCGGGTGGCCCTCATCGGGTTGCCGGGGGCGGAAGCCTGGCCCTTGGCGGCCTCCCTGGCGGAACGCGGGGTGCAGGCCGAGGTGTTGCGCCTCCAGGATCCCCGGGTGGCCCAGGCGCAGCTCTTGGTGATCGCCGCCGAGCACCAGGTCCAGGGGCATCTGCTGCGACTGGTCCAGGCCGCCATGCAGCGAGGCCAACGCCTGGCCCTGGTCTATACCCCGGGGATGGAGATGCTCATCCACCCCGGCCTGAGGGAAGGGGTTCAACTCCTCGAACGCCCTGTGCGCGTCCGACGGATCATCGGCGCCGCCACCGCCGAACCCAGCGTCGCCGCCCCCCAGGGTCCGGAACGACGGCTCCAGGGCTACCGCATCCTGGCGGCGGAGGATCACCCCATCAACCGCTTGGTGTTGGAAGATACCCTGAATGATGAAGGGGCCGGGTTCGAATGCGTGGAGAACGGTCTTCAGGCCCTGGAGCGGGTGCGGGGACAAGGCCCGGAGGCTTACGACCTCGTGCTCATGGACATCCTGATGCCGGAGATGGACGGTTATCAGGCCACCCGGCGTATCCTGGAACTGGCGCCGGATCTGCCCATCATCGGACTCACCGCCCACGCCCTGCCCCAGGAACGGGAACGCTGTCTGGCCGCCGGCATGGTGGAGCATCTGGCCAAGCCGGTGGAGGTGGATGAATTGGTCGCCAAGATTCGGCACTATGCCCGTCCATCGTCCTCCCATTTTTCCCCGCATCCCGCGGTCTTTGCGATCGGTATCGAACCATCGTCCAGGGCAACCGGCACTTCCCCCTCGGGCATCGACTGGAGTGGACTGGAGGAACGCTACAAGGGCAAGTCCTCCTTCGTCGATCGACTCGCCGCCGCGGTGCTGGAAAGTCACCTGGATACCCCGGCCCAATTGCGGCAGGAGATCGGACGCCGGGACTTCGAGGCCCTGGAATTCCTCGCCCACAGCTTGAAGGGGGTCGGCGGCGCCCTCATGGCCGAGGCGCTCTATCAATTGGCCAAGGGTACGGACGAAGCCGCCCTTGGCCGTCAAACCGCCGCCTGGGAGTTGGCCGATCGATTGGCGGTGGAGGTGGAAGGCTTCCTCGGCCAACTCAAACAACGGCTCACCCCTGTTTTACCTCGCGAAGCCCGGATCGATGCGCCATGATCAAAACCGACATCCACATCCTGGTCGTCGATGACCAACTCGAAAACCGTCTCGTCCTCGATGACTTGTTGAGCGAGCGTTATAGCGTTCAGGCCCTCGGTGACGGGCGGGAACTGATCCATTACCTCCAGCAAGGTGGCCCGGTGGATCTGATCCTGCTCGATGTGGTCATGCCCGGTCTGGACGGCTTCGATGCCTGTCGCCAGCTCAAGGCCGTGCCCGCTACCCGGGACATCCCAGTCATCTTTCTGACCAGTCTCGAGAGTGCCGCCGATGAGGAGTTGGGGCTCTCCCTGGGCGCGGCGGACTTCATCCACAAGCCCTTCTCCCCCGCCATCGTGTTGGCCCGGGTCCGCAACCAGATCGAACTCGCCCGTACCACCCAACTCCTGCGTACCCGCAACGAAGATCTCGAACGCCTGGTCGCCGAGCGCACCCGGGAAATCCTGTCGCAGGCCGAGGAACTGGTGCAACGCCGACAACAGGTCATGGCCGCTCAGGAGGCCACCATCGCCGCCTTCTGTTCCCTGGTCGAGGCGCGGGACAATGAAACCGGTAACCATATTCGGCGCACCCAGCATTATGTCCGTCTTCTGGCCGAAGGTCTGCGCTACCACCCCCGTTTCTATGCCTATCTGGACGAAGAGAATATCCAGATGCTGTACAAGGCCGCCCCGCTGCATGACATCGGCAAGGTGGCCATCCCGGACGCCATCCTGCGTCGCCCCGGCGTCCTGACAGCGGAAGAATGGGAACTGATGAAGTGTCATTGCGCCCATGGACGCGACATCATCAGTCTCGCCGAACGGGAATTCGCCCCTAGCGGTGGTTCGCCTTACCTCTCCTATGCCAAGGACATCGCCTACAGCCACCACGAACATTGGGACGGCAGCGGCTATCCGGAAGGCTTGGCCGGGGAGGCGATCCCCTTCGGCGCCCGCTTGATGGCGGTGGCCGATGTCTACGACGCCCTCATCTCCAATCGCGTCTATAAAGCGGCGATACCCCACGACCAGGCGTTGAACATGATCTTCAGACAAAAGGGCATCCACTTCGACCCGGACGTCGTCGACGCCCTGCTCGATCAGGCCGATCTCTTCCACGCCATCGCCCAGCGACACCGGGACAAGCCGGATCCTGCGGTTGGACTGATTGCGGTGCGAACGGCGGGCTAGAGATTCGGGCTACAGCGGCAGTTTCGCTGGGCCGGTACGGCGATCCGAGAGAGTACCGGCCCCGGGTATTCGGCGTTCCTTCAGACTGAGCGGCTGAACGAACGAACCTACCTGAAGTGGAGCGGCGAATGCCTATTTATTTGGGGCAGACGCAGATATCAACGGAAGAAACCGGTTTGTCGTAGAAAAAGATGGGGGGTGCCGCCATAAAGATACCGGTTTTTTTCAACTCAAGGTAAAGTCGGTTGGCCTTGCCCAGAACATCATATTCCCACTTTTTATCCATTTCGTTCTCCACTTTGAACGAGAGTTCCGACTCAAGCAGTTTTTTGGTACCCCAATCCCAGCGATTGACCAACATCCAATCATAAAATACCGTACCCTCCCACTCGACCCGCATATCATCGAATACGGTTTCGTCCCAATGGGACAAGATTTTCAGCGGAGTGGAGTCCGACAGAAGTTTCTCCAGTTTGGGGAAATAGTGGCTGAAAAATGCCAGCGTCTCGACCTGGGTGCTACAGCCTTTGACAAATAGGGAGCCGGAGGCGCAATACTTGAGGTTGCTGAAGTGCAGGTCTTCTTCCAGCTTAAATTTGGTGCCGTGCTTGTCATAGTTTTTGGATGCCTGGATATCCGGGAAACAGATGGATTCTGCCGCGTTCTCGAATAGTAACTCAGGTATGAAATTGTGTTCCTTGCACTTGAGCTTGGTGCGCTTATCGGTGGCTTCGATGGCTAGGGTCAGGTTGTGTTGCTTCAACAAGTTATTTTTGGTGTCGTAGCGTATGCCTTCCCGATGAATACATTTGTTAATATCAAAATTCAATAGAGGCTCGGTTGCTGCGGTATGTCTTTTGACGATCGAGGTGATGGTATCCGTGACCAGTTTGAAGAGTTCCTGGTCGACTTTAGCTTTGTTTATGGGTTCTTCGCCCGCTTCGGGTAAAACCAGTTTCATCTGGAATTCTTTGCTTTTCTGCAGTTCGACTTTATCGTCTTTGTCGCTCATGGCATGTACTCCTTGAAGATTGGCGTTCGGAACAGGTTTCGTTAGCCGCTCAGGGCTAGCGGACAAAACCTCCAGCGGCCAGCCAGTCTGGGTTGGCCGTCTGATGGTTATGGGCGTTGTAAGGTTTTGTCCGACAGTCCTAAGTCAGCAAGGGGGTGAGGGGAGAAGGCCGCCTGTCTGCCAGGCTGGAAGTATTTGGCCCCTCGCGATCCCAGTCAAGTTGCCATGGCCCTGGAAGAAGAATATGGGCACTGTCGGGAAAGCAAGCCGGGAGTTCTGTGGTGTCGGCGTCGGACTCTGTTTTTTCCCGGCTATTCCTCCCATACTCATCGTCAACAAGCCAGGCGAGGGGGAGATTTTCATTGAACACTTGGTGGAACCTAGCCCAGGGCTGGACGGCTGCTCGGTGGGTCCTCCCCAGGCCAAGATTGGGTGTGAGGTATCGGGACTGGGCTCGGCAATGGATGAAGCCATGAGTTCGCCGCCCTCCTCAGCCTCGCCGGGACTCCCGTTGCCGGATATCCCCGGTTACCGCGTCCAACACCTCATCGCCGAAGGCGGCATGGCCAGCGTCTATCTGGCGATCCAGGAATCCCTGAACCGGCCCGTGGCGCTGAAACTGTTGCGGAAATTCGAGCAGCCCGCCCAGACCGAGCGTTTCCTCAACGAGGCCCGCCTCATCGCCTCCCTCAACCATCGCCACATCATCACCATTCACGATGTGGGGCTCGCCCAGGGACGCCCCTACATCTCCATGGAGTACCTGCAAGGAGGCGATCTGGAGGCCCGTATCGCCCGGGGGATGAGCGCGGAGGAGGCGCTGGATCTGCTCGAGACCATCGGCGACTGCCTCGCCCATGTCCACCGGCAGGGCATCATTCATCGCGATATCAAACCGGCCAACATCCTCTTTCACCTGGATGGGACGCCCATCCTCACCGATTTCGGCGTCGCCAAGCAAATCCATGTCGAGAGTGGACTCACCCTCGATGGCCTGAGTCTGGGGACTCCCTACTACCTCAGCCCGGAACAGGCCCAATCCAGCCTGTTGGACGGTCGGACCGATATCTATGGGCTCGGCATCTTGTTTTACGAGATGTTGACCGGGACCAAGCCTTACCAGGGCCGGACCGCGGTGGAGATCATTCTGGCCCATATCACCGAACCCATCCCACGCCTTCCTCCCGAACTGCGTCGTTATCAATCCCTGCTGGAACGCCTGATCGCCAAGTCGCCGGACGATCGTTTTGCCTCGGCGGAGGCGATGTTGGCCGCTATCCGGGAATTGAACGACGAGGTGACGGATTTCCTGATGTTGGGGACCAGGACCACGGGCCGAGCGATGCGGCGCGCCCGCCCTCATGAAGCGCCCCTGATCGGCTCTCCGCCTTTCCTCTGGATGTTGGCGGCGGCGGCACTCAGTACCCTGGTGGTAGTGGTGCTGTTGCTGATGATCGAGACCGAAACGGCTCTCCAGGTCCAGATTCCCCGGATCGGGACCCGGGGCGAGCCCCCACTCCCAGGTCCCGCCGCGCCCGCCGTAAGCCCCTCGATACCCGGTATTTCAACCGCCGGACAAGCCGAGCCGGTCAAACCCCCGCCTGCGGCGACCACAACCGGGGAAGAACGCTTGACCGCCCGCTCCGTTCGCTCCGAACCGGTGCCCGAACCCGCCTCTGTCCAGTTCGGCGCCTGGCCTGATAGCATCCCTGAGGCGGTCCCTCCCCTGGTTCCCGGGGTGGGACGACGCCTGCGGGAAAACGAATGGTAAGGCCGGCTCCTTTGGCAACCGGGACGGCCAGATTTAAGACAACCTGAGACCCCACATGCCTTGGATCTTCGATTTCGCTCAAGACATCGGTCAGCGCCATGAGCAGGAGGATCGGCTGGCCGTCATCAGTTCCAGTGAGGGGAAGCGACACCTGCTGGTCGTCGGCGACGGCATGGGCGGCTACCAGCATGGGGCCCTGGCGGCGCAAACCCTGGTCGATACCGCCCGGGCCTGTTTCCGCCTTCTGGATTCGGAACCGCCGGGGGCGCTGCTGGAACGCATCTGCCATGAGGCCCATGTGGCGATCGGCGTGGCGACGGCCGGAGAGCTACCGGCACCGGGTAGCACCTGCGCCTTGCTCTACCTGGCGGAGGCGGAAGCCGCCTGGGCCCATGTGGGAGACAGCCGGATCTACCATTTCCGGCGGGGAAAGGCGCTCAGCCGTACCACCGACCACTCCCTGGCCGCCCTGCTGGCCAGGGTTCCCCAGGCTCGACCGGCCGATCTCCCCGAAGCCATGCTCAGGAGCCAACTCTATATGCGCCTGGGGGGCGATCGCCCCCCGCAACCCGATCTAGGCGCCAGCCTGGTCGAGCCGGGTGATGTCTTTCTCCTCTGCAGCGACGGTTTCTGGGGGGCGATCGAGCCGGAGACTCTCATGGGTCGCCTCCCCACCGGTCCCCTCGGCCAACATCGGGCCGCTGAATTCGTCGCCCTGGCCCGGGAGAGGTGTGACGGCGGTTGCGACAACATCAGCCTGGTGCTGGCCGAATGGCGGCCGGGTTTCGCTCAACGGCTGAGGCGGTATTTCGTCCGCTCAGGGTAACTTCTCGGCCGGCTTGGGATGGATCGGTTGAGGCGGAGGCGAAATGGTATAAGATGCCCCCGCCATGCGCCTCACGGACTTCGATTATTTCCTTCCCCACGAGCTGATCGCCCAGTATCCCTTGCCGGAGCGTCGCCAGTCCCGTCTGCTGGTGGTCGACGGCAACCAGGGCGAGACCCTGGATCTGGGATTCGCCGATCTGCTCAGCCGCTTGCGGCCCGGCGATCTCCTGGTAGGCAACGATACCCGGGTCATGAAGGCGCGTTTCCACGGGCACAAGACTACAGGAGGGGAGGTCGAGATCCTGATCGAGCGGCTCCTGGGGCCGGATCTGGCTCTGGCGCATCTGGGTTGCAGCAAGAAGCCGCGGCCGGGAGCGAGGTTGTGGCTGAATGGGGCTGAGGCGCTCGAAGTCCTGGGGCGTCGGGACGAACTCTTCGAGCTGCGGGTCCTGGGAGAGGATGTTTACTCCCTCATGGAGCGTTGTGGACAGATTCCGCTCCCACCCTATATCGAGCGTAGCCCGACGGCGCTGGACGAGGAACGCTACCAGACCGTGTTCAGCCGTGTTCCGGGGGCCGTCGCCGCCCCAACGGCTGGTCTGCACTTCGATGACGACCTCTTGCGGGACCTTGAACGCCTGGGGGTGCGTCGGGCCTGGGTTACGTTGCACGTCGGTGCCGGGACCTTTCAGCCGGTGCGGGGCGAGAATCTCGAGGCCCATCGAATGCACAGCGAATATATGGAGGTGGGCGAGACCACCTGCGAGCTGATCGCCGAAACCCGGGCGCGAGGGGGGCGGGTGGTCGCGGTGGGGACGACCAGCGTCCGCAGCCTGGAGACCGCCGCCGCCTCCGGTCGGATCCGGCCTTTCCGCGGCGAGACACGGCTCTTCATCCGTCCGGGATATCCTTTCCGTTGTGTGGACCTCCTCATCACCAACTTCCATCTGCCCCGCTCGACCCTGCTGATGCTGGTGACGGCCTTCGGCGGTTTCGATGTCGTCATGGCCGCCTATCGTCACGCCGTGGCCGGGGGATACCGCTTTTTCAGCTATGGCGACGCCATGCTGATCACCAGGTTGGAGGCCGGGGTGGGAAGATAGCGGGCAAAAAAAAGCGCGGCTTGGGGATGCCGCGCTAAAGTTCCACCAAAGGAGGATGGAGGAGTTGCACTGAACATTCATGAGTGAATGTTCAGTATATGATTATTCTCTAATATTTGGGACATCAATGTCAAGCATTTTTCCTTTCGTTCCCCATGGCCTTGAGATGGGCACCAGGAATGGGTATGCGTTTTGAAGTGCTCGCTACTTCGGGCCAGGCCAGAACCGGGCGTTTGCTTTTCCCCCGCGGCGTCGTGCAGACCCCGGCCTTCATGCCCGTGGGAACCTATGGCACCGTCAAGGCGATGACGCCGGAGGAACTCGAAGACCTGGGCGCCGAGATCATCCTCGGCAATACCTTCCATCTGCTGCTGAGACCGGGCACGTCAGTCATCCGGCGCCTGGGAGATCTGCACTCCTTCATGCACTGGGAGCGGCCCATTCTCACCGACTCCGGCGGCTTTCAGGTCTTCAGCCTGGGGAAGCTGCGGAAGATCAAGGAGGCGGGGGTCACTTTTCGCTCGCCGATCGACGGACGTCAGGTATTCATGGGGCCGGAGGAATCCATGCAGGTCCAGCGGGAGCTGGGGTCGGACATCGTCATGGTCTTCGACGAGTGCACCCCCTACCCGGCGACGGAGGCGGAGGCCCGCCATTCCATGGAACTCTCCCTGCGCTGGGCGGAACGCAGTCGTTTGGCCCATGGCGACAACCCCGCGGCCTTGTTCGGCATCGTCCAGGGCGGGGTGTACGATCACCTGCGGGAGGCGTCCTTGATGGGCCTGAGGGCGATCGGCTTCGACGGCTATGCGGTAGGCGGTCTTTCCGTGGGGGAGCCGCCGGCCGACCGTTGGCGCATCCTGGATCGCCTGGGGGAACAGTTGCCGATCCAGGCTCCACGCTACCTCATGGGGGTGGGGACGCCCGCGGATATTTTGGAGGCGGTGTGCCGGGGCATAGATATGTTCGACTGCGTGCTGCCGACCCGCAATGCCCGCAACGGTCATCTCTTCACCCATCATGGGCTGGTGCGTCTTCGTAATGCCAAATACCGGGACGCCGAGGGTCCCCCGGATCCCCTCTGCTCATGCTACACCTGTCGGCACTACAGCCTGAGTTATCTCAGGCATCTGGATCGCTGCGGCGAGATCCTCGGCGCCCGCCTCAACAGTATCCACAACCTGCATTATTACCAGACCTTGATGCGGGATCTGCGGGCCGCCATCAGCGAGCAGCGGTTGGAGGCCTATGTGGAGGAGTTCTATCGGCTCCAGGGCGGGGCCAGGCCAGTCCCTGGGAACCAACTTGCTCGTCGGACGCTGTAGCGGGACGGCCAGACTCGGCTCCGATGAGGCGAGACAAGTCCTACAGGACATTGGTGTGAACCTGATGTAGCTCCGGGCATCGACCGAAAATGGCCGGCTTTTGTTCTCAAAAGAAGAACAATAGCCATATAAAATCGGTATTGTTCTTATTTGGAGAACGAAAACCGAACCAACAAGCCCCGGCCCGGGAGCGCCGACACTTCCAGTCCATGCGAACGCCCGGGCGCCCCTTGAAGCTGAGGCCAGCGGACCCTACTGTCGAGACTTGGGGGCCAGTCGATGGGAGACGGCCCCGACCTGCCAACTACCCAAGCCGAGATTCAGAAGAGCGAAACAACCCATGCGCGTCGAAATGAAGTATCCCCCGAAACTGGGGTGGCCGGAGCGTATCCTGGCTGTGGCGGTCGCCATCCTGGTGCTCTTTGTGGGCTTGACCCTGGGTATCGTCATTCTGGGGATCCTGGCCGCCGTCGCCGCGGTAGTGGGGGTACGCCTCTGGTGGTTGCGACGGCGCCTGCGACGGGAAGGACTCCAGGGCGAGGCCAGTATCATCGAGACCCATTACGAGGTGGTGGAAGAACAACATCTCCTTCCGCCACCGAACCCCGGCAAAAGACATCGAAGACGTGTTTGAAGTGAGCGATCAGGTGACTGATACCCATTTCGGCGCTTTGCCGCCCCGTTACGGCTTCATGCTGAATCCCTATCCGGATCAGCGCCTCTCATCTTGCCCAGTATGCGATGGCAAAACCGGACAGCGGAAACTTCCCCTGGTGATCCATATCGATCCCGGGCATTTCGTGTTATTGAACTATACCTGTCGCTATTGCGGGAATTGCGAGCTACTGGTTGCCCACAAGCCGGTCATCGAACATTTGCTGACCTTGACGTTCCACCAGCGGGGGCACCCGGAGGCCATCGGGAATCCCTACCTGATTCTCGGCACCATGGACAAAAAGCATTGGCGGGAGAGCTTGACGCAACCCAAAGGAATTATGGAGTCTCTTGATTATATAAGCGATTTTGCTGTCTATTACGAAGAACTCCGCATGACCCAGGGCGGTTGGTTCCCGAAAGGCCAGAAACCGCCGATATGGCAACCCCCGCCATCCCAGGAGTGGGTCCGCCCCAAGCGCTGAGCGGAAGGCTGGCCCAATTCGCCGCCGCTTACGAACCAGCGCTCAGGCGAGGCGCTCGTACCAGCGCAGACACTGCGCCAAGGTCGGGTTGACCAGGCCGGACAAGGGCAAGGAAGCGGTATCCACCGAGGCGAGGAAGTTTTTTACATGGACGCCCAGACCCGTGTCCCCCTCCAGGCGCAAATGGCGTTGGAAAAACAGGGTGTCCGGATCTTCCCGCCCGGTGATCAGCAGCATGAAGTCATACAGGGAACCGCTCACACTGAGATCCACCTCGACATCGGACGCCAGGGCAACGAATCCCGGCCCTTCCAGACCCACCGCGAAACTGACATTGGCGTCCCGTACCCGGATACGCAGGCGGCGATTCTGGAGAAAATCCAGCTCGCCCCGGGCCAGTTCGCGGGCGAAGATCCGTTCCAACAGGGTGGCGGCCACCAGACTGTGTACCCGCTCCGGGACCAGTCGCAGGGGGGCGCCGAACAGGCGGGGGAGTTGAGGACGCGGCACTGAAAGAGAAGTCATGGCGGCTACACCAGAGCAGCAAAAAACCGTTGATGGGGAGTAATATTAGCAAATTATCATGTTTACGACGAGGATCTTGCTCCTGTGAACGCCGGCGAAAACCCCTTCGATCTCAATAACCATTCCGCTTATCAAGCCTGGCGCGACGCCAAGCTGGCCGAGTATCCGGAAGAACTCGAGGACCTGATCGTCGAGATCCAGGATCCCCGCCGCTTGACCAGCATCGAACAGGCGACCTTGCGCCGCCTCTGTCGCCGCACCAACATGGCCATCTATGTGGGTCGCACCGGCACCGACGCGGACAAGGACATCATCCAGTCCATTGGCGGGACCTTCGGCCTGCACCGCCTGGATCACAACAAAGGCGCCGACGAGGACGCCATCTCCTCCCTGAGCGTGCACGCCGACGCCTTCCACCGTGGCTACATCCCCTACACCAACCGACCCATCGCCTGGCATACGGACGGCTATTACAACGACGCCGGGCAGCAGATCCATGGTCTCATCCTCCACTGTGTGCAACCGGCGGATCAAGGCGGCGAAAACGACCTGCTCGACCACGAGATCCTCTATATTCATCTGCGGGATCAGGACCCCGAACTGATCCGCGCCCTCATGCATCCCCGGGCCATGACCATCCCGCCGAACGACAGCGGCGGCGAAAGGGTTCGCGAGGCCGTGACCGGGCCGGTCTTCGCCGTCGCCCCCGACGGTCATCTGCACATGCGCTATACCGATCGCAGCCGGAGCATCCACTGGCTGGACGACGCCGGAGTCCAGGAGGCGGTGGCCCGGCTCAAGGAGTTTCTCAATCAGCCTTCGCCCTGGCATTTCCGAGGCAAGCTCCAGGCCGGCTGGGGCTTGCTCTGCAACAATGTGCTCCATACCCGGAGCGGCTTCGAGGACCTGGAACACCGGCGCCTGCTCTATCGTGCCCGCTATTACGACCGCATCCAGGGAACTTGAGCCCAGGGTCGACCACCCCCAAGTGCGTGACGTATCCATATCCCCAGGAGCCCCCGGCATGAGCGACGCCCAGAGTCAACGCCTCCCGATCGAGATCAATCTCCACCGCAAATCACGGCTGCTGTCCATCCGTTTCGCCGACGGCGCCCAGTTCGAGCTGCCCTGTGAATATCTGCGCGTGTTCTCCCGCGCCGCCGAAGTCCGCGCCATGCGCCAGCCGGTGGTCGGCAAGGAGAACGTCAATATCGATCGCATCGAACCCCAGGGCCAGTATGCGATCCGGCTGATCTTCGACGACGGCCACGACACCGGCATCTATTCCTGGGACAGCCTCTATGAACTCGGGCTCAATCGGGAGCAAAACTGGGCCGAGTATCTCCACCGCTTGGAGGAGATGGGGTACCAGCGCCAACCCGATCCCAGCGAGCGCCCGGGGCGACGCATCAAGATCCTCTTTTTTTCCTATCTGGTGCAAAAGCTCCGCCGAGACCATCTCGACCTGGTGCTGCCCGAAGACCTGACTACGGTCGGCGACCTGCTCGAGTCATTGCGTCGACGCGAACCGGAGAACGCCCACCTGCTCGCCGACAAGGCGCTAAGGATCACCGTCAACAAACAGTTCAGCGAACTCTTCACCAGGCTGGAGGACGGCGACGAGGTCGCCCTGGTACCCAACTCCCCCGTCCCGCCCGCCCCGCCGAAACCCCCGGCGAGGCATTAGGCGAGTACCGGAAAAGGCACTACCAGCTTGTAGGTCGGCATTCCCATGCCGACGACTGATTCTGCACCCAATGGCGGCAAAGGGTTGCCGCCCTACGGCTGGTATGATGGTTTCTAGAATTCACCTTAGACCATGGTCTACGATCCCGTCGACGGCCTGATGTTTCCCGACCACCGCCACCCCTCAGCCATTCGCTATGCGCACCTCCCCATTTCCCCGGTAGAGCGCGCTAAAATAATCTTCTTTTGATCTCGTCACGGGGTGTCGCCATGATCTTCAAGTACTTTCTCAAGCCGAAGTGGCAGCATCGCAATGCGGATGTGCGGCGCCAGGCGGTGGAGGCACTCCCGGCGGAGGATCAGACGACCCTGACCGAGGTCGCCACCAAGGACCTGGACCCCAGCGTCCGGCGTACCGCCTGTAAACGACTCAGGCACCTGGTCACCCTGAGCCATCTCGCCCACGGCGATGGGGATGCCACGGTGCGCGAGATGGCTACGGCCCGCTATCGCAATCTGCTGGCGGGGCAGGAGTCGGACAGCCCGTCGCTGGCGGAACGCCTGGCCTATCTGGAACAACTTCAGGACGAACGCCTGCTCGAACACCTCGCCACCAGCGCCCGGGATACCGAGCTGAGGCGGGCCGCCATCGCCCGGATGACCAGCGAGGAATTGCTCGTACTCTGCGCGGTGCAGGATTCCAGCGCCGGGATTCGCACCTTCGCCGCCGAGCGGATCGAAACCAAGGAGGGATTGCAGCAAATCCTGCGTCGCATCGGCAAAAAGGATACCAACGTCTACCGCCTGGCCCGCCAGAAACTCAAACGCATCGCCGAGCAGGAGGCCATCCCGGAACGGGTACGGCTTCAATGCGCCGAGCTGTGCGAAAAGGTCGAACGTCTCGGGCGCTATGAGCGCTGGGTGCAAGACCGGGTACTGCTCGATCACCTGGACAGCCAGTGGGCGGCGCTGGAGCCCGAGGCCGAGCCCGAGTGGCGGGAGCGTTACTCCCAGGCGCGCCAGGGCTTTTTGACCGCCTTCGAGGAGTATCGCCGCACCAATCAGCAGCAACTGGAAGAAGCCGAAGCCAGGGAACGGGTGCGGCAGGACAAAGGTGCCCTGCTCGACGAACTGATCGGCGCCGCCACCTGGGAGAGCGAGTTCGCCCTGGAGTCCCTGGCCGAGCGGGTGAAGGAACAATGGGCCATCCTGGATGACCTTCCCGAACCCGAGAACAGGCTCTTTGAACGCAATCTGCATCAGGCGCTCGACAGCATCGGACAGCGGGCGCTCCGGCTGCGACGACAGCACGAGGCCAACGAGCGACTCGAAGAACTGATCCGGCGGACGAAGGCGGACCTGGAGCAGAGTTCGCCCCTGCAACAACGGGACAGCCAGCAACTCATCGAGGATGGGAACGAGCTGCTGGGGGCGGAGGGACTGGAGCCGGGCCTGCGCACCGACTTCGTCGGCCTGCGCGAGGAGCTGGAAGAACGTCTGGAAAAACAGAAGCATGTCGCCGAACAAAGGCTCGAACATTTCCAGGCGCGGATCGCCGAACTCGAACAGCACCTGGCCGAGGGCGAGCTGCGCAAGGCCGAGCCCCTGTTTCAGAGCCTCCAGGCCAGCCTCGCCCTGATCGCGGCCAGCGGTGTTCCGGCCAAGCGCTATCAAGGCTTCGAGGCCCAGCTCCATCGCCTGGCTGGTCAGGTCAAGGAGCTCCAGAGCTGGCGCCGCTGGGGTACGGACCAGCACCGGGAGGAGTTGTGTCGAGGGGCCGAGGAACTCGTCCACGTCGATCTGCCCTTGGAAGAGGTGTCGCTACGCCTGGTCGAGCTGCGGGAAGAATGGAAGGCGTTGGACAAGGGGGGCTCGCCTCTCAACCATCCCCTCTGGGACCGCTTCAACACCGCCGCCGAGCAGGCCTACGAACGCTGCCGCCCCTATCTGGAGCAACAGGCGCGGGAACGGGAACAGCATCGGCAGCAGCGCGAGGCCCTCTGCGCCCAGTTGGAGGAATTCCTCGCCAAGGCCGACTGGAAGCAGATGGATTGGAAGCGGGCGGCGCGGGCCGAACAGGAGATGCGTAACGCCTGGGCGGCCAGCGGACCCACCGACGCCCGTTTCCGTCATGGCCTGGAGAAACGCTTTCGGGAGGCGATGCGGGTTTTGGATCAGCAGCTCTCCGCCGAACGCAACCGCAACCTGGCGTTGAAAAAGGACCTCATCGCCCGGGCCGAGGCCCTGCTTCAGGAACCGGATCTGCACCGGGCCATGGACGAGGCCAAGCGGCTGCAACGGGAATGGCATACCACGGTCGCCGGTCGGCAGAAAGACGAGAACCGTCTGTGGAAACACTTCCGTGCCGCCTGCGATGCGGTCTTTGCCCGCCGCCGTGAGCAATTGGAGGCCATGGGAAAAGCCCTGGGGCAAAATCTCAGCCTGCGTGAAGGGCTGCTTCAGGCCTTGCGGGACTTGGCGCGACCGGGAGAGGAGGCGGCCGCCATGGCGGAGCGCTATACCGAATTGTGGGAACGCTGGGAAGAGACGGCCAGTCTGCCCCTCCCCACCACCAGTTCAGCCGCCACCCTGGAGCGTGAATGGCGGGAGGCCCAACAGGCCTATCGTCAGCGACTGGTGCAACTGGAACAGGAGGCGATCGAGCGGGAGCGCACCCAACTGGCCAGGTTTGGGGATCTTTGTCGCGCCATGGAGCGGCTGATCCAGGGCGATGCCGCGGGCGAGGGGGAGGTGGCGGCATTGGAGGCCGCCTGGCAGGCCATGGGGAGCCTCGTCGATCAGGCCCTGTATCGGCGGATGGAACTCCGCTTTCAACAGGCCCGCCAGGCCCGACTGAGCGGCGGCTCCATCCTGGACGACTATCTTGCCGCCCAAGCGGCGAACAAGACGCGGCGGGAAGAGCTCTGTCTGCATCTGGAGATCCTCTCCGGGGTGGCCTCTCCACCGGATCAGACCCAGGCCAGGCTGGCCTTCCAGGTCAGCCGCCTGAGCGAACACCTGCGGACGGGAGAGAAGGACCCCCTGGAACGGGCCTCGCGTCTGATCGAGGAATGGTATACCTGTGGACCGGCCCCGACAGAGGTGGCGGAAACCCTGGAGGCTCGCTTCCAGCGCGCCCGGGAGGCGCTGCAGCCGGCCCTGCCGTAGAAGCTGTTTGGACGTGCTCGTGGCAACTTCCGAACTCGTAGGGCGGCAACCCTTTGCCGCCATTTGATGCCGATCAGGGAGTGTCGGCAAAGGATTGCCGACCTACTCGGCTCGCTACCGCTTCCGCGCCTCGGGGCCAAGGTCTGTTCCTGCGATTATTGTACTCATCAAGAGAACAATAATCGCTTTATTTCTTTATTTATTGCCAAAAAGAGAACGAAAATCGGGCCTTTCCGCTCGATGCCCGGGAGGCGAAGGTTTCCAAATAGTTTCTTAACCCCGCAGCAGGCCCATGAACTCGGCCCGGGTGCGGGCGTCGCTGGCGAAGGTGCCGCGCATGGCGCTGGTGACCGTGGTGCTATTCTGTTTCTGCACCCCGCGCATCATCATGCAGGTGTGACTGGCCTCCATCACCACCGCCACCCCATAGGCATCGAGCCCCTGCATCAGGGCATCGGCGATCTGGCTGGTCAGGCGTTCCTGCACCTGCAGCCGACGGGCGAACACATCCACCACCCGCGCCACCTTGCTCAGGCCCACTACTTTGCCGCTGGGCAGATAACCCACATGGGCGCGGCCAAAGAAGGGCAGCACATGGTGTTCGCACAGGGAATAGAACTCGATGTCCCGCACCAACACCATGTCCTGGCAAGCCTCATGGAAGATGGCGTCCCGGATCACCTCCTCGGCCTGCATGTCATAACCGCTGGTGAGGAAATCCATGGCCTTCGCCACCCGGAGCGGGGTGCGTCGCAGTCCCTCGCGCTCGGGATTTTCTCCCAGGCGGACCAGCATCTGGCGCACCAGGCCCTCGAATTCCTGGTCATAGGTCTCTTCCGGGCCGGCATCCAGACTGGCGGCATAGCGGCCGCGGCTCAGCACCCGCGCTTGTTGGGGATTGATGGTCATGTGCTGGTCTCCCTGTTGTTGGTTGTGGTGGTACAGACCCCTTCGCCGCGATATGGGGTTGTCAGTCGGTCAAACCAACTCGAAACTTGTAGCCGATTTTTCGTTCTCCATTCGAGAACGAATCCGCTTCCATGGGGGTATTGTTCTCGGCAAGAGAACAAAGATGGTTATTTTCGGCCAGTGCCCGAAACCGCTGAGCACCAATACCCATTTCTGTTGAGCCTTTCTCTCCGCGGCGAATTCATGCTCGGTGCCCGATCTGGCTGGTCGGCGACGCTCGCCGGGGCCAGGGTTGCCTGTCACTTTCCCTGCTCCAGAGGTTCTCAGGGGATCTCGATACCCCAAGGCGCCCCGGCATTCTCGAGCAGGCCGAGGGCCAGGCTGTAGTTGTGGGTGCACATGGCGTTACGTATCTCCTCGATGTGCGTGGGAAAGGCGGCGCGCAGCAGATCCTCGTGATTGACGAAGCAGGCCAGGGATTCGCTATCCCGGCTATCGAGCAACCCATTCAACTGCTTCACCACCTCTGTGAGCATATTCAGGTCGATTTCCTGCACCGAGATACCGGAGTGAAGCCGTTCGATCTCTTCGTTACGCCGCAGGACTTCGTGAGTGAGAAAGAAGTTCTTGGTCCGCAGGTAGTCGGTGGCCGCCTTGAGAGCGAGGTGGGTTTTCACCCGGGCCAGCACGATGACTGGGCTGAAGGGCTTGGTGATGTAATCCACGGCCCCGAGTTCCAGGCCGTGGCGCTCGTCTTCGACATCAGACCTGGCGGTGAGAAAGATCACCGGAATCTCCCGGGTGCGTAGGTCGGCCTTCAGCCGCCGGCAGACCTCGTAACCATCCATTCTGGGCATCATGACGTCGAGCAGGATGAGATCGGGCGGCGAGTCGCCCGTTGCGATCCTGATGGCATGGGATCCGTTGGTGGTTACTTTCACCTTGTACAGGTCTTTGAGCAGGTCGTTGAGCAGGAAGAGATTCTCGGCGGTATCGTCCACCACCAGGATGGTTGCGAGCCGTGGACGTTCACTGTCGTTCATGCATCACCCTTTTGCTTCGGTAAGATTTTGCGCCATGGGCGCCACCCTGAAGGCCCTTGTCCAGAGCCGGTTTGCCAATCCCAAACCTGGGTTCCCATAACCGGGGCTACCGCCCTCGCATTGGAATGCGCGCGCCGGATGGGGTGCGGTGGGAGAGAGAAAGGGGCCCCTCGGGGGCGGGGGAAGGTATTCATTGGGCTGGCGCTGGAGAGCCGAAGACGGCCCCAAATACGAATATGATAGTTTCCGGCCAGCGGAATTTGAATCGTCTCCAACGACCACCACAGGGCTTCCCGACGGCTCGGCTTGAAATGCCCGCTTTCAGGACTCAGCTCATGGCCCAGGGGTCGGGATCTCCGGTCCCGATCGATGTTTCCGGCCAGCCAACCCCTGGAGCCTGCCCTTGGATCTGAACAACTTCGTCGTCTCGGCGGTCCTCTTGCTGGTGGTCACCTCCATCACGGTGACCCTGTTCAAGTACCTGGGGCTCGGCAGCCTGCTCGGGCTTTTGGTCGCGGGTGTCATCGTCGGTCCCCATTCCCCGGGGCCCTACATCACCACCCATGTGGACGATGTCCGTCACTTTACCGAGCTGGGGGTGGTGTTTCTGCTCTTCCTCATCGGTCTGGAGATGAAGCCCGCCCGCCTCTGGGCGTTGCGACGGGAGGTCTTCGGCCTGGGTTCCTTGCAGATCCTGCTCACCGGCGCCGGCATCGCCGTCTATTGGGCGCTCTCCCCGGCTTCCTGGCCGGTGGCGATCCTGATCGGGTTCACCCTGGCGCTCTCCTCCACCGCCTTTGTCATGCAGTTGTTGCAGGAACGGGGCGAGATCGCCAGCCGACAGGGCACCACCGCCTTCGCCATCCTGCTCATGCAGGATCTGGCCATCGTCCCCCTGCTCGCCATGGTGCCCCTGCTCTCCGATGCCGCCCCGCTCGCCGCCGCGGTGCCCCTCTGGGAACGGCTGCTCATCGTCATCGGCCTGCTGGGAGCGCTCTGGGTGTTCGGCCGATTCTTGGTACCCTTCGCCCTGGAACGCCTGGCCCGACTGGGGCATCGGGACGGGTTTCTGACGGTGGTGCTGCTGGCGGTATTCTTCCCCGCCTGGGTAGTGCACGAGGCCGGACTCTCCATGGCCCTGGGCGCCTTTGTCACCGGCCTGCTCTTGTCCGGCTCGCGTTACAGCCTGCAAGTCCAGGTCATCGTCGAGCCCTACAAGGGCCTGATGATGAGCCTCTTCTTCGTCGCCGTGGGGATGTCCATCGACCTCGGCGCCCTGGCGGCCCAACCGTTCGACTTTCTCCGCCAGGTGTCGATCATCGTTCTCATCAAGCTCGCGGTCATGTTCGGGCTCGCCCTGGCCTTCGGTCTGCCGCGCCAGATCGCCACCCGGGTGGCCTTTCTGCTGGCCCAGGGGGGCGAGTTCGGTTTTGTGCTGCTGGGATCGGCCAAGGCGTTGCAGGTCATCGACGACGCCACCTTCGTCGTCGCCATCGGCGTGATCTCGATCAGCATGCTGATTACGCCCCTGCTGGTGCGGCTCGGGGATACCCTGGCCCAGCGCCTGGAACCGGCCACCCCCCTGGGCGGGGGTGGTCTGGGCTACCGGCATGCGGATCAGGAGACGACCACTGTCAAGGTCATCCTCGGCGGTTACGGGCGGGTCGGTCATATCGTCGCCACCCTGTTGCACAACAGCGGCATCCCCTTCATCGGCTTCGACACCAAACCGGCGCGGGTGGCCCAGGGCAAGGCGGACGGTTTCCCGATCTTCTATGGCGACATCGGGGATGCGGAATTGCTCCAGGCCGCCCATGTGGAACAGGCATCCCTGGTGGTCCTCACCATAGATCACGAACCGACCAGCCTGCGGGCCATCGCCCATTTGCGCCACAGCCACCCGGCCCTGCCGATCATCGTCCGGGCGCGGGATCTGGAGGCGAGCGGTCGCCTGATCGAGGCCGGCGCCACCCTGGCCTATCCGGAGGCCATCGAGAGTAGTTTGCGCCTGGCGGCCCATGCCCTGGAGATGTTGGGGGTGCCGGTGGACAACGTCGATCTGCTGTTGCACGGCGTCCGCGCCGAGAACTACGAGCTGGTACGAGAGCCACCCGCCGCCCCGACTCCGAGCGCTGGAGAAGGGGCGCGTCCATGAGGCGAGCCGCCGAGCGGTAGGAATCCCGATGTGCACCCTGGTCATCCTGCGGCGTCCCGGCCAGACCTGGCCCCTGTTGCTGGCCGGCAACCGGGACGAGATGCGCCACCGACCGGCGGCTCCGCCCGCCCGTCACTGGCCCGACCAACCCGGCGTGGTGGCCGGCCTGGATCGGCTCGCCGGCGGGAGCTGGATGGGGATCAACGACCAGGGATTGGCGGCGGTGGTGATGAATCGCATCGGTACCCTGGGACCCGAGAGTGGCAAACGCAGCCGCGGTGAGTTGGTCCTGGAGGCTTTGCAACATGATTCGGTCGCTGGGGCGGTGCGGGCCTTGGCTGCCAAGGACCCGGATTCTTATCGTCCATTCAACTTGGTCATCGGCAACAGGGAGGATTGTTGCTGGTTGAAGAACGATGGCGGGCAACATATCGAACTGATCCGGATCCCCCCTGGACTCCACATGCTCTCATCGGGTGAACTGAACGACCTCGGCCAGCCCAGATTGCGGGTTTTCCTGCCCAGATTCCGCGCCGCGCCGACCCCGGAACCGCCAGAGGACTGGCGGGCCTGGCAACGGCTCCTCGCCGATCGCGACTACCTCCCCGAGGACGGCCCCCAGGCCGCCATCAACCTCGACCGGCCCGATGGCTTCGGCACCTGCTCCAGTTCCTGCATCGCCCTGGCAGCGGACTCCCGGCAACCCCCACTCTGGCTATTCGCCGATGGCCCGCCGGATCTGGTCCCCTTTCGGCGGCTCGACTTTTGAGCGCGCTCCGCCGGGAACCGCAACTTGTAGGCTGTGAATGAGCGGAGCGAATCCCAGCCCATGGCGGCGGATCTCCGGATACCATCCCTTGGCGCCTCGACACCGGCCTACCGATCCGGAAGGCCCGGATCGGCTCCGGGGCCAGGGGTGTTTGGATCTGATTTTGTTCTCCATTCGAGAACAATTCTACTCCAAGAGAGATATTGTTCTCTCCAGAAGAACGAAAACCGGCCATTTTCAGCCGAGGCCCGGAAGGCTGAGCCGTGGCTTACCCGGCTGAAGATGGGTTAACACCTATCCTACCCGGCTCGCCCTTCCATCCTCCGTAGGTCGCGACTCGATCAAATCTCGATCTGGGTGCCGAGTTCGATCACCCGGTTGGGGGGGATGCGATAGAAACTCATGGCGCTGGTGGCGTTGCGGGACATCCAGGCGAACAGATGTTCCCGCCAGAGCGCCATGCCGGGTATCCGCGAGGGGATCAGGGTCTCGCGGTTGATGAAGAAGGAGGCGTTCATCAGCTCGAACTCCTCTCCTTCCAGCTTCCACATCCCCAGCGCCTGGGGGATGTCCGGGTCGTCCTTGAAGCCGAAATGCAGTATCAGGCGGTAGAACCCGTGGCCCAGCTCGCTTACCACCAGGCGTTGGTGCGGCGGGGTGTGGGGCACCTCCTCGGTGCGCACGGTCAAGAGCACTACCTGCTCATGCAGCACCTTGTTGTGCTTGAGATTGTGCAGCATGGCGTGGGGAATGCCGCCGGGGGTACCGGTCATGTAGATCGCCGTACCCGGCACTCGGGGTACGCTGCCGACGACTGACTGGAAGAAGACCTCCACCGGCATCTGATCGCGGGCGTTCTGGGCCATCAGCAAGGCGCGGCCCCGCTTCCAGGTGGTGAGCAGCAGAAAGACGATCAGCCCGATGGCGAGGGGGAACCAGCCGCCATGGGGGATCTTCAGGGCGTTGGCAGCGAAAAAGGCGATGTCGACGCTCAAAAACAGGAGCAGCAAGAGGCCCGCCGGTACTCTGTACCAGCGCCAGAGCCACAGCATCACCAGGCCCAGCAGAAAGCTGTCGATGATCATGGTGCCGGTGACCGCCACCCCATAGGCCGCCGCCAGATTGGAGGAAGACTGGAATCCCAGCACCAGGGCCAGTACGCAGATGAACAGGGTCCAGTTGATGAAGGGGATGTAGATCTGCCCCATCTCCTGCTCCGAGGTGTGGCTGATCTTCATCCGCGGCAGATAGCCCAATTGGATGGCCTGACGGGTCATGGAATAGGCGCCGGAGATCACCGCCTGGGAGGCGATCACCGTCGCCAGGGTGGCGAGCCCCACCAGCGGCAACAAGGCCCAGTCCGGCGCCAGCAGGAAGAAGGGGTTGGTACGGGCCTCGGGGTTGGACAGCATCAGGGCACCCTGGCCGAAATAGTTCAGTACCAGGGCCGGAAAAACGAAAAGGCTCCAGGCGAGCCGGATGGGTCGCTTGCCGAAATGGCCCATGTCGGCGTATAGGGCTTCGGTGCCGGTGATGGCCAGGACCACCGCCCCCAGGGCGAAAAAGGCGTTACCGCCGTCGAGGACGGCGAAATGCCAGGCGTAATAGGGGTTGATCGCCTGGAGCACCTGGGGTTGGCGCAGGATGCCGACCAGACCCAGTACCGCCAGGGTGAGAAACCAGATCGCCATGATGGGTCCAAACCAGGCCCCCACCCGGGCGGTGCCGTGTTTTTGGATGCTGAACAGCCCCAGAATGATGACCAGGGTGATGGGGAGAACGGCCGCGGACAAACCCGGCAGGGCTACGTCCAGTCCCTCCACGGCACTCAAGACCGAGATCGCCGGGGTCAACATGCTGTCACCGTAGAACAGCGCCGCGGCGAAGATACCGAGCACCGCCGCCAGGCCATTGAAGCCGGCTGGGCCGGTGATGCGGCTGACCAGGGCCAGCAGGGCCAGGCTCCCACCCTCGCCCCGGTTATCCGCCCTCAGCATGAAGCCCAGGTATTTGGTGCTGACGACGATAGCGATGGCCCAGAACACCAGCGACAACACGCCCAGGATGTGCTCCGCGTCCGGGGTGAGGGGATGGGCGCCGCCGAAGGTCTCGCGAATGGCATAGAGGGGGCTGGTGCCGATGTCGCCATAGACCACGCCAAGGGCGCTCAGGGCCAGGGCGGTGACCGGGCCGTGGGGGGGATTGTGATGATTGGACATACTCGGGCCAGCATCTCACAACGCCGGCCGCCGATCACCCCCGGCTTGGCGCTGAGGACCCAGGCAAGCGCCGGTTGGGTATCGGTGGCGGAGCCCGCGTTATCGGCTCGGGTTCGACTCTGGCGCCGGCGAACCCACTATCTTCCTGCTCAGGTTGTTGGCCGCCTCGGCCGTGGCATTGGCGCCGACCTGGATTCCACCAGCCGCCGCCTGGACGCCGCGTTCGAGGCCGTTGGCGGTGGCCCTGGCACCGCGTTCCACACCCCTGGCGGTCACTTCGAGGCCATGTTCCACGCCGTTTATGGTCGCTCGGACTCCTCGCTGAACGGCCTCCTCGACCCTGACAATCACTCCGGGGTCGCTGGCAGTGGGAGCCGCCGCTTCCTGCGCCTGTACATGGATGCCGATGAGGCCGAGCGCCGATATAAGGAGAAAGGAGATCGTCTTCATGGTGGTGACCCGGGGTTGACTCCGCCGCTTCAATAGACACCGAGGTAAGAGCGATGTTGCACCAACTCGCCGCGGATGACATCACCCGGCTTTGATGGCGGCGCAAGGTTCAGCCATCATTCAGTTTCAGACGGCTATCCTTTCCCCCAACATCGAGACGAAAGCCGTGGCGCTCGATGAAGAAGGCATCCATATCAAACAACAACACCAAGAGGATCATCCGATGACCAGGTTCAACACCTCCATGCTGGCCTCCATGCTCTGTCTGGCGCTGGCCGCGCCGGTACTGGCCCAGGAGCGGGCGGTACAGAGAAACGTCAATCAACAGGAACGCATCCAGGAGGGGCTGCAAAGCGGCGAGCTTTCCACCCGCGAGGCGGCCAAGCTGGAGAAGGAACAGACCCGCGTCGAGCAGATGGAATCCAGGGCGTTGCGGGATGGGAACCTCAGCAATGCCGAAAAGGTGCGCCTGGAGGCGGCCCAGGATAAAGCGAGTCGCGATCTCTACCGCGAAAAACACGATGCCCAGCAAGGGAACCCGAATTCCGCCTCGTCCCAACGCATGCAGGCGGATGTGCAGCGTAACATCAACCAGCAGAAGCGCATCGATCATGGCCTCGAAAGCGGTCAGCTCACCAATAAGGAAGTGGCGGCCCTGGAGCATGGTCAGGCCAAGGTGACACGGCGCGAGGCTGTGGCCGGGGCCGATGGTCATGTCGGACCACATGAGCAGCGGGCGATCCAACACGCGGAAAACCGTCAATCGGCTCACGTCTGGAACAAGAAACACAACGCCCATAACCGTCCCTGAGCGGGAGTCCTGGCGGCGGGGCCGCTACGCGCGCCCCACCGCCGTGAGGGCCAGGACCGCCCCACGGGAAGAGGTGAAGCGTGTATGCTTGCAGCTTGTGTTGATTCCAACCAGGAACGATGAGAACCATGTCCGGCCACATCCCCGTCAGCCCCTATTTCGATATCAAGAAGGACATTCACGGCAACCAGTTCATGGAGGTGTATCTGCAAGGCATCGCCTTGCTCAGGCTGGTGTTGACCAACAAGGGTACCGCCTTCACCCAGGAGGAGCGCATCGCCCTGGGGCTGGATGGCTTGTTGCCGCCACAGTACAACAGCCTCGATCAGCAGATCGAACGCCTGTACCGGGGGTATCGCCGGGAAATATCACCCCTCGCCAAATACCAGTTTTTGCGGGCCTTGCAGGAGCGTTCCGAGGTGCTGTTCTACGGCCTGTTGGAGAAACACCTCGAAGAGATGATGCCCATCGTCTACACCCCCACGGTCGGCGAGGCGGTGCAGGAATTCAGCCATCGCTATCAGAGCCCGCGCGGCATCTCCTTGTCGCCCATCAACATCGACCGCGCCGTGAAGGTGATGCGCAACTACCCCTGGAACGATGTGCGCATGATCGTGGCGACGGATTCCTCGGCCATCCTCGGCCTCGGCGATCAGGGCTACGGCGGGCTGGCCATCGCCATCGGCAAACTGGCGCTCTACACCGTCGGCGGTGGGGTGAGCCCCTTCCACACCATGCCGGTCAAGCTGGACGTGGGCACGGATCGCCTGGATCTGATCAACGACGACTTCTATCTCGGCGTGCGGCAACGTCGGTTGCGGGGTCCGGATTATCTGGAGTTTCTGGATAAATTCGTCGACGCCGTCTATCTGCGCTGGCCCAATGCGGTGATCCAGTGGGAGGACCTGTCGAAGGATGTGGCCTTCCGGGTGTTGGAACGCTACCGTGACCGTATCCCCTGCTTCAATGACGACATCCAGGGAACCGGGGCGGTGGCCCTCGCTGGCGTGCTCTCCGCCTGCGCCCTGAAGAACGAATCCCTGCTCGACCAGCGCATCGCCATCAGCGGGGCGGGGGCCGGTGGCGCGGGCGTGGCCTGGGCCCTGATCGAGGGTCTCAAACGCGCCGGTCTGAGCGATGAGGATGCCAGGGCCCGGTTGTTCCTGCTCGATTCCAAGGGGCTGTTGATCAAGGGCCGCGGCATGGAGTCCTACAAGGTTCCCTACGCCCAGGACCCGGCCGCCATCGACGGCTGGAACATCCTGGGGACGGTCCCCACCCTGCAGGAAGTCATCGAGAACGCTGGTATCACCGTGTTGCTGGGGCTGAGCGGACAGGCCGGCTCGTTCAAGCAGTCCATGGTGGCCGCCATGTGTCGGAATACCCCCAGGCCCATCATCTTCCCGCTCTCCAATCCGACCTCCTCTTCCGAAGCCCTCCCGGAGGATCTCATCCACTGGAGCGAAGGGCGGGCCATGGTGGCGACGGGATCGCCCTTCCCGGATGTCAGTTATCAGGGAACGATGCACAACATCGGTCAGGGCAACAATGCCTTCATCTTTCCCGGTCTGGGCTTCGGCGCCATCCTCTCCCAGGCCAGCCGGATCACCGACTCCATGGTGCTGGAGGCGGCCTATGCCCTGCATGATTACACCCTGGAGCATCATCTCGGTGCCGGGCGCTTCTATCCGCCGGTGAGTGAGTTACAGCAGATCAGCCTCAAAGTGACGCTCCGGGTGATCCAGGAGTCCATAAAGGAAGGGGTCTGTCAGCGCAAGAACAAGCTGGAGGCCCTGGATCTCCGGGACTATGTCTCCAGCCGTTTCTGGAAGCCCAAGTATCTGCCCGTGGTGTTGGGTGAACAGATCCGCGGGGTGTATTGATCCGGGCCCGAGGTAAGGCGATTTCTGTCAAAAAATATACCCGCCTGCTGGTTTGTTCGTCCGCCTTCGGCGTTACGCCAGCCGTTACAGAGCCTGCTCTGCGCCGGCTGGCGCGCCTGGAAGGCGAACGAACATCCCGCGCATTCAGGTCTGTCTTTTTCCGGCAATCGCCTGAACCCCGGCTTGGCGGAAGCCCGGTCGGGATGGCGTCCTGGCGCGGATTCTCCCTCGTCCCATGAACCGTGGAGCCGTGGCGGCGGGCCATGAAGGTACGGCCGAAGCCGCCGCCATCATCCTGGAGGCGGGCGGCAACGCCTTCGACGCCGCGCTGGCCGCCCTCTGCTCGGCCTGTGTCGTCGAGCCGGTGCTCTGTTCCCTGGGGGGCGGCGGCTTCCTGCTCGCCCGTCAGGCTGGAGAGAAGCCGCGTCTGTTCGATTTCTTCGTGCAGACGCCCAAGCGCAAGCGTCCCGCCGAGGAACTGGAGTTCTACCCGATCCAGGCGGATTTCGGGGTCACACGGCAGGAGTTCCACATCGGTCTCGGCACTATCGCCGTCCCGGGGATAGTGCGCGGTCTGTTCGACATCCATCAGCGGCTCGGTCGCTTGCCCATGCGCACCCTGGTCGAACCGGCCATCGGCCAGGCACGTCTTGGTATCCCCATCAATCGCCTCCAGGCATCCATCTTCCGCATCGTCGAACCCATCTATCTGGCCACGTCGGACGCTAGGAGGGTCTATGCCAGTCCGCTCGATCCAGGCCGGTTGCCCCGGGAGGGGGAGCGATTCTGTCAGCCGGAGCTGGCGGACAGCCTGGAGATCCTGGCCATCGAGGGGCCCAGACTCTTCTACGAAGGCGAGATGGCCAGGATCTTGGTCGAGGCTTGTCGCCATCGGGGCGGGCATTTGACCCTGGCCGACCTCAAGGATTACCGCACCATCGACCGCGAGCCGCTGACGCGCCTGTATCGCGGGGCGAGGATCTGCACCAATCCGCCACCCTCGGCGGGGGGGATGCTCATCAGCTTTGCCCTGGCCTTGCTGGACGCCGTGCCGCTCGGTGAGCTGGCGTTCGGCGCGCCGGAACACCTGGGACGACTCGCCCAGGTGATGGAACTGACCAATCTGGCCCGCGCCGAGTCGGCGCCGGCGGGGGATCTGCTGCGCCAGTCACGGCTGGACAGCTTTCGCCGTGCCCTCGCCGGGCATCCCCTCAGCCGCCGGGGGACGACCCACATCAGCGTCATCGACCACCAGGGCAACGCCGTCTCCCTCAGTCTTTCCAATGGCGAAGGCTGCGGCTGGTTGATCCCGGGCGCGGGCCTCATGCTCAACAACATGCTCGGCGAGGAGGATCTCAACCCGGGAGGCTTCCACCAGTGGGAGGAGGATCGGCGGGTCGCCTCGATGATGGCGCCCACCCTGGCCATGGACGCCGATCGCCTGATCTCCCTTGGCTCGGGGGGCTCCAACCGTCTGCGTACCGCCATCCTCCAGGTCCTGTGCAACCTGATCGATTTCCAACTGGGTGCCGAGGCAGCGGTGACCAGGCCGCGTATCCATGTCGAGCGGGGCCTGATCAATATCGAACCCGGTTTCTCGTCCACCACCGTGAAATCACTCTGCGCCGCCTATCCCGAACACCAGCTCTGGTCCGAACCCAATCTGTTTTTCGGCGGCACCCATACCCTGGTTCTGGATCGAGCCGGCTTCAGCGGCGCCGGCGATCCCCGTCGTGGCGGGGTGTTCAGACTGGCATGAGCCGGGTTGGCGTGCCCCGGGCGGCAGGCGGACGGATACGGAAGGTTCAAAAGACCCCTCCGGCTCTGTTAGTGTTGCACCTTTTCGTCATCACCTGCCGGGGAACGCGATCTCCCGGCCCTTCCCCCAGCCCATATATCCCGGAGTGACCATGTTCCCAAAGCTTTTCTCTTCCCAGCCTGGCCGCCTTGCCGTAGTCGCGTCTCTGCTTCTGCTTGCCGGGGGAATGAACGCCAGTCAGGCCCAGGAGACCTCAACCACAAGCCAGGATAACGCGATCGCGGCCACCCTCCCGCTTGGTGCATCGGACCTGCCGTCCGGTTCGGGTTTCTGGGAGCGCACCTGGGACGGCAGCAAAGCCATCTGGAACAAGGGCGCCAACGATATTTACCTCTCCGGCCTCATTTGGCATGCCCCCTATCATTACGACTCGGATCGCCGTAGCGAGTTGAACGAAGCGGCCTGGGGCGGTGGCTTCGGGCGCACCCTCACCGATGAGCGCGACAACCAGCGTAGCTTCTATGCCATGGCTACTCAGGATTCCCATTTCAAACCCCAATACATGGCCGGCTATACCTGGATGGCCCGCTGGCCGGTGGCGGACAGCGGCGTCAAGCTGGGTGCCGGCTACACCGCTTTCCTCATATCCAGGGAGGATTACGGCAGCTATGTCCCCTTTCCCGCGGCCTTACCTCTGCTGAGCGCGGGGACGGATAAATTTGCCGTTTTCGGTACCTATGTGCCTTTCTCCGACGTGGGCTTTTTCTTCGCTCGGTTCAGCTTCCGCTGAGGCGACGCCGTCAATGTTCGCCCTTGGTCCGCAGGAGTCCGGCCAGCCGATTTCCCTGTTTCTGCGGGCCTCCCCGGGGAAAGAGTCGATGCAGGTAACGGTTGCTGCCCTTTTCCTCGCCCCAGAGGCGGCGGAAGTGCTTGATCATGTCTCGCACCGTGGCCTGGGTCCCCTGTCTGGCGTAGTGGTCGCGGAGAAAACGGATCAGCTCCCAGTGCTCGGCGTCCAGGGTCAGTCCTTCCGACTCCGCCAGGGTGCGGGCGAAGGTCTCCGACCATTCCGCGGGGTTCACCAGGTAGCCCTCGCTGTCGGTGAGGATCTCCCGTCCCTGGACCCTGAGAGAACGGGTGCTCATGGAAGGGTAGGCGTTGCTGCCGGAGGGAAAATCCCCCGGGGCGCCGGCGGAGTCATCCTCGGACTGGGTGATCGACCAGAGCCCGATGCGGATCTCCCCGTCCAGGCGTCCGTGATAGCGTTCCACACCCGAGACCAGGACCTTGCCGCTGGTGGAGGCGATATCGAAGCGGGCCAGGCCGCTGCGATCGGTGACCACGGGGGTGGTGATGCTGCCGTCCGCATCCAGTTCCAACACCACCGGAACCCGTTTCATGGGTTCCTGGGTGACTCGCATATAGACCATGATATTAACCATGAAGGCCCCTCTCGAAAGCTTGACCGTAGCCGCACGGCGGGTAATACCTATTAAAGTGCTAGGTAATGGACTGGAACATATCTCCGGAGAGGTAAGCTTGGGCTTGATCCGGATCAAGGCCAGAACAGGGGCATCGTCTCCCAGGGAATCGCTGATGAAGCTGGAGCCAAAGCGCTGGGCGGATGGGGGCCGTCTGGGATGACGGCCTGAAAAGACCTGATTTCGACATCCCCCGGCGCCGGGCCTACAATCTCCGTTCTTCGCCTCCTACCCACCTGTTCAGATCACCACTGAAATCCGCCTTAGTCATAACCTTGTACCCAGGAAGAGATGATGAAAACGATACTCGCCGCTGTGCTTCTCTGTGCTTCCGGCTTCGCCCAAGCCAATTCCGAATGCGATAAACCCCGCAACGATTTCGACGACCTCTATTGTTTGAACAAGGTGTATCAGGAGGCCGACCGGGAGCTCAACGAGAACTACAAAAAGCTGGTCGCCAAACTCGATGAGAATGGGAAAAGGGTGCTCAAGGAAGGGCAATTGGCCTGGATGAAAGACAGAAACAGGCGTTGCTCGCGACATGAGGTGGACGTCTTTCTGGTCGATATGGAATGTGCCACCAACACCACCATCAAACGTTCCCAATTCCTCCAGGACCGCCTGCGGGAGTGCGTCAGTTCCGGTTGCCAGAACAGCAAGCTGTGAAGCGGATACCAGGATCGCCAGCCTGACCCGAGGTGGAGAAGCGCATGACTTCCTATTTATCTACCAAACCCATCCCCCCCGAGGACCGTCTGATCCAGGCCTTGGATGTTCCCGACCTGGCGAGCGCCCAGGCGCTGGTCGATCGCTTGGGGGACTCGGTACGTTTTTACAAGATCGGGCTCGAACTTTTCATGTCCGGGAGCTATTTCGATCTGGTGGCCTGGTTGCGGGATCGCGGCAAGCGGGTATTCTGCGATCTCAAGTTCTTCGATGTCCCCGAGACCGTGGCCCGGGCGGTGCGCCAACTCAAACATCGGGGAGCGGATTTTTGCACCGTCCACGGTAACGACGCCATGCTGGCCGCCGCCGCCCGGGAGAAGAACGGCCTCAAGGTCCTCGCCGTGACCATGCTGACCAGCCTGGATCGGGGCGATCTGGATGACCTCGGCTTCCAATGCGACGCCGAGGCCCTGGTCCTGTCCCGGGCCCGCCGGGCCCTGACGGTGGGTTGCGACGGGGTCATCTCCTCCGGACTCGAGGTCCGGGCCTTGCGGGAAAAGCTGGATCACCAGCTCATCGTCGTTGTGCCTGGGATACGTCCGCTGGAGAACCGCCCGGTCGATGATCAGAAGCGTACCGTGGACGTGCGCCAAGCCTTTCTCAACGGCGCCGATTACATCGTGGTGGGCCGCCCCATCCGCGATGCCGAGGATCCCAAAGCCAAGGCGGAAGCCATCCAGCGGGAGATCGCGGGGCTGTTTGGCGACGGGAACCCCTGAGCCAGGGATCGGCCATCATCTGGGATCCAACCGATCACCAAGCCCGGGAAGGGGAGGGGGCACGGAGGCCGTCGCTCTTTCCAGGCGGGCGCAGTCGCGGCGCTCGGTGACCAGGCTCGACCACGGATGGCAGACCAGAGCAGCCACTGACAAGGAGGAGGAGGAGGAGCAGCATCAGCACCAGCCGCCAGCTTCTTATAGCCTGGATGATGTCCGGATACCGACCTTCACCCTTTATCATCGACTTGTCCGGTTCTCCTGTCTTTCACAACACAGAGAATCTTGATAACTCGCTGACCCTTCCCGTGGCCCGAGCGTCGGCTATCCCCGGATCAAGTCCGAGGAGGCGCCTACAGCCCGCATCGCGCCCGGGCCTGGGGTCTTGTAGCCGATTTTTCGTTCTCTATTCGAGAACAATGACGCTCCTAAAGAGATATTGTTCTCTTTAGAAGAACGAAAATGGCCATTTTCAGCCGAGGCCCGGAAGGCTGAACCGTAGCCTACTCGGCTGAAGATGGGTTCACATCCATCCTACCCGGCTGGGGCGACCGCGCCTCTCCAAAGCCGGCCCACCCCGGATTCGGGCGACTCTTTCCATGGCGGCTGTCGTCGTCGTCCGCTACAACCCCCATGTCAAGGCGCTCTATGACCGACTCTTGGTGCGGGGCAACAGCAAAATGGCCGCCCTCGGGGCCGCTAGGCGCACTCGGCCAGCTCGATGAGTCCACCGGGATTTTTGGCCGCTACCTTGGCGTAGAGGTCATAGAGGGCCGCCTGCAGGGCCTCTTCGATGACTGGATGATAAAAAGGCATACGCAGCAGTTCCCCTACGCCGAGTCCCTGTTGGATCGCCCAAGCGAGCAGGTGGGCGAGGTTCTCGCCTCTTGGGGCGATCATCTCGGCGCCCAGGAGTTGACCGCTGGTCTTGTCTCCGTACACACGCAACATCCCTTTGTTCTTACCCATGATCAGGGCCCGTCCGACGGGGGCGAATTTGATCTCGCCGACGGCGGTGGTCTCCGGGTCCAACTCAGACCAGCCCATCCCCACCCGGCAGATGTTGGGATCGCAGAAATTGATTATTAAGGGCGTCTTGCGCCTGAAGGCGCGGATCCGCTCATGGGTGGCGTTGTAGCCGGCGATGCGGCCCTCGTCCCCGGCTTCGTGCAACACCGGGCGGTCGCCGGTGACGTCGCCGGCGATGAAGATGGGCAGATCCCCCACCTGCATGGTGTTGGGGTTGTAACGAGGAAGGCCGCGGGCGTCGAAGGGGATACCGATCTCCTCCAGCCCCAGGTTGTCCAGGTTGGGGCGTCGTCCCAGGGCGGCCAGCACCTTGTCCACCAGCAGCGAGCGCTCCCCGGCCTGGACCCGGAGTTGATCGCCTGCCGCCTCGATCCGCGCCGCCTGTCCCAACCAGAGAGGGAATTCCTTGCCCAGGATGTCCAGGGCAACGCGGGCGACCTCCGGGTCTTGGATACCGCCGATCCCGGTCAACTGGTCGATGCCCGTCACCTGGACCCCGAGACGGCTCAGGGACTGACCAAGTTCCAGGCCGATGGTGCCCAGGCCGATCACCGCCAGGGATTGGGGCAGATCTTCTTGTTCAAACAGGGTGTCCGTGGTGAGCACTCGCTCGCCGAACACCTCCCAGGCCGCCGGCACTATGGGACCTGAGCCGGTGGCGATGATCACCCGCCGGGCGGCGATCCGCTGCCCTTCCACCTCGATCAGGTCGGGCGCCAGAAAGCGGGCATAGCCCTGGATGAATTCCTCGCCCATGTTGTCGGTACTGTTGCCGAGCACCCGGTCGACGAAGGTATCCCGCAGATCCTGGACATGGGCCAGGGCCTCGGGGATGTCGAGGCTGAGATCCTCATGGCCGTCGACCCCGTAGCGACCCAGATGGGTGCGACAGTGGTAATCCTCGGCTACCTGGATGAGGGCCTTGGAAGGCATGCAGCCGACCCGGGCGCAGGTGGTCCCCAGTTCGCCGCCATTGATGAGGACGAAACTCTTGCCCGCCCGACGGACTTGGCTCAGGGCATAGAGACCGGCGCTCCCGGCGCCGATGATGGCGACATCGACCGCTCTATCTGGCATTTCTGGGGTTCTCCTGGAATCTGAGAAGAGGATGGCGAATCTGTAGCCCCTGGCCCGTGCTCTCCGGGCGCTGTAGAGGGGCGCCCGATGAGCCAGCGAGCCAAGCGGGCTTGGGCATGATATCCGACTCTTGCCGATGGGTTACAAAAAACACATCCAGATGATTTCTGCTTGGCGAACCAGCTCGGTTATCCCGCCTATTTTGAGGAAAAATAAATACTTGTACTCTACCTTTGGTATGGGGACGCACTGATCCAGATCGACGACGCCTCTTTGGGTGGCCAGCGAAGCGGTGGAAAAACCGGACGCGGTTCGGAAAACAAGCTTCCCTTCGCCGCCGCCGTGTCGGTGACGGACGAAGGCCATCCCAGGTACGCTGAACTGTTTCCATCCCAGGCTTTGCCAGCCAGGCCATCGCCGAACCGGATACCGCCGGAAACCTCAGCCGCGCCTATGGCCCTGTCGACAGCCAACGATGAACCAAATGATCGGGACGGGATACAAACCCCGTCGCGCATTAGTTCAACCGCCGGACGCGGAAGATCGCCTGTCCGGTGGTGGGGAAGGGGTGACGGGCGCAATCCCGTCACCTCGACCTGATCCTGGCTGCTATATCGCTCAGATCACACGCCTACCCCTGGAGGGTTCAGCGGTGGATTGAACGCTGTATAGTCCTGAGCGCACTCCCATCCGGCGGGATCGTATAGGCAGGGATCGATGATCTGGTCCGACAGGAATGGACAGAACTGTTCCATTGGACCGAGACCCAGCGGATAGAAGGGAGCGTTCGGGTCCGTGTGCGGGTTGTCCGGCAACCCTCTCGGGTCGTTGTACTTTGGCGGATACATACCGTTGGCCGCCCTCGGATCGGCTGGTTGCGGAATGTCCGCGTAGTCCGAAACCACAGCTCGGCGCTGTCGGATCTTTCGCGCCGATACGTTGATTACCACCAAGTCGAACGCGATAGTGAAAGGCCCTTTATACCATGTGCGCACTGCCTTGAATGCCGGCACGATCGTAGAATCGCTGGCCTGAAAGTGCGTGGCAACGGCGAGCCGAGGCGCTTTACCCGCCAGTTGCGCTTGTCGAAGCATATAACCCAGAGCAAGCTCGGGTGTGTGGGAATTTTGTTGGACAGCGCGTGAGGTCATCACCGCCGCAGGACTGGCCTGGCCGCCATTGGCAACGGCGGCCCACTCTTCAGCTGGCATCACCATCTCGTGAATCAACAAGTCAACAGACTTTTGTGCATTGGTGAGTGTTTTTAGCATGAAGTTATTCGGTCTCGTATCACCCGAGAAAACCATTGACAAGCCGTTCCACTCCAGCAAGTAGCTTACAGAGCCGTTGCGATCGTGCACCGCCGGGAACCAGGAGATTTTGATGCCCTTATCTGTATCATGGTAAGCAACCCAAGGCTCGTTGCTGTACCACGGGAAGTAATTGCCTATGTTTTCATTAAGCCGCTTGTTATCGCTCCACGGCAGCTCCTTGGCTCCGGTCGCCCAGTTAAGTTCCGTTGCGACTATATCGTAGCCGTCTCCCTCGGCTTCGAGCCGCCCATTGCCGCCTTTCCAGCGCGTGCCGACAAAACTCTGTGACTCCGAGTGCCATCGGTTCATTTTACGGAAAGTCTTGGCGAACGCCTTCATACCGTCGTCGAAATCCTCAGGTTCGTCGTAGTCCTCATGCTTGCCATCTCCCCAGGGATTGAGCACATAGGACTTGGAGGGCCCCCACAGATACATCGGCGATTTAGCGTCTCGTTGCGGGCCGAAGCAGTACATGTAAGTCAGGTCGCTGGTGTGGTCGCCGTGCAGGTGCGTCAGGAAGACCTTGCGCATCTTCGACGCCGCCACTTGCATGGCGGTGTAGTTAATCTGGCAGCCCATACCGGCATCAAAGACAAAGCTCTCGCCGCAGCCAAGTTCGACGAACACACTGCTGGTAACTTGCACCTTGCGCTCTACGGGGGAGTTACTGCCCATGAACGAAACCCGCATTTCGTTGGCGGCGAGCGGTTCGCCAACTGGGAACGGTTGAAGCCAATCAAATAGTGTGTTCCGCTCGGTTGGATCCTGTGGCTGGTCCGTTGTTTCCCAGGCTGCGGTGGTATCGGACGCCGTCAGAGTCAGGCTACCTAGCGTCGCCCCAGCGAGTTTCAATACATCGCGCCTGCTGATCTCATTGTTCATTATGGTTCCTCTCAAACTAAGCATTATTGGACGGGCGAGGCTAGATTGATCCGCAGCCCCGTTGTCGCAGGCGCGAAGCGACCGCAACAATAAATGATTGGACCTTTCCCATCTATCTATCAAGAATTATAGTCATTGACAAAACCATCTGATTCCACTTTCCACTATCCTGCGATTTTCCATGAGCTGTCAAGATCCGCATGATTATAGTGATTCTCTCTGTTCAAAGGACATAACTTGTAGAGTAATTTTTTAAGAACTGGCTGCCCAACTTTATAGAGTAAGAAGTGCGTGCCACTGGCTGATGAGTGCTGGATATAGCAAGCCTACATCATTCGTAAAATGATGTAATGAGGTCTGTGGGTTCGTTTATCAGGAGTAGATCTATGTTGACGTTGGAAGCGATGATTGATGCCAAAGAAGGTCTGGAAATCAAGCGAGCGGTAGCGGTTAAGATGGTGTTCCAGGGGTTTCAGACAAAGGACATTTGTGAACTTTTAGATGTTTCTGATGCTTTTGTGAGTAAGAAAATCATCTATCAGCAATAGGGAGCGGAAGGTTTGCGCTTACATTATCATGGGAGCAAAGGGTTTTTGACGGCGGATCAGCGTGATGAAGTGATCGCGGAGTGGCGTTGCCGGACCACAGGCAAGGTCAGCCCGCGTAGCTCCGATTAGCGACAGCGTAATCGGAGGAATGTAGCTTTCATGCGTGCGATTACGCTACGCTAATCGCACCTACGGCCCTAAACCGGACAGATCTATTTGTTGCTAACACAACCGCTCACCAGAGTTACCACCCATCGCTCTTGGGGGGAGAGGATTCCTGGAGCCTCGTCCCCCCTTTGGAAAAGAATGAAAAGGGAGATGCTCTTGTCTTGAGCCCCGCCGAAAGGACGGCTTCGTCAAGGCGTTCGAAGCTGTACCCCCCTTTGTCAAGGGGGGATGCAAACTGATAGGCGGTAAGCACCAGACTCTCCCGCAACAGTCTTGTTTCCCCTCGCCGAATGCCAGAAAATTCCCGATCCTGTTGCCCGCCGCTGTATTCCTATGCCCCTTCTGGTTCTCGGACTCAATCATAAAACCACCCCGGTGGCGATGCGGGAGCGCCTGAGCTTCGGTCCGGACATCATCGTCGGCGGGCTGCGCAGTCTCCAGCAGCGGCCCCTGGTGGAGGAAACGGTCATCCTCTCGACCTGCAATCGCACCGAGGTCTACGCCTCGGTCGCCGAAGGGGGGTTGGAGCAGGTGCGTCGCTGGCTGAGCGAGTTCCACGGGCTGCAAGAAGACCGACTGGTCCCCTATCTCTACGTCGAGGTGGACAGGGCGGCGGTGGAACACCTCCTGCGGGTCGCCTGCGGTCTGGATTCCATGATCCTTGGCGAGCCCCAGATCCTCGGCCAGGTGAAATCCGCCTTTCATACCGCCTGCGAGGCGGGGACGACGCGCAAGCTCCTGCAACGATTGTTTCAGCACGCCTTCACCGTCGCCAAGGAGGTCCGCACCGACACCGCCATCGGCAACAGCCCGGTGTCGGTCGCCTTTGCCGCTGTCTCCCTGGCCAAGCAGATCTTCAGCGATCTGTCCCAACTCACGGTGTTGCTGATCGGGGCGGGTGAGACCATCGAGCTGGCGGCGCGTCATCTGGCCCAGATCGGCATCGGTCGGCTCATCGTCGCCAATCGCACGGTGGAACGTGCCCATCTGCTGGCGAGCCAGTTCAACGGTTATGCCATCGCCCTCACTGACCTCAGCAGCCACCTGCCGGAGGCCGACATCCTCATCTCCTCCACCGCCAGCCCGGTGCCCATCCTCGGCAAGGGGGCGGTGGAGAGTGCGCTGAAAAAGCGCAAGCATCGCCCCATGTTCATGGTGGACATCGCCGTGCCCCGGGATATCGAGGCCGAGGTGGGGGACCTGGCGGATGTCTATCTCTATACGGTGGACGATCTGCAAGAGGTGGTGGAGGAGAATCTGCGCTCCCGGCAGGAGGCGGCGAAACAGGCCGAGGAAATCATTCAACTCCATGCCGAAGAGTTCATGGGCTGGATGCGTTCCCTGGATGCCGTCGCCCTGATCCAGGGCTACCGCCATCAGGCCGAGCGGCTGCGGGACGAGGTGCTCGAACGCGCCCAGCGCATGTTGCAGAGCGGCAAGTCGCCGGAGGAGGCGCTCCGCTTTCTCGCCCACACCCTGACCAATAAGCTCCTGCATGCCCCCAGCGCCAGGATCCGGGAAGCCAGCATCAATGGCGAAAATGAATTGTTAATGGCCGCCAACACCCTGCTGCGGCTGGGTCCAGGCCGGGAAGAGACATGAAGACCTCGATCAGAAACAAACTTGACCGGCTCGCCGAACGTTTCGAGGAGGTCACCATCCTGATCGCCTCGCCCCAGGTCCAGGCGGATCAGGCCCAGTTCCGCAACCTCAGCCGGGAATATGCCCAGCTTTCCCCGCTGGTGAACTGTTACCAGAAGTATCGTCGTATCGAGATGGATATGGCGGCGGCGGAAGAGCTGCGCCAAGAACCCGAGATGGCGGAACTGGCGGATGAGGAGGTGGCCACTGCCCGGCGTCAGCTGGAGGAACAGGAACCCGAACTTCTGAGCCTGCTGCTGCCTCCCGACCCGGACGACGAGCGCAACGTCTTCCTCGAGGTGCGTGCCGGCACCGGCGGGGCCGAGGCGGCCATCTTCGCCGGCGATCTCTTCCGCATGTACTCCCGCTATGCCGAGACCCGGGGCTGGCAGGTGGAGATCTTGAGCGAAAGCCTGGGTGAACACGGCGGCTACAAGGAGATCATCTCCCTCATCAGCGGTCGGGGGGCCTACTTTCGCCTCAAATTCGAGGCCGGCACCCACCGGGTGCAACGGGTGCCTGAGACCGAGGCCCAGGGCCGCATCCACACCTCCGCCTGCACCCTCGCCATCCTGCCCGAGGCGGCGGAGATCGACGCCATCGACATCAATACCGACGACCTCCGAATCGACACCTACCGATCCTCCGGCGCGGGCGGACAGCACGTCAACAAGACCGAATCCGCGGTGCGCATCACCCATATGCCATCGGGGATCGTGGTGGAATGCCAGGACGAACGTTCCCAGCACAAGAACAAGGCCCGAGCCATGTCTTTGTTACAAGCGAGATTGTTGCGTCGGGCGCGGGAATCCCAGGTCGGCGAACAGGCCCTGTCCCGCAAGCTACAGGTGGGGAGCGGCGATCGTTCGGAACGCATCCGCACTTACAACTTTCCCCAGAACCGACTCACCGAGCACCGCATCAACCTCACCCTCTATCAACTGGATTTGGTCATGCAGGGGCAACTGGATATGGTGATCGACCCGCTACATCGGGAATATCAGGCCGAGCAACTGGCCGCCCTGGCCGACGCCGAAGATTGATTCACCCAGCCGGGAGTATCGGACGTCTGCTGCGGGAGGCGACTGAAGCCCTCGCCCTCAAGCTCCCTGAGGTGGATACCCGGCTGGAAGCCGGTTTGTTGCTTTGTCACAGTCTGGGGCGACCCCGCGCCTGGCTCTATGCCCACCCGGAAGCCGAGTGCCCCCTGCCCGCCTACCGGCGGTTTCTGGCCCTGCTGGAGCGCCGTTGCGCCGGTGAGCCCATGGCCTACCTCCTCGGCCACCGGGAGTTCTGGTCGCTGGAACTGGAGGTGACGCCGGATACCCTCATCCCCCGCCCCGAGACCGAGTTGTTGGTCGAGCTGGCGCTCGAGAAGCTGGGGGGCGGGGGGCGGGTCGTGCGTCTCCTCGACCTGGGGACGGGCAGCGGGGCCATCGCCGCCGCGATCGCCCGGGAGCGTCCGAGTTGGGATATCACCGCCACCGATAGCTCGGCGGCGGCCCTGGAGGTCGCCCGACGCAATTTCGATCGCCTGGGATTGAGGAACACCCGTTGTCTCTTGGGAAGTTGGTATGCCCCCCTGCCGCCGGATAGCCGCTTCGAAGCCATCCTCAGCAATCCGCCCTATGTCGCCCGATCCGATCCCCATCTCCTGGAGGGCGATCTGCCCTGGGAACCCAGACAGGCCCTGAGCGCGGGGGAAGACGGGCTCGATGCCATCCGTGAGATCATCTCCGGGGCGCGCGGCTTTCTCGTCCCGAGGGGCTGGCTCCTGATCGAACATGGCTACGACCAGGGGTCTGACGTGCGGGAGCGGCTGCATCGGGCCGGGTTCGATCAGCTCCTTACCCTGAACGACCTGAGCGGCCTGGAGCGGGTATCCTGCGGCTGTTTATGCCCTACCTCCCGGGGCTGAGCCGGCATACATTTTGGGGCCAGGTTGGCGATTTGGATTACCAACCGACCATACAATGGTCTGCGTAGCGGACCCTACAGGGCTAAGCAGCTGTTTGGAAACCCTTGGCCCCCAGGCATCGAGCGGAAAGGCCCGATTTTCGTTCTCTCATTAGCAATAAATAAAGATAAAAAGCCAATATTATTCTTTTTATGAGAACAATGATCGCAGGGACAGACCTTGGCCCCGAGGCGCGGAGGCTGTACCGGGACTTTCCAAACAGCTTCTAATATCAATTGTCGTTATGATTTACCACTTGCAGGGGTAGGATGGGTGTTCACCTATTCTACCCGGCTAGGCCTTTTCCCTAGCCCTCATTCCGGAAACAGGGTATCCAGCACCGCCAGCAGGTCCCGCTCGGCGGCGACCTGGGTCATCTCCCGGGTCGGCACCGCCTCGGGCCAATCGGCCAGGGCGGCGTCCAGCATGGCGATGGGGGACCAGGGCTGGCCCCGGCCGCCGTCCGGGCGCCGATAGTGATGCAGGATGTGGAGTTGGCCCAGCAGGTCCGTGCGGATCTCCTCCGTCAGCCCCTCCGGGAAGAACCAGTTCAGTACCTTGTCATCGTCCTCCAGCCAGGCCCGCAACCGCACCACCGCCTCCCGGGTCACTTGCTCGCGGATGCGGCCATCGGCGTCGAAGAGGCCCGATTCCGGCGGCAGGGGTTGGCCGGGGCGCAGGCCGCGGCGACGCATCAGGTCGGGATCTTTGGCCTGCTCGTCGAACCAGTCGAGGGCGGCGTAGCGATAGCCGGAGGTTTCCAGGGCATTCATGAAAATGGTCTGTCTCCAATCATCCAACCTTTCCCAAAGTCTCTCGGCAAGCTGCAGTTTGTTTTGCAAGCGCGAAGACAGTGACAGCGGCAGCGCCCGCAACCCCCCCCCCCACCCCCCCCCCCCCCCCCCCCCCCCCCCCCCCCCCCCCCCCCCCCCCCCCCCCCCCCCCCCCCCCCCCCCCCCCCCCCCCCCCCCCCCCCCCC
>JBPOHE010000031.1:0-3305 GCA_052035915.1 Pseudomonadota bacterium
ACCCTCACCGATCTCGGCGAGAATCCCAACATCAGCTTGCCTGCGGTCGCAAACTGATGACCTTCCCTTCCTTGCCAGAGTCGATGACCTTCTGATCGCTTCTTACACCACGTGCTGGGACACGATCCCTCCTCGGTATCCGGATCCCAATAGGGGCGAGGCACCAAGAGCGTGAATGCGCAGGGTTCGCGCAGGGCCCGCTCGGCGACGGCGTCGAGCAGCTTGGGTGTGGCGGCGGTCCGCTGCGCCACGATGAGGATGCGTTTGTCGCTCATGATCCACGGGCTCCTCTTCAAGACTCATGATATCGAAGTATAGATATCCTGCATGAGCCCGGCTTTTATTCTCCAAAAAAGAACGATACCAATCGAAATCGGCGCTTTGTTCTCGTAATAAGAACGAAGTCCGACCCTTTTTCGTCGATGCCCGGAACGGCTGAGCCTGAATAGAAACACCTTCTGAGTTCTCTCTCCGCGACGGATTCGGGGCCAGCACCGCCTCTGCACGACCGCTCGGAAAGCCAGAATGGAGGCAGAAAGGGGAGCCTTCTCCAGCCGTAACAAAGAGTGTGAGCCGGGGCTATTCCATGAGACCATGGGCCATCGGGATCGGCGGAGGGAGAGAAGATGAGTCTGTTACGGGTGGCCATCATCGACTGGTGCCGGCAGGGGCGACTGGCCTCCCGGGACCTGCCCCGGGCCATGGAAAGGGCCGGTCTCTACCCGGATACCGCCGCCTGGCGTGTGTTTCTCGACCGCTTGCTGTTGTGGGCCGGGGCGGCCTTTCTCGCCTCCGCCGTCATTTATTTCTTTGCTTTCAACTGGCAGGAGATGCACCGGCTGGTGAAACTGGCCCTGGTGCAGTCCCTCCTGATCGGCGCGGTCGCCGTCGCCTGGTACTTCCGACTAGACAACGAACGCGGTCAGGCGGCCTTGTTGGCGGCGACCCTGTTACTGGGTGCCACCCTGGCCCTCTTTGGCCAGAGCTACCAGACCGGTGCCGATACCTATGAACTCTTTCTGTATTGGGCGTTGCTCGCCCTGCCCTGGGTGCTGGTCGGTCGCCATCCGGCGCTCTGGTTGCTTTGGATCGGCTTGTCGAACCTCGCGCTTACTCTGTATCTCGATGCCTTTGGTGGATTCTGGTGGGGCCGTCTGTCGGATCAGGAGGCCATGCTCGCCCTCTTCTGGTTGAATCTCCTTGCCCTGGGGCTGTGGGAGTTTGCCGCCTGGCGGGGGGTATCCTGGCTGCGGGGGCGTTGGGCGCCGCGGATACTGGGGACGGCTGCCGGCGGCCTCATTACCTCAGCCCAGATCTGGGGGTTGGTGGATCATCCGCTCGGACGGCTCCTCGCCACGGTGCCGCTGATGTATCCCCTCTGGGTGGCCGGCATGTACTTTTTCTATCGTCTCCGGCGGTTGGATCTTTTCATGCTGGCGGGGCTGTCTCTGAGTCTGATCCTGGTAGGCACCCTGATCCTGGGCAAAATGCTGGTTTTTCGCGGCGGAGCGCTCAGCTTTCTCCTGCTGGGGATCTTCGTCATCGGCAGTTCCGCCGCGGCGGGCACCTGGCTCAAGCGGCTGGCCCAGGAGGTGGAGGAATGAAGCGACCGACACCTGAAAGGCTCTGGGCCATCCTGCGGCGGGAGGCCCTGGTGCAGGGCGAGATGCCGCCCAGGCCGTCGGCCTCCGGCTGGTATGTGCGTATCCTCCTGGGCGTGGCTGGCTGGCTGGGGGCCCTGCTGGTACTGGGTTTCCTGGGGACCTTGCTACACTCCCTGCTGCGCCATGGCAGCGCACGGACCAGCCTTGGGGTGCTGGCCTGCGGCCTGGCTGTCGGGCTCTTCCACGCCGGAACCGGCAGCAAAAAGGCCATAGCCGATCAATTCGCCCTGGCGTTGAGCCTGGCGGGGCAGGTCCTGTTCCTGAGCGGCGTCTTCGACCCCTTTCATGGAGGCTGGCAATGGCTGGTCGGTGCCCTGTTTTATGGCGTGCTGCTGGCGTTGGTGCCGGATTTTCTCCACCGTCTTTGGTGTGCCCTGATTCTGTTGGCCATCCTGACCCTGTGGCTGGGGAACCTCAGGATGCTGTCCCTGCTCGGCGGTCTTGGAACCCTGGCCAGCCTGCCGCTCTGGTTCTATAGCGAGAGATCGCCAGTCCTGGATCCCTTCCTCCGTCCACTGGCCTATGGCCTGATCCTGGGGGTGTTGGGCTTTCAGGGTCTGGATTTCTTTCTGCTCAGCCTTGGCGATCCGGGTTTCTGGACCCGATCCCTGGGATTTTCAGGGCCGAGCCCCTGGGCCTCCTGGGTCCCCTGGCTCTCTCACGGACTCTTTTCCCTGTCCTTGTGGCTGGTCGTGGGGCAGGTGCTGCAACGGGAGGGGATCCCCCTCCTCGCCCCGCCCGGTCTTCCCTGGCTGGCCGTCAGCGTCCTGATCGCCCTGCTGACCTTCCCCGCCCCCGGCCTGACGCTGGCCCTGACCCTGATGCTGCTCGGTTTCGCCCAGGGCAACCGGGTGTTGCTGGCGTTGGGGCTGGCGGCGGCGGTCGCTTCACTCTCTCATTTCTACTATCAACTGCACCTGAATCTGGCGGTCAAGGCCGCCGTCCTGGCGGGGACCGGGCTGGTCTTGCTCGCCCTGCGGCAGTGGCTGGCTACCTGGTTGCCGATGGGCAAGGTGCGGGAGGGGATGGATCATGGCTGAACGCCTCATGATCGTGGCCGCCTTGGCGCTACTCGCGGCCATCAATTTCGGCATCGCCACCAAGGAACGTCTGCTGGCCGATGGTCGGGTCCTGTTGCTCGAACTCGCCCCGGTCGATCCCCGTTCCCTGATGCAGGGGGATTACATGGCGTTGCGTTTTGCGCTCGCCAATAAGGTCTCTGGGACGGGAACCAATCAGAACGGCAAACTGGTGGTGACAGCGGATCAAAGGGGGGTGGCCGTTTTTCGGCGGCTGGACGACGGCACGCCGCTGGCCCAGGATGAGCTGCTGTTGCGCTACCGACTGCGTCAGGGAAGGGCGCAGATCGCCTCCAATGCCTTTTTCTTCCAGGAGGGGAAGGCCGGGGATTATGCCGGGGCACGCTATGGCGAATTGCGGGTGGCGGGAAACGGCGAGGCCATCCTGACCGGTCTGCGGGACGCCAACCTGGCGCCGATCGGCGCCAGGACGGACTGATACCATTTCTCGATAGGTATTATCGATATTCGTAGGCTGGTGTTGAGGCGCGAAGCGCTGAAACCCAGCTTCTCAGTAGCTGGGATTCGCTTCGCTCATCGCCAGCCTACCCCATGGCTTTCA
>JBPOHE010000070.1:0-30468 GCA_052035915.1 Pseudomonadota bacterium
TGAAAGCCATGGGGTAGGCTGGCGATGAGCGAAGCGAATCCCAGCTACTGAGAAGCTGGGTTTCAGCGCTTCGCGCCTCAACACCAGCCTACGAATATCGATAATACCTATCGAGAAATGGTATAACAAACTCAAACAGTTCCGCCGAGTCGCCACCCGCTATGAAAAACTCAAAGCCAACTTCCTGGCTTGCGTCACCCTTGCCCTCATCCTGATCAGGCTCCGCTAGCAATTTTGTGAACACGGCCTAAGCCGGGGCCGGGCCTGCCCGCCATTCACCAGTTCTCGGTTCTCCAATAGAGAACAATAGCCTTTATACTTGATCAATTGTTCTCTAGATAAGAACGGAAATGGCTATTTTCAGTCGATGCCCGGAGCCATCGAGGGCGAAAACCATTCCTATCGGGTCTTGCCTGCCGCGGTGAATTTGGGTCGCACTCGACGGCTCGGAAGCCCATGATGTATTCGGAAACGGCAGTATGGATGGCCGCCGGTTCAGCCCATGGCTCGGTAAGGGGCTCAGTCCTCTCCGATCACCCTGGTCTCCCTGGGGGCCAAGAGGAGCTTCTCGGCCTCTTCGACATTCGGGGCAAAAATCATGCGCACGCTCATCTCATTCCCCACCGCTATCGTGGCCCTCAGGTCGCGGACCTTCTGTTTCGCGGCCCGATAGTCTGGCTTGATGTCGAGCGGCTCCAAACCCTGGGGCGGGAAAAGTCGGTAAATGAAATAAGGCATCTGCTTGGTCTCCGGGATCGGGGGCTGGCTATGAATAACCTCAAGCCGTGGTTGTCGGTGGGATGCCGACCTACTCTCTGGAAGGCGCTGGGAGGCGGATAAGACCTGTAGGGCGGCAACCCCTTGCCGCCGGTCGAGCCGCGGTTCAATAAGGTGGATCGGCCGGGCCGGTGTAGCCACACATCCCCAGTCGCGGCGAATTCACCAAGGCGATGGGTTCACCGTAATCCTCGTGGGGATGGTTCTTCGCGTGCTCCGCGCACAAGAGGCCGGAGGTGTTGTCTTCATACATACACTCCTGACAGAGAAAGGCGGCGGGGGCGCCACACTGGATGCAGACCACCTCGGGTATCAGATTGCGCGCCATCAAGGCGATGGGGTGCTCGGTGGTCGGCTTGCCGCGACGGGCGGAGACGACCTTCACCAGGGTCTCCGAAGTGGTGCCGTAATCGTAGGTATGCAGCAATTCCAGGCCGGGCTCGAACAGCTTGTCCACCCGTCGCCCCATGGGCAATTCGTCATAGCTCCCTTTGAAGGCGAAGTTACTCAGATGACCACAGCATTCCAGCCAGATGGCGCGCAAATAGGCGTCCAGGTCCTCCAACTTGGCCGCGCCGCGCATCTCTAAATGTAACCAGAAAAGCGGGCTCGCCGCGTCCCGCACCATCAGGTGGTACAGGGTTTGCGTTACACCCGCCGCCGCTTGGGTCGCGGCTAGCGCCTGCTGACGCGCGCTACAGGACTGGAGATGACGGCTCATGCCGCTGTTGGCGAAGTCACGATCACAATAAGCGCAACGTCCTTTGGTTACTTGACGGGTCATGGAAAGGACACTCCTCAGCTTGTGGATCCGGAGGGCATTCTATATCTTTCGACGCCGGGTTCGGAGAGCGTGGATGGGGATCGCGTTTTCCGGAAGGCTTCCTCCTGCTCGGGGCGATTGGTTCATGTATCCACCTTCGCGGTCTCGACCCCGCCAAGTCAGGCAACCGGACCGGCGTTTCCCAGGGCGGACACCGGGGCTCCTTCTCTGTCTGGCGCTTCAATCCTGTAGTGGTATCCCCGGGCCGGACTGCCACCCGCCCGCCCAAACCGCCGTCCTGGACAGCCTCTACTTCGGCACCGCGAAACCCGCCGGTGTGGTCAGTCAGACGGACTGGACGGGATTCCTCGAGCAAGTTGTCACGCCCGGATTTCCCCAGGGTCTCACCACCTGGGAAGCCTTTGGACAGTGGCGAACCGCCGAAGGAAATCTCCACAAGGAATCGTCTCACCTGCTCCAACTCGTCCACCCGGATACGCCGGAGGCTGAAGGGGCGGTGATCGAACTCATGCAGCGTTACAAGACCGAGTTCCAGCAGGAAGCCGTCCTGCGGGTGCGCTCGGAGGTCTGTGTGTCTTTCTAGTCCAGCCATAGCCCGATGATCCCTGCCATGAATGATGCCAGCCGCGCCAGGTTCCACCCAGGACCCGCCATCTTTCGTCTCCGCTCCAATCCAGCCTGGCCGTGGCTCGGGGTGTTTCTCGCCTCCTTGGTGGTCTATCTGGCCACGGCACCCAGAACCGTCGCCCTCGAAGACGATGGGTTTTTCATCCTGGCGGCCTATTTCAACGGCGTAGCCCATCCTCCCGGATATCCCCTGCATACCTTGCTCGGTCATCTCTTCGTACAACTGCCTTTCGGCAGCGTGGCTTGGCGGGTGCATGCCCTGAGCGGCCTTTTCGGGGCGCTGAGCTGTGCCTTGTTATGGTCTATCGCGAGGCGACTGCTCAAGGATGACTTGGCGGCCAGGGTAGCGGCCCTGGGATATGCCTTTTCCGCGGTGTTCTGGTCCCAGGCCATCATCGCCGAGGTCTATACCCTCAATACCTTCTTCTTTTTTCTGCTGCTGTTGTTGGTGCTGGAGATGGCGGAGAGCGAACCCCAGGCATTCCGCCGTCGCTTGCGGATCCTGGCCCTGGTATACGGCCTCTCCCTCAGCAACCACTGGCCCCTGATGCTCTTGTCCACCCCCGCCCTCTTGTGGCCGCTGTTGCCCCGCTGGCGCGAGTTGATCCGGGTGGTGCCGGCCCTCATCCCTTGGGTTTTGCTTGGCCTCACCCCTTACCTCTGGATGTTCTATCGCTCCCAGGCACCCGGGCTGCCTTTTGCCTTCCATGGACCCATCGAAAACCTCGAGATGTTTTGGGCCTATGTCAGCCGCAAGATTTACGCCACAGTGGATCTGAGCCCATCTGCCGGCTGGGCGGATCGCCTCTGGTTTATCGGCCAGACGGCCCTCGACCTGGGCAGACAGTTTACCTGGGTCGGTGTCCCTTTTATGGCGATCGGCCTCCTAGCCCAATTTCGCCGTTTCACTCTCCCTATCCTGGCGATGGTCTGGACCGCCTTTCTTGCCTCGACCCTGGTGCTGCTGCTCTTGCTGAGGTTTGACGCCGATCGGCTACACTGGCTGGTGTTCCGCGTCTATCCCCTGGTGGCCTATGGCATCGCCGCACTTTGGCTGGGATTGGGGTTTCGGGAGGTCATCCGCCGGCTGGAGACTCTGCCGGCACTCTCATCCTTGAAACGGGTTCTCCCCAGCCTCCTGGCCGCGTTGCTGATCCTGGCGCCATTCATGGTCAACAGTCGGCTCAACGACCGTAGCCAGTATACCTGGGGGGAAAGCTACGCCCGCATGGTGCTCGAGAGTGTCGAACCCAAGGCCATCCTCTTTGTCGAGGGCGACGCCATGGCGGGATCCGTAGCCTATCTTAACCTGGTGGAAGGGGTGAGACCGGATGTCACCCTCTTTCATCCCCACGGGATGCTGTTTTCCAGTCGTATCTTCCACCCAAATTCAACCTCTTTGGATCAGCAGAGTCGTTTGTTCGCCAACTTTATCCAAGCGGCGGAGCGCCCGATTTACTATCCTGTGTCCCTTGGCCTGGCTCTCGGCGTGGAGGACAAGGGATTCCTGTTTCGTATCCGGCCGGACTTATCGCCGAACAACAGCCTGATCTCTCTGGATGAGACGGTGTTGGAACAGGTTCCCCGGCTGGTGGAGATGGAATCCCGCCTGACCGATCCCTGGTCGGTTATGGAAAGTCGCGAGGCCCTATCCCGTCTGGTTTCGCTGGTGGATCAGGTGACACTGGATACGCCAGACCCTCCCCTGCGCGAGCGCCTGCAATCCCTGGTGGAGCTGGCAACGAAGGATTCTTACCTGGCTCATCTGGTTCGCGCCGATAATCGCCTGGCTCGGGGAGATCCCCGGCGGAGCACAGAAATCGAAGCCCATCTGCGGGCGGCTGAACTCTTGGCTGACCAAGCTTTCCTTCGCACGGATCAGGCCACCCTGCCGATTTCCTGGGGCTTCCTGGCTCGCTTGCAGGGGGATGAGGCGGCGGCGCAGCAATGGTTTCAGAAGGCGCTGATGGTGTGGAACCATCCCGATAACCCGGCCAATAAACTGTTGGCCGAGGAAGAAAAAACCCGCTCAATGAGGGGAACCGGCCTGGCTCGGTGGCGCGAACACTGAACCGCCCCGGGTTCACTTCCGTCGAGCGGCGACCCGGTACTGCGCCTGTCGACGGGGCCTTTGCCGTCGATGGATGGAGTGTCGACCTGGCATCATACCCGTTCGAACAGCGGCGTTTTACAGTCACAGTCAACCGAGCTTAGAATCATACTATTCATCAGCCGGTTGAGAGTCCTATGAAATCCATCACTGCCAATGATCTGAAATCCCGGGGCGTATCCGTCCTCGAAGCCGCCTTGGAACATCAGGATGAAGTCCTCATCAGCGTGCGTGGCAAGCCGCGTTTCGTGGTGATGGACATCGAGCATTACGAGAGGTTATGCGAGGCCGAGATCCACTCCGCGTGGCAGCAAGCACGCGAAGCGATCAGCCAAGGGGATTACGTGGTGGCTACCGCCGATGAGCGCATCGCCAGGTGGCGACAGGCACTCGCTGAGAATGTCCTATAAGCTGATTTTCCCTGGCCCCTACCGAAAACGGGAAGCCGCCTTTCTCACCAAACATTCGGACCTGCGGGAACGCTACTTCAAGACTCTGTTACTGCTGGAACAGAACCCCAGGCACCCATCCTTGCGCCTACATCCCTTGCAAGGGCGGCTGACCGGCCTCCATTCCGTATCGATCTCCATGTCATATCGCATCACCATGGAATTGGAGGTCAGGGAACAGGAGATCGTCTTCGTGGATATTGGCACCCACGGCGAGGTGTATTGAACCCACAGCCCAGCTGATCCCAAGGCGATTTGAGTTGCGGTGGCTGTCGGCATGGGATGCCGACGGTTGAGCTATTCAAGGTCCATGTCCTGGATCCCTTCGGGCGCCACTGAGCCCCAATCCTTGGGATAGACCTCCCGTTGTACCCATTCCAGAAACGAAGACCAGCGGTAATCTGCAACGGATGACACATAGCCGTGCTTGACCGGGTTGTAGTGCAGATAATCCAGATGACGCCCAAAATCCTCGTCATCGCGGATGATGTGATCATAGAAGCGGTTTTGCCAGAAAGGCCCCAGCAGACCGCTTTCCTTGAGACGCCAAGTCGTGTCGCGCTTTATCGCACCGACCAGATCCGAACAGCGTCCTTGGTTCGGGAGCAGCATCAGATGCATGTGGTCGGGAAGAACGACATGGGCAAGGTGGCGGAAGGGATATCGGGTCTTGGCCCAGCGCATCGAGGCGAGGAGGATCTCGATGCAGGAGTCGTTACCAAGCCAGGGCCGTCGATCGTGGGTGACGATGGTCAGGAAGACTGGATGGCCCGGAAGGGGATAGCGGCGATAGTTCGGCATGTCAAAAGTATCGTCCAGATCCGAGCAGCCAGGAACCGTCAACCCGTAGGGCGGCAAGCCCTTGCCGCCGATTGAGTTGCCCTGGCTGTCGGCATGGGATACCGACCTACTCTCTGACGCAGACTCGTAGGGCGGCAAGCCTTTGCCGCCGATCGAGTTGCCGTGGCTGTCGGCATGGGATGCCGACCTACCCTCTGACGCAGACTCGTAGGGTGGCAAGCCTTTGCCGCCGATTGAGTTGCCTTGGGTGTCGGCATGGGATACCGACCTACTCCCTGACGCAGACTCGTAGGGCGGCAAGCCTTTGCCGCCGATCGAGTGACGTTTTACGTCACATATTTACGGCCTGCGTCTGTGTCCCGTCGCCAAAACGGACGCAAGGAAGACGAACCCGGCTCGGCCTTCCTGAGAGGAATTTTATTACAAATAAAATCAGTGAGATAATAAATGCCGCCGAGTTGTTTCGTCTTTGGGGCCATCTGGCACGGAACCTGCACTTTTATTGACGACACACTCAACCAGTGTCCAGATTTTGAATCACTAATAGCAACTGAGGAGTCACTCTCATGAGAAAGCAAAGCGGTTTCACCCTGATCGAACTGATGATCGTGGTCGCCATCATCGGTATCCTGGCCGCCATCGCCGTGCCCGCCTACCAGGACTACACCACCCGCGCCAAGGTCTCTGAAGCCATCAGCCTGGCGGATGGCGCCCGTACCTCCATCGCCGAATATCGTCAGACCAACAACGCCTTCCCGACCGACAACGCGACCGCTGGCTTGTCCGCCACCATTACCAGTAAGTACGTTACCGGTCTGACCTCCGCCGGCGGTTTGATCTCCGTAACCCTCAATAACACCTCTGTCGGTACCAGCGGTGCCTTGCAGCTCAGCCCCTTCGGCGGTGGCGCGAATCCTGTCGACTGGACCTGCAAGAAGGGCACTGTTTCACAGCAATACGTGCCTTCTTCCTGCCGCGGCTAATCGGCTCCACGCTCACATCGAGCAGAAAACCCCGGCCTGCCGGGGTTTTTTTTGATACTTCTCCGCCATCGAATCTTCATGAGGGTGCCATCAAGCGCACCCAGACCAAGAGTTCATTGATTCGTACTTGGAGGTGAAACCCATTTCCCTCCGATTCGATGGCGTTGAAACGATCGGTTCATCATACCGGTTCCATCCACTACCATTTCAGATCATTGGAATGGCGGGCATAAATATCAAAAGCCCGGTAAAATAAATAGTTACAATTCCATGGTATCCATGTAGCCGACACTAAGCCTGTCCCTATGCCTATTTTTATCACCCGACATTGGCGGTTCTGGCTTGTTGTTTGGTTTTATCTTCTTCTTGTCCTGGTTGTCCTTATCTACTGGCCAGGTCTTTCCGGTCCCCTCCTGCTCGACGACGCCGAAAACCTGCTCATCCTGTCCGATTACCACCGCAGTGCCACCACTTGGCAGCAGGTAGTGTTCGAGAACGTTTCGAGCCGCATCGGACGTCCACTGTCCATGCTTTCCTTTCTCTTCGACGTCGTCACCCGCGGTACCCTCTATTTCAATTTCAAGTATCACAACCTCATGCTGCATCTGCTCGCGGGCTCCGTGTTGTTCTGGCTCGTCGGGCGTTTGTCCAGCCTCCATTTGCCACCGCCCAGGGCCTGGACCATGGCTCTGATGGCCACCAGCCTCTGGCTGCTATCACCCCTGCAACTGAGTGCCGTGCTCTACGTGGTGCAGCGGATGACCCTGCTGTCCAGTCTCCTGGTGTTGATCGGTCTGCTGTGCTACACGATTGGCCGGCAAGGGGTCATGACGCGCCCCGGCCCTGGCTGGGTTCTGATTCTCTCCAGTTATTTCGTCTGGACCCCTTTGGCCATATTGGCGAAAGAAACCGGGGCCCTGCTGCCGCTGCTCTGTCTGGTCTTGGAGTTGTTTGTGTTTCGCTTCTCTGGCTCAACCGAGATGCGCCGCCAATTTTTCCGACTCCATTTCCTACTCGGTCTTCTGCCCCTCTTGGTAGGGATGGGGTTGCTGTTTTGGCCGAAACTCGGGCTGCTGAACTATCAGGGTCGCGATTTCACCATGATGGAACGCCTGCTCACCGAGCCCAGGGTGCTCTGGGACTATGCCTGGCGTTTCTTTCTGCCTTTATCCCGCGGCCTGGGTGTGTTTCATGACGACTATGAAATTTCTATCAATCTAGTCTCGCCGCTCACCACACTGCCCGCGCTCCTGGGCTTGGCGCTCGCCTTCTTCCTGGCCTGGAAACTGCGGTCGGGGTCTTGGTTCGCCCTCGGGTTCGGTATCGCTTTCTTTCTCTCCGGGCACGCCATGGAGTCCAGTTTTCTCCCGCTCGAACTCTATTTTGAGCACCGTAACTATCTGCCCAGCCTTGGGCTCGCCTTCGGTGCTGGATACATTCTCGTAGAGGGGGGGCGTCGATCAAATCACCGGGTTCTCGTCACGGCACTACTGGTTCTGTATTTGGGCGGGATGGCGATCGCTACCAACAATATGGCGATCATCTGGTCGGATACGGGTACAATCCTCCGCACCAGTGAAATCCATCATCCAAAATCCCCACGGGTTATGGGCGGTTTGGCACAGTATTACGCCGTCCAGGGCAATATCGATAGTGCATTGCATTATTTACATCGGACTATCGAGTTGGATGAGCGTATGACCGCCACAGCGGCCATGCAGGCTATTACCCTCTACTGTCTGGCTGGTAGACCCATACCCGAGACGGCTTACGAACGCATCGCTCAGGTACTGGATAATCGACGGGAAAATGCCACCATCGCCGGCATCAAGCGCATTGCCCTGCTCGTGGATATCGGGCGTTGCCCTCAATTGAACCTGGCGGTTTATGCCCATGCCCTCGAACGCGGGACGGAACGTCTCCCTCTCCATCAGGCAACTAATCTGCGTTGGTTTGCCCTGACCTATGCGGGTGATGCCTATATCAGCGCTGGCCAGTCGGAACCCGGACTCCAGGCATTATCCAGGGCGGAAGCCATATTTCCCGATCGCCTCGATCCCGGCCTGATCCGACTGAGATGGATGATTTCAGACTGTAATCTCGAGGCCGCACGCATGTTATTGATACAATTGCAAGCCAGGGAACCCAAATGGCGAAAAGATTATGTTATTGCTTTGGACGTTTTCGATAAAGACATAAAATCGGCCTCTCAAACAAGATGCAGGAATTCACGGTTTCTGGCCGAATGATTGGCTGGATATTTCAAGAGCGAGTACCCTAGGTTAGATTGCATCTTGCAACCTAACATCATTGGATAATATCCCCCTCTAATTGTTGGCAATCGAGATCGGGCGCAAATGTTCGGTTGGCTACGTCAATCCAACCCACGCAGCTGGTATTGGTGTTGCGGCACAGTGATATATCATTGGTGGATCAGGATATGACCAAGGATTTCGTTGTCGGCAAACTGTATTATTTGCTGGATTACCTGGATAAGGACTTTGAGCCAGGTAGGTCGGGCACCTGTGCCCGACATCTATGATGGAATGTCGGGCAACGCGATGCTTTTGCCCGATCTACCCGGCTTCATCAATTCCCCCACGGAGGCGTACTCCTTCAGAGACACGTCCTCGTACTTCACCATCCGCCGCAGTCGCACGGTAAACACGTTGGCCAGGGCGCGTCCCCGCCCATCCAGGCGGATTCCGAACCCAGCCGGCTCCAATCGGCCTGTGAACTCCTGACTGGTGAATTGGGGCTCCCTGGTCACAGTTGAAAATCTCGGGTTTGCACTCATTCAGAGCCTCTTCCAAGGCCTCCAGGCAAAAATCTGTATCCAGTGTATGGAAACTTTCCTCGCCAGTGCGGAGCCTCCCAAGTTCGACACCATCAATGAGGCAACAACTATTCTGACGTGGGGGGATACGCAGCCCGCTGGATCTACTATAGCCGGGTGCCGGTTGGCCCGAGTCCCGGTACAATCTCCAATCGCCGCGGTCGCTGGTGTTGGGCCCCCGCGACCGGCTGATTTCCAAGGCTCATGGCTCTAGATTTCGAGTTCAGATGATCGTTCTGGGGATAGCCGGGGCCGTCAGTCACGACCCCTCGGCAGCATTGTTCATCGACGGGCGGCTGGTGGCGGCGGCGGAGGAAGAGCGTTTTCTCCGCGACAAGCACGCCAAGGGAAAATTTCCTTACGAGGCCGCCCGTTTCTGTCTGGAATTCGCCGGCATCGGCCCGCACGAGGTCGATCTGGTAGCCTTTCCCTATGCCAAGATCGGCTTGGGTTCCGCCGCCCGTTGGCACTATGCCCGACGTCACTGGTACGCCCCGGAGCGGGCGCTGCTCGCCTTGTTCAACGGCAATCGACGCTACCGGCGCAACATGCAGCAGCTTGACGCCCTGATCCGGGCGTTGGACATCGGCCAGGGCCGGCCCCGCATCATGGCGGTGGAGCACCATCTGGCCCATGCCAGCAGCGCTTATCATCTGAGCGGTTTCCAGGAAAAGACCGCCATCCTCAGTATCGACGGCAAGGGCGAGTACGCCACCACCTTCTTCGGCTACGGCGAGGGGGGGAAGATCTACAAACTGAAGGAGTTCTTCGATCCCGACTCCCTCGGCGGCTTTTACGGCGCCATGACCGAGTACCTCGGTTTCGAGATGCTGGACGGGGAGTTCAAGGTGATGGGCATGGCGCCTTATGGGGACCCCAAGCGTCACGACCTTTCCCGCTTGCTGCATTACGACCCGCGGGAAATTCGCATTAACACCGAGCTGGTGAACGTGGTCGGGGTGCGCCGCTACAAGGAAAACGGCAAAGGCTATTACTTCAGTCCCAAGCTGGTGGACTGGCTGGGTCCGCGCCGGGTTGGGGACGAGATCGACGATCCTTACGTCGATTACGCGGCCAGCGTCCAGGCCATGCTCGAAGAGGCCGCACTGGGGCTGGTGGATCATTATCTGGGAGAGATCCTGCGCGAGAGCGGCAAACTCTGCTTCGCCGGCGGCGTGGCCTTGAACGTTAAGCTCAATCAGCGCCTCATCGCCCGGGCGGACGTGAAGGAGCTTTTCGTGCAACCCGCCGCGAGCGATGCCGGCACCGCCATCGGCGCCGCCTCCTATGCGGCCAACATCCTTGGGGATCAGGTGCAACCCCTCGAACACGTCTACCTCGGCCCCGCCTACAGCACCGAGGACTGCATCGACGCCTGTCGGGTCCACCCCGGAAACCCATCCTGGCGACGCCTTGATCAGGTGGAGGTCACCGGCGCCGAGATCCTGGCCGCCGGCCATCCCCTCGCCTGGTTCCAGGGACGCATGGAGTTCGGCCCGCGGGCGCTGGGCAATCGCTCCATCCTCGGGGTTCCCAACATCCCGGGCATCGCCGACCGCATCAATGAACAGATCAAATACCGGGAACGTTGGCGGCCCTTCTGCCCGAGTATGCTGGATCGGGTGGCCCCCGAGATCCTCCAGACCCGGCACCCGGCCCCCTACATGACCTTCACCTTCGATGTCGCGCCCGCCTGGCGCTCGCGGATCCCGGAGGTAGTGCACGAGGACGGCACCGCCCGCGCCCAGGTGGTGGACCCCAAAACCAACCCCAGGTATTACCGCCTGATCGAGGAGGTGGAGAAGCGCACCGGCAACGCCGTGGTGCTCAATACCTCCCTCAACCGTCGTGGCGAGCCCATGGTGTGCCGCCCCACCGACGCCCTGGAGATGTTCTTCGGCTCGGATCTGCCGTATCTGATCATGGAAGACATCCTGGTGACCAAGGGAAACTCATACTAATCCCTACTACCTTGCCCCCGACTGTGGGCGTGGGCTGGCCCGCGCGGATCCTTCCCGCGACCCGAGCGCCGACAATCCCCGGTTCCAGTCCGAGGAGGCGCCAACCCACGCCCTTGCTCCCGGGCATGGGCTCCGTGGCTCGACTCTTCGTTCTCACCAGGAGAACAATATCGTTTTTTATAGTGCTATTGTTCTCATTAGAAGAACGAAAAATGGCCTTGTCCGGTCGATGCCCGGAACAACCGAGCGCTCTTCTTTACTCTCGCCGGCGGATTCGGTGTCGGCGCCCGAGCCCGATCAATCGAAAGCCTGAAATGTATTCGGAAAGAGTATTACAGCTCCTGCTCCAACAGAACTCCATGCGTCTTCAACCAAGCCTTCGCCTTTTCCATGGCCGGCATCTGCGCCCTTACGATGTTCCAATTGCGGTTGGCCACCACCTTCGGCAACGCCATGAACGCCGCCGATACCAGAATCTGCTGAATTTCGGCCTTCAGACGATTCCGGGCCGGTACGCTCTCCCAGAAGCTGGTCAGCTTCAACTCGCGCTCCACCACCAGAAAGGCTTGCTGGGTCAAATCCACCAACTGGCCGACCTGGTCGTCGCCAAGCTCCGCCGTGCCGAACACCTCGGTCTTGAACATGCGGAAGAACGGCATCTGCTTCTTCTTGTGCAAGCCATAGGTCGGCTCGTTCGCGGCCTCGATGATGCGTTGGCGCAGCTTCTCCAGCTCTTCGTAAATCTGCTGCCAGTTGTCCTTGAAGGCTTGCAGGATGGCCGCCAGCGCCGCCGAGAACGAGGCTTCAGTTCCGGGTCGTCGTCCAGTTCCACGTCCAGATGGTGGCGGATGGCGTGTTCCACCTCGGCGGCCTTGGTCTTGGTGCGCTTGCGCTGGGCGACCTTGCGCTCAAAATCCTCGTCGAGGATCGAGATCGGCTTGACCTTCTGGTCGATGCCTTTCGAGGCCAGATACTGGTCCGTCAGCGCGCGCAACTTGGGCGGAATACCCTTCATGCTCAGACGCTGGTCGTTCAAATGCCGCCCGGCCAGCACGTTGATTTCCGTCAGGGCGTTGTAGGTTTTCAGGTAATCCAGTGCTTCCTTGGCGGGCAACACCAAATCCAGGCTGCGCGTCAGCTTCTTGAACGCCAGCATGAATTCGAAGCGGATGTCCTCGTCGTAGAACAGATCGAAAAAGGCGTCGTGATCGTCCAGATCGGTCAGGCCATAGCGTTCCAGCAGCGCCATGATGGCCTTGTAGTCGGCCCGCAATTCCCGCAGTTCGTCCTCGGGGAAGCTCAGCGTGTCGAGCACTTCCTTCTGCTCGCGCTCGTCGTAGTTGTCGATGGCCTGCTTGAGGTGGTGGTCGATGCCGACGTAGTCGACGATGAAGCCCTTTTCCTTCGCCGCGCCCCCACCCGGTTGACGCGGGCAATCGCCTGCAACAGGTTGTGGGCAACGATCACCTTGTCCAGATACATCACCTGCTCGATGGGCGCGTCGAAGCCTGTCAGCATCATGTTGTTGAATATCACGATGCCGATCTCTCCGCTCACGCCTTCGTCATTGCCATCGAACGGCAGCTTGAAGCTTTTGATGCTGCGGGCATGCCGGCCGCTGTCGGTGTATTCCTTGAGGTGCGGCAGATCGTTGTGATTGCCGGAAATCACCACGTCGGTCTTCAGCGCCTTGAGTCGAGCGAGATCCAGGTTCAGCGGGTTGGCCTGTTCCAGCTTCTGAATGGCTTCGGTCAGCGCATCATCCAGCGCGGCCTTGTAGCGCACCGCCGCCTCTCCAGTACCACTTCGTCGAAGCTCTGGCGGAAGCTCTGCTTCGGCTCCTGCTTCATCTCCAGGTCGATGACCTCCCAGTCTAATGCTTGCAACTGATCGAGCAGCGGCTTCTCGACGTGGTGGCGTTCGTCGATCTTGATGTGGGGTGGGGTTTTTTCGAGAGTCATCTTTGCCTTCCCAGGGACTCGCTGGCTATAAACATACCCAGTCAGTCGCCTCGGCCGTGGGAGCTAATGGCATTTCTCGCGGCCTCTGCTAGAAAGCTGCTGCGGCTTCGTCCGTGGGCCTTGGCGTAGGCGTCGATTTTCTCCAAGAGGCGGCGTGGAAGCGTGATGTTGACTCTCTCCGCGCCACCTTCAAATCGGCTTGTGTCCACCTCCAAGATCGCCCAAATGCCGCCCTCGAAATCGGGATTACGGCGATGTTCGGCAATCGGGCGCGGGACGGGAATCTCATTGTTATCGTCGGCCATTCCCTCAAGGTGTAGGTCAATGGCCTCTCGTACCGATTCCAGCGCTTCGTCGAAGGTATCGCCCGCCGAGAAACAGCCGGGAAGGTCCGGTACCGTCACGCCGAAGCGGATACCGTCGTCGCTGTGCAAAACTACCGGGAAACGCATAGTGATACCTCGATCATTTCCAGCCCGCCTGTTTCTGAATGCTCCGCAGCGTGCCGGCGGGGATATCGCTGTCGGGATGTTTGACCGTCACCCGGCCCGGTTTGGTCGGGTGTTTGAACTGATGATGCGAGCCTTTGACCCGGACCAGAATCCAGCCTTCCGCCTCCAGGCGCCGGAGACTTCCCGGCTGTTCATTGGAGTAATCCGGTAACGCGCTGCGGTTTTTCGACGTGGTTGCGTTCGTCGAGGCGGATATGGGCGGGGGTCTTGTCCTGGTAGGCCATGCGGGTAATCCCTGTTAGGCGGATTCGAGTTGCAAGTGCTCCACGGAGAGCGTCGGCGAAGACATGGCGCGCTCCGGTGCGAGAATTTTTTCCGTGTAATGCTCGACATAGACCTTGGTCATCTGCGACACGGCCTGCTCAACGGCCGCAAGATAATCCGCCAAGAGTTTATGCCGCACGGCGTAGCCGCTCCTCTATCTCCTGGCGCAGAGCCAAATAATGGTGGTAATCGTTGCTCCATTCGATATAACCGATATCATCGGATAACAGCCCCTTGCTGTATTGGTCGAAAAAAACCTCCGATACCATCCCGTAACGGCTTTCATAAGCCTGCAAGCGCTTGACCAACTCAATAACCGCATCCAGGGGTGAGGTGTATTCAATCGTGTGTTTGCGCACTATGTCACTCCCCAAAAAGGCTGATCAGTAAAATCGGGTAGAGACTTCAAACGGCGCAAAAAACCGTTCAGCTCCGCCAATGTTGCCGCGCGCCCCGTCTCCAGCGCCTGACTCGACACCGCATACTTGTCCCATAGGTTTCCAGTCATCGCTATCATGAAAACGGATTAAAACATTCCAAACCGTCAACCTTAACAAAATCATCGCTGTTTCTGCTCATTAATTTGTTGTTGTTGATAAACGCCGTGGCGGCAATAATAGCGTCCGGCAGTCTTATCTTGTAAGATCGACGCAGTTCAATGCAACGATCGGCAATGGCCTTGTTCAAGCTGATTTCCTCACATAACGACAACAAGCCTTTTGCCGCGCGAACGGATTCTTCGGTATGTCCCTGCCAACTCAATACTTCAATGCGGGTAATAACCGAAGCGGCGCAGCGCGACAAAAAAGCCCGGTCGACATGCGCCTTTGCCGAGGTGGGCAGTTGTTGGTTTAGATAATAAATCAGGACATTGGTGTCGATCACCCAGGCTGACGATGGCACTGGCATGTTTAGTCCCACTCGTTACGCATTTGGGCAATATCATCGTCGATCTGCGCCACCGTCTTAGGGGGCTGAACGCTGCCCCAGGCATCCGCCAAAATGGACATTACATGGGCGGGCGATTTTTGCGGCAAGGTATCGACAAAGGTGACGATAACCTGGATTCCTTCTTGTTCCGGAGCATCGTCCAGCCATTCCAAACGGCCCTGCTTATAAATGGCGGCATAACTTTTCAACATAATCCACCTCGCTAATTATTCGTGTCAGCGCGCTGAAACACGGGATCGAGCCAAATGTTGATGTCCATGAGCAAGCGCACGGTGAACCTCAGCGCAGATGTTTACGCAGGAGATGCGCGACGCGCTCATCGCCCTCGGCTGGCGTGTCTTTACCCAGCAAAGTCCCCTTCCATCGCGCCAGCCAAGTTGTAGCAGTGACCTCCTTGGCCGGGCCTGCGGGGCGTTCTCTGGTCTCCTTCCGGAGTTGGGTTTCATGCAGCAAGCCCAAACGGAAATAGTGAATCAAGTCGTAAAGTTCCACGAGCTTGTCATCTGGGATTTGCTTGATCTCCTTGATCAACTGATCTTGTAACATGAGCAACCGCGTTAAACTGAGTTCATGGTTACGGGTAGATAACCTAACTTATGTAAGAAATCGTTCAATTTATTCAGAGTGTCGCTTCGCTCCAACTCCTGTGTCTGACTCGACACCGCATATTTGTCCCACAGATTCTCGACGATGGCGAGCAGGGCGCGCTTCTCGGCGTTGAGGTAGCGCAGCATTTCTCTGTTGGCGATGTCATGCAGTTTTTTCAGGATCAGGCGCTTGGCGTCCTGCTCGCTGATCTGGCCGCCAATCTCGTTTAACAGGCCATCGATGCGGGCGAGTCGTTGCGCCAGCGCGGCCTGGTCTCTTTCCAGCGCGGTGAGTTTTCTCTTGTCTTCCTTCACCGCCGGGTCAAGCCTGGCCATTTCGGCGGTGTTCTGGGCGATCAACTCGTTGGTCTCGGCCCTGTCCTCATCGCCGCCGAGGCGCTTGAGCCGCAGTTTCAGCTCCAGCTCACCCTGCTTGTGTTTGAGCCTGTCCTTATGGTCCTTGATGCGCTGTTCGATGGCGGCGATACCATCGCGCAGGTCTTCATAGTTTTTGCGCTCTTTCTTGGCGGATTCGGTCCTGGCGTCGGCCAGGTCGTCGATCAGGGTCTTGAGGTATCTCTTGATGACGGCGGCGGTAAGTTTGGCCTCGCCTTCTTCGCCTTCGGCCTCTTCCGACTCGTAGCTCGCGCTTTCGGCGGCGGCCTCGACGGCCTCGGCGAGTTCGCCCTGGGCCTCGTTGATCTTGCCTTCCAGCGCCTCGATCTCGTCCGCCTCTTGCTGGAAATATTCGGCGATGAGGTAGCTGTCCGGGATCAGGCTGTGGTGCCAGCCCGTGGAGATAACAGTTTTCATGTCGTAGCGGATGGTTTGCCACCAGTTGACGAACACGCCCGCGCTCTTGAATTCATCGAGCACGCCCAGGGGCTGGAGTTTCTGTTTCAGGGTGGTCAGCAACTCGGCGCGCACGTCGGGCAGCTTCCGCCCTGCGCGCAATTGGGCGAAGTCGTGCTGGGCGACCTGCCACCAGTGTTCCAGCGTGCCGTGGTGGGCGGTGATCCTGGCGTGCAGACTGGCGTCCGCTTCCAGCCTGGTCTTGATGGCGGGCTTGGCGTCGATGGCGGCACGGAAGGCGAGGTAATCGGGGCGCAGCGGCTCGAAGAAGATCTTTGGCTGTACCTCGAACTTGGCGAACTCGCTCTGCTTGGCGCTGACCTCGATCTCGGGAATGCCGCCGATGAGGTGGGCCTGCACGTCTTCCGGCTCGGGCGCGGGGGTGTTGTCCACGTAGCGGCGGATGTTCAGGTTGTAGTCGTGCTGCTGGACGATCTCGTCCTTCTCCACCAGGCGGCTGTATTTGTCGATGCCGAGCTTGTCTCCAGGATCAGCGGGTCCTCCAGCGTGTCCCCGTTCTCGATGGTGAAGCTTGTGATGTTGTGGAGGATCATGTTCATGATGCAGATGGACCAGACCGTGCCGTTGGAGTCCTGGCCGTAGAGGGCGAGGTCGTTGGCGTCCTGGCCCTGTTCCTCGACGTACTGGTGCGCCTGGATCAGGAAACTGCCCGAGCCCGCCGTGGGGTCATAGACGGTGTTTCCCGCTCTCGGCTTGGTGAGCTGCACCAGCAGGCGCACCACCTCGGCGGGGGTGTAGAACTCGCCGCCCTTTTTGCCGGCGCTGTCGGCGAAGAACTTGATCAGGTATTCGTAGGCCGCGCCCAACAGATCGGGAAACTCGAAGTTGTCGTTGACCAGCACGAACTGGGGTTGGTTGAAGTGGTCGAGCAGGTCCTTCCACTTCTGGTCGGGGATCTTGGTCTTGCCCTTGATAGCGTTGAAATCGATGTTGTTTTTCAACACCCCGGCCAGGGCATCGTTTTCGTCCTCAACAGCGGCGATAGCCTTGTTGAGCATGTTGCCGATGTCGTGCTTGAGGTGCTTGAGCGGCGGCACCTCGCGGCCTTGCTCGTCGAGCCAGCTCTCGTGCCAGCGGGCGCGAGTCGGCACATAGAACGTGTCGCCGTAGGAGGTCTTGTCGTTGAGTAGCTCTTGCAGCAACTCGGGCTGGTCTTTCAAGTGCGCAAAGGTGGTGTTGCGCAACACCGCGCGCTTGCGGTCGAATTCGTCCGACAGGCGCTTGATAAAGAGCATGCCGAAGATGAATTCCTTGTACTCGCTGGCGTCCATCTTGCCGCGACAGGATGTCGGCGGCTCTGAACAGGAAGCCTTCGAGCTGGGAGAGGGTGATTTTTTCTTGATTCATAATACCAATTCCTATTAGGTTGTCCTTAATCGGCGGGTGAAGGGGTTGGCGCCTGAACCCTCCCGAGCCGGCGGAATCAGAGCCGGCATGCTGAAGGGATGGATAGACTGGCGAAGCGAATCCCCGCCGGTCGTCTCCATCGAGAAGCTGGGTTGCGGCGTCGAGCGCCTCGACACCAGCTACTTTGATCCTGCCCGTAAGCGTGGGCTGGCCCGCGCTGGTGCTTCCCGCGACCCGAGCGCCGACAATCCCCGGTTTCCAGTCCGAGGAGGCGCCAACCCCCGCTCTCACTCCCGGGCATGGGCTCCGTGGCTCGACTTTTCGTTCTCACCAGGAGAACAATATCGTTTTTTACAGTGCTATTGTTCTCATAAGAAGAACGAAAAATGGCCTTTTCCGGTCGATGCCCGGAACAACCGAGCGCCCAGGCTACTTTCCGATCGCTCTTCTTTACTCTCGGCGGCGGATTCGGTCTCGGCGCCCGAGCCGATCAGCCTCAATGGGGGACGCGAAAAATCCTCACCCCGTCTTGGCGTCGATTGGCGAAGTTCGCCACCGGCTCCAAGGGCTGTGGCCCGACCAGGGTCTCCCAACCCGCGGGAAAACGCCCCCTGGACTGCTCGATCGCCACATAGTCATAGGCCGCCAAGGGCTGGGGGGGGGAGAGGTTATAGCGCTCGCGGGCGAGCCAGGCGATCTCCCTGTCGGCGTAGTATTCCACCAGCGGCTGGTTGGTGTAGAGCCGGGCCTGGGCGGGGGCCTGGTGTTTGATCCAGAGCCCGGCCTCCTTGATATAGGCCTTGGAGGGGGCGATCCGCACCAGGCCGTCGAGGGTCAGGGCGAGCAGAAAAATCGGTACCGCCAGATACAGCCAGCGGCTTTTCGACCCCGATGCCCTGGATCTTCGCCAACGCTCGTAGAGATCCGCCAGCGCGAAGGGCACCAGGATCAGCAGCGCGAGGGCGAGGGCCATGACGAAACGCTTCGACAGGTAAAAGGTCTGCACCACATAGGTGCCGAGAATCGCCAGATTGATGCCGACCACGGCGATCAGGAGACGCCATCCCTCCCGACCGGGCCGCATCCGGGCGCTCAGCCGCGGGAGCAGCAGAACCAGGCCGTAGAGCGGATTGAGCAGCTTCACCAGCTTGACCAGGACCAGTCCCACCAGACCCGAGACCAATAAAGTCATGGCATTGTCTTCGGCCAGGGCGGCATAGGGTCCCAGTTGGGGAGCCAAGACCGCCGACTGCATGAGTTCGGCCTTGACCGCCAGGCCGCCACTCAGTTGCAGCCAAGCCTCCTTGAGATGTTGCAGGGGTTCGAGCAGCCGCCCACCGTACTGGAGCGCGAGCGGCTGGGTGCTGAACAGGACGCCCAGGATCAGGAGCCCAAGGAGACCAAGGAGGCTGATGGTGTTGAGTTGTAGGAATCGCCAGCCGCGTTCCCGCAGGCGCCAGCCGGATTCGATGAGCATGAGCCAGGGCAGCCCCAGCAGAAACCCCAGTCCCTCGATGCGGAACAGCGCCGAGGCCAGGGTCAACCCTCCCCAGCCGAGCGCCCGACCCCAGGAGGGAGCGCGGTAAAAGCGCAACATGAACCAGAACCCCAGCATAGAGCAACCCCAATAGCCGAAATCGCGGACGATCTCGGCCCGATTATCGTTGAGGTAGGGAAAGCTCAGGATGACGAAGGCGGCGATGACCAGGGTCGAGCGATCCGCGCCGAAGTCGCGGACCAGGGCGATAAAGCTCCAGACCAGGATCGCCAGCAGGAGTCCGCAGAGCAGATAGGCGGACGGTTCCAAGGGCAGCCCCGTCAAGCGGCTGGTGAGGGCGATCAGGGCGGGGAACAATGGCCAGGAGTAGAGTTGGTAGGCCCCATTCCAGTCTCCGGCCAACAGGCGTTGAGCGGTCTGGACATAGAGGGCGCCATCCGGATTGATCTTGCCGCTGTTCCAGATAATCCACAGGGAGAGCAGGCCGTTCAGGATCAGGGCCAGGATTTGGATATCCCAAGTCCGGGGACGGGAAACCGTTTCGGATAGAGGCTCAAGGGCGGCCGCTGTCATTGATCCTGAGGTGGGGTGTTCCATCTGTTGTTCCCAAGGCTGTAGGGCATGATGTCGGGGCTCGGTTTGGGTTGCGGACCAGCTGCCGGAGTATGGCCGGTGGCCGACCCAGCGGGCGGCGAGGGGAGATATTATGCGTGAAGCCGATGATCTCCAGATACTGGAAGACTCACCGCCTTCTCTCCCCCTATCGAGGGAGAAAGCCGTCTCATGATTGGGAAGATAGGCGTTTTGCCCATCTCTCATCGGTTTGGCAATCCTCTATACTGGCGCCATTTGAATCCGGAAGCGGGCAGGCGGGTGCATGGCGATCTCATTGGATACAGAGGGCACGGTGCGCGTTCTTTCGCGTCTCGCCGGCAGGAAACTGACGCTGGAGGCCGTACTCGCTGAGTTGCTCGGCGACGGCCTGCTGCAAGCCACGGATCGCGAAGAGGTCCTCGTCCGCACCGGACCCAAGGAGGCCGCGGAGCGACATCCGCTGGACATCATCGCCGGCCACAAAATCAAACAGGCGAAGTCACCCTACAAGATCCTCACCCTGGAGGAGCTGACCCAGTGGCTGGCCGATAAGGCTGGTCTGTCCTACCTGCGTATCGATCCGCTGAAGACCGACATGGCCCGGGTCACCGAGGCGGTTTCCTATGCCTATGCCGCCCGCCACGGCATCCTGCCGGTGGAGATGAGCCCCACCGAAGTGGCCTTCGCCACCGCGGAACCCTTCCTGAGCGGCTGGATGGACGAGCTGACACGCATCCTGCACCGCAAGATCAGGCTGGTGGTTTCCAATCCGCTCGACGTGGAGCGGTTTCGCGTCGAGTTCTACGGCGTCTCCCGTTCCGTCAAGCGCGCCAGCGAAGGATCCAAGGAAGCGCGCTTCCTGGGCACGGGTAATTTCGAGCAACTGGTCGAACTCGGTCGAGCCGGCAAGCTCGACGCCAATGACCGCCACATCGTCCACATCGTCGACTGGCTGCTGCAATACGCCTTCGATCAGCGGGCCAGCGATATCCATCTCGAACCACGGCGGGATGTCGGCAACATCCGCTTCCGCATCGACGGCGTGCTGCATCAGGTCTATCAGGTCCCCTCCCAGGTGATGGCGGCGGTGACCAATCGCGTCAAAACCCTGGGCCGCATGGACGTGGCGGAGAAACGCCGCCCCCAGGATGGACGGGTCAAGACCCTGACGCCGGACAGCAAGGAGATCGAGATGCGCCTCTCCACCATGCCGACCGCCTTCGGCGAGAAGCTGGTGATGCGTATCTTCGATCCGGACGTGCTGGTGCGCAGTTTCCGCGACCTGGGTTTCTCGGAGGAGGATGAGCGCCGCTGGGACGCCATGGTCTCCCAGCCCAACGGCATCATCCTGGTCACCGGGCCCACGGGTTCCGGCAAGACCACCACCCTCTATTCGACCCTCAAGCAGTTGGCGCGACCCGAGGTCAACGTCTGCACCGTCGAGGACCCGATCGAGATGGTGGAGAACAGCTTCAACCAGATGCAGGTGCAGCACAACATCGAACTGAATTTCGCCACCGGCATCCGCACCCTGATGCGTCAGGACCCGGACATCATCATGGTGGGGGAGATCCGCGATCTGGAGACCGCCGAGATGGCCATCCAGGCCTCGCTCACCGGACACCTGGTCCTCTCCACCCTGCATACCAACGATGCCGCCTCCGCCGTGACCCGTCTGCTGGACCTGGGCGTCCCCTACTATCTGGTCAAGGCGACGCTCCTCGGTGTAGTGGCCCAACGCCTGATCCGCACCCTTTGTCCGCATTGCAAGAGTCCGGCGCCGGTGGACGACGAACTCTGGACCCTGCTCACCCAGCCCTGGCGCCTCGCCAAACCGACCACCACCTCGATGCAGGCGGTGGGTTGTCTCGAATGCCGCAACACCGGCTATCTGGGGCGTGTCGGTCTCTACGAGATCATGACCATGACCGACGGCTTGCGCGACCTGATCCGGGACCAGGTCGACGAATCCGCCTTGCGGGCGCGGGCGATCAAGGAAGGTATGCGCGTGCTCAAGATCAGCGGCGCCCGGAAGATCGCCTTGGGTTTGACCACCCCGGACGAGGTGCTGAAGGTGGTGCCGACGCGAATCGACTGAGGGTGCCGGAATAGAGAGGAGGATTGGCCATCTGACCGACAAGCCCCTTCACCTGTCGAGGCCCCCGGGCATCGGCGTTTGTTCTATTTTTAAGAACAATATCGTCTTTGTATGCCACATTGTTCTCGAAAAAAGAACAAAAGTAGGCATTTTCAGGCCATGCCCGGAACTATTGAGCGGCGTAGGTTGGGTTGACACCGTCAACCCAACATTCCAAGCAACACCGGCGATGAATGTTGGGTTGCTCAATTGGTGGTTGTAAAAACATGCGTGCGATTACGCTACGCTAATCGCACCTACGGCCCTAGCGATAGTTAGGCGGCGCGATAAAGCCGCGCAGGTCCGGTGGAATGATTGGTTAGCGCGCATTGTTGATACTCTCGACCAATGCCGCCATTTCCATGGCATCTGAGCCCCCGCTGGCACGCAGCCCACGAATAACCCCCTCCTGATTCTGGGTGGGCTGATTTTGACTGGTCTTCCACTTCCCGACCAAACGGGTGATGACGATCTCGATACCTACCACGGCACCAATCAGCTTTTCTATGAAGTCGGGTGGTGCGTCGTCAAGCTGCCATGGCTCAGAAAATGCCGCCTCGTTGTGGGCTGTGAGTTCCTCAAGGTGACCACTTAACCAAGTGGGGTCATCAACGACACGGAGTGTGCCGTAGGCATGGGCCACCGCGTAGTTCCAGGTGGGCACGACCTTTCTTGTTTCTGCCTTGGTGGGATACCACGACGGCGTAACGTAAGCATCAGGGCCGTGGAAAATAGCCAAGGCTTCAACGTCGTTGGCGATACCGCTCCAGATTGGGTTGGCTCGGGCGACATGACCGCGCAATGTGCCGAAAGAACTTGATTCCAGAGAAAGATGAAGCGGAATGTGATTGGCGTTGAGGCCGCTCGATGAAAGCGTGACTAGGGTAGAGAGCGGACGGCTCCGAATGAGCTGATGCAAGACATCAACTCTCGGCTCGGCAAAGTGCTTGGGAATGTACATGGCTATGCGCGCTAACATGCAATCGACGACACCGCCGTCGTATCTAAAATATCTACATTTAGATACAAGTATCTAAATGAGCGGCGTAGGTTGGGTTGACACCGTCAACCCAACATTCCAAACAACACCGGCGATGAATGTTGGGTTGCTCAATTGGTGGTTGTAAAAACATGCGTGCGATTACGCTACGCTAATCGCACCTACGGCCCTTTGTCTTCAGCTTCATGAATAACGTCAAAAAGCTGTTTGATGATTTTTGGGTGTAATATTTCTCCGGCATGACCGGGCAAAACCATTCGATAAGTTTTCTTGATATAAATCCGATGACTGCCTTTTTGGCGATCTAAAACAAACCCACTGCGGAGAAGAAGCTTCTCTGCTTCTTTTGCGGTAAGCCTTGGATATTCAGGCATGGATAGCCACTTCTATGGGGGATATGATTACCTTGCGCTTTTGCAGTGCATGTAATTCTTCCGTTTTCAGGCTTTCCAAATATAGTTCAGCAGCCTCTTGAATATTCAAAAGCGCTTCTTCATAAGTATTGCCTTGCGTAACGCAGCCTTTTAATTCAGGAATTTGGGCAAAATAGCCAAACTCGTCTCTTTCGATAATGGCAGTCAATATCATGGAAATTATTCCTATGCTCGAAAAAAGATTGCCCCAGCGGCGTAGCGGCGTAGGTTGGGTTGACACCGTCAACCCAACATTCCAAACAATACCGGCTATGAATGTTGGGTTGCTGAATCGGTGGTTGTAAAAACATGCGTGCGATTACGCTACGCTAATCGCACCTACGGCTCTCACGCTTTACAAAAGACTCAAGGCTTGTTCTGAATTGCTCCAAAACTTGCCATATTGCTTCCAGTATCCATAAGCTTGGTCAGCTCCCCCAACAGTAATCCCCCCCGCAAAACTAGATTTTGGCTTCGGGTGACGCTTCTTTTTTAGTTCTTTTGCTACCAGGGGAAAAGCAGACTTGGCATCATCAAGTAATGTTTTTGCTTTTTCAATTTCACCCAACATGATTAACGCTAATGGATACGTGTACATGAATTCTGGCGAGTAGTCGTTTGGATATTCCTTATTAAGGCGTACGATAGATAGAAGATCGCCGGTTTCTATCCATAGCTTTGGCAGGATATACCTAACTCCAATGTTGTCAATTGGACATACCGAAAGCATATTTGAATATACATTGATTGCTTCTTTGATTTCATTCCGTTTCTCCAGCCATAGGCCGAGATTATGATAGGCCCTCAAAAATGGACGATTATCAATGTAGCTCCATTCCATTTTTGACGATGCCCATGAAAACTCTTCGGGTATCGCGGATAAACCAATTCTTACAGCCTCTCTACAACAAAGATATGCTTCAAAGTCTAGCCCACATTCCTCATATATCATCGATGCATGATGGTAGGCATCTATATGGTACGGATTTTGTTCTATAATATCTTTGATTAAACTTTCAGCTTTATCAGGCTTGCCTGAATGCCATAAGTCTATTGCATCATCTAGCCTCTCATGTACAGAGAGATCAATTAAGCTGTCCTCAAAAACCCATTCATCATCGCCAATATTCTGTAACTTGATCATATGATTCTCTTCGATTTTGCGCGGCTAACGTAAATGTGTGGGGCGCGAGCCGCTTTGCGGCGAAGCCTCCCTCTCGACCGCAATGCTAGGCTGCGGAGTCAACGACGGCTCCCAAGAATGCGGTAACGAGCGGGTGTGGTATTTCAGGTGTGGAGCGTGCCTGCGGCACGAACAGCGTACCGATGAAAAATGGGTGGCCGGGATACTCAATAACACGGACTTCGCCTCAATATCTGAACCGGAGATGCTCAACGGCCATTGCCTCAACTCACGAATGCAGTCTGGATTAACTGCAAAATTGCAATAGTAGTGTTCCGTTGCGGACAAGCCTCCGTAAATCTCGGCGACCTGAGACCCCGGCACAAAATTTAGCTGCATCTCGCGGCCAGCGAGCGAACAGGCCAATTGTGAAATGAAGAGTTTTGAGGCGTATGGATCGTACTCGGCATGTTGAGCGTCCTTAAATCCTAGGACGTTGCGGGCATACTCGATGACGATATGCTGGAACCCGCCACAGGTGCCAAAACACGGGATGTTATTTTCCCTCGCATGGCGAATGGCCCATAGCGTTTTCTCCATGTTTTTGTATGGGCTTCCCGGTGCGACCCATATGCCGGAGTAACGCTCAAATAACTTTGGATCGACATCTGCGGTTGAAACCCATGTGACTGATATATCCGCATCCAGAATTTTTCGAGAATGCTCGATGGCGGAATTGGTCGAGGCGTGGGGCGGAAATGTTGGGGTGTATTCGCCAAGCAAGGCAATAGATTTACTCATGCTATTCAATTCTTCGGAACAGCCTAACGTCATAAATCAGCCGCGCCAAAAAGCAGAGCGAGGCGGCGCTTTTTTGCGTCGGGCGGATTTGAATGTTAGGCTTTTTTGATTGGTTGACATTGATTGCTTGTATAATCTCTGGTTATTGTATTCGTTGACTCGGAAAGCGGCATAGGTTGGGTTGACACCGTCAACCCAATATTCCAAACAATACCGGCGATGAATGTTGGGTTGCTGAATTGGTGGTTGTAAAAACATGCGTGCGATTACGCTACGCTAATCGCACCTGCGGCCCTTCTCCTGCCGTCTAACGGCCACACTCAGCCGCGCGTCGCACGGCGTTGGAGGAGAACCGCTAGCCTTTCCCGCGTCGGCTGAAGTGCGATGTTGGCAGTTACTTTGCCCATATGTTTGCTATGCTCAATTGGGGATATACCCAAGCGACGTTGTTAATGGCAACGATAGAAAAAGATATAAACCCAATAGCATAAAAAAATACGGCTACTTTCCGATGCAGGGTGTTCTTCTTTAGGTAATAATTATAGATCATCCAAAACTGCTGAGTTACAGCATCATTTCGGAGCGTATTAACATCTAACTTTGGTCCAGTGGTACCATGTTCTTCCTTCATCTCTTCCAGCCTTGCAACGTTTGCGGTGTGCTCGTTGTACATCATTCTTAACTCACTATTCATATATCTATATAGCTCACCTTGATACAGTCCGGTCGCTATAAACTCATTCGCGTTTGAATAGTCTTTGATTATTCTTGGACAAAATATCAAAACAATAATATTTCCCATGACGAACGCCAAGGCAGAGATAAAAAACAGTTGCCACGAAAATGGAAGAGTTAAATCGATTGAATATATCTTCCCAGCCAAATTGAGGGAAAGGGTGTTTTCTAACTTTGAAGTAAGCTTTGCTACAAATGGAACCACAACAAGCCATACATAGGATGACTTGACTATCTTGTTGTCGTTTATTGACTTAAGAACCTCCCAATCAAATAGGTTCTTGATCCTAATCGGAGTTTCGGTATGCGACAATTTTGTCTCACCTATGTTATGGCTTCTGCTACTACTAACATGCAATCGACGACACCGCCGTCGTATCTAAAATATCTACATTTAGATACAAGTATCTAAATGTAGATACCTAACACCCACATTTAGATATCTACATAGAGATACCTAAATCTAGATATCTCTATGTAGATATCCAAGCCTTACCCCGCCGCAAGACCTCCCTCATCGGCTACTACCCGGACTCCAGTCCCAAGGCTACCACATTCTCAGAGCCAGGTAGTTCTGGACCTCTGTGCCCGACATCTTCCATGAAGCCTTGGTAAACGCGATATCCTTGTCCGACATCTTGCTTCGCAATGTCGGGCAACAGGGCGTTTTTGCCCGACCTACCCGGCTTGATATGGCCCTGATACTAGCTGGCCGCCTACGCCTAGACAATATTCGGCTCTGCCGACCCCCATTGGATGGCCGACCGATTCAGGCGGAGGTCGGCCTTATCTTTCCCGTGGCTGGCTGAGGGCCATAGAACGCAATAGGCGGTAGCCGTATTGCGCCGCAGGGTCTTTGGATTTACATCCGGCGCAATAGGCTTCGCCATGGCGCCCTACAAGGGCTGGCCTAAGCTAGAGAGGGTGAGCTACTTACCCTTCCTTTGAATGTGCTCTTTGTTGATTGGCGAATTCTGGAAATGGTAAGCCATCATCGGCGTCCAACGACCTCTACAGACCCGCGTAACGACGGACTGTTTCGTTTCCCCCCGCTCCTTCGCGCGCGAGCTGGTTTCATTCAAGCTCAGGGATCTCCATCCCGGCACGAGGACAGGCAGACCCATCGGCTGGGACCCTTGGTCGGCGGCTGGGCCAGACTGTTCCCACTGGAATTCAGCCTGATTGGCCGTAGAGTATTTACCCTTGTATTTCGGGCCTACGTGATACACTCACGGGCCGAACCGTGGGGCGATACGCCGCCGCGGGATTGATGAGCCGGCTATCAGGAGCTTCGCGAAACACGATGGCGCAACCAAAACACTATCTCGTGATCTCAGCGCTGGGGCGGGATCGCCCTGGGCTGGTCAACACCTTGTCCGGGGCCATTCTCGACGCCGGGGGGAATATCGTCGACAGCCGGATGACCGTACTCGGCGGGGAATTCGCCATCCTGCTGATGGTCGAGGGTCCCTGGAACGCCATCGCCAAGATCGAGCACGCCATCCCCGAACTCGAACGGCAGCTCGGCATGACCATAGTTTCCAAGCGCACCGAACTGCGCACCACGGATCGCCAACTCCTGCCCTATGCCGTTGAGGTGGTCGCCCTCGACCATCCAGGTATCGTCAAACAACTGGCCAGCTTTTTCTCCGAGCGCCATATCAACATCGAGGATCTGGTCACCACGAGCTATGCCGCGGCCCATACCGGCACCCCCATGTTTGCCGTGCACATGACGGTGGGGATCCCGGCGACCATTCATCTGGGGACCCTGAGGGACGAGTTCACCGAATACTGTGACGCCCTCAACCTGGACGCCGTGCTGGAACCCATCAAAGGTTGAGATCATCGGGCGGCTCATCCCTGTGCGCCCAGCCACCCAAGGACATCAGGCTCGGCCTTGAATGACCGGAATTCAGGCCTTGGCCCCCTTCCCCGAGACCTTCAGGCAGCGACTGACCGCTCTCGTCCCCGGCGACCGGCTGTCGGAGGTCATCGCCGGATACACGACCCCGCGGCTGGTGGGACTGCGTCCGAACCCACTGATAGCCGAACCCGGGCAGACCCTGATCGATCTGCGCGCTCAGGGTTTCGACCTGGTTCCCCTCCCGACCATCCCCGGCGCCTTCATTTTGGAAGCGGATCGGCGCCGGGCCATCACCGAGACGGCCCAGTGGCGAGATGGCGCCATCTATCTACAAAACCCCGCGAGTATGCTGCCGCCCCTGGTGCTTGGGCCGACGGCGGCGGATCGGGTCTTGGACCTGGCCGCGGCACCGGGGAGCAAGACCCTCCAGATGGCGGCCATGATGCAGAACCAGGGTTGGATCTCCGCGGTCGAGTCGGTCCGCGATCGCTTCTTCCACCTCAGAGCCAATCTCTTGCGCCAGGGGGCGCGCAACGTCCATAGCTACCTGAAAGACGGCACCGGGGTCTGGCGACTGGTGGGAGAGGGCTTCGACAAGGTGCTGTTGGACGCGCCCTGCTCCGCCGAGGGGCAGTTTCATGTCGAGGCCCCGGCCAGTTACGCCTATTGGAGCGAAAAAAAGATCCTGGATATGAGTCGCAAGCAGAAGCGACTGCTGTACTCGGCGATCCGTTGCCTCAAGCCCGGGGGGCGACTGGTGTATGCCACCTGCACCCTGGCCCCGGAGGAGAACGAAGCGGTCGTCGACGCCATGCTCAAGACCTTTGGCGAGGAGCGTCTCCGCGTCGACTCCATCGACTGGCCTGGCGTTTCCTCCCTGCCGGGGTTGCCACATTGGCAAGGAAAGAAGTTTCATCCGGATCTGGTCAAGTGCCTACGTCTTCTGCCGAGCCCGATGATGGAAGGATTTTTCCTTTGCCGCCTGTTCAAGCCGGCCAGCACGGCGGATATGGATTGAGCCAGGATGGGGCCGGTGTTCCATCCCATGAGATCCATGACCGGATGATGAAATTACCTCGGGCGTTTCTCGTACCACTGCCGTAAGGATGGCATCGGCGTTTGGTGTCTTAATAGCATTTCTGAATACATTTCGGCTTTCTAGCCCTCGGGCTCGGGGCAGCACCTCATCTGCCAATGCAGGATAGACCCAAGGGGAGTCGGTGTGAGTGCTTCATGGTTCCGGGCATGGGCTGAAAATGGCCGTTTATTGTTCTTTTTTAGAGAACAATTAGCCATAAACAATGGTTTTTATTCTCTCTAAAAGAACAAAAACCAGCCAAAAGAACCCATGCCCGGAAGCCTCGACAGGCAGACGGGCCAGCTCATCAGCGGCCAATTCGTGAAGACCTAACAGGAATCTGTATAACGCCCGTTGTGGAAGGCGGTGCTTGATTTTTTTACCAGGTCCCCTCCCAAGCGCGGAGAGGCTTGGATTTCCCAACCAATCTCCGAGGTTGCGCGGGCTTGATCCTGAAGCTTGATGCGCATCAGAGATCCCCTGGTTCGCCCTGGTCAAACACGGAAGAAATCAGCGTCTGACTCAGCATACAGGCTAACCTTGAGCGCCATGCCGGCTTTTGGGTTATATTGGCGCTTGTGATGCTCGCTGAAGTCTAGTGCGCCGTGAACCCAATCTACCTGTCCGTGATAATCCCCGTATATCGGGCGGCGGAATCGATCAACGAACTCTATCTGCGCTTGACGGCAACACTTGACGCCTGTGTTCCCACCCGCTTCGAGATAGTGTTCATCGAGGATTGCGGTGGAGACGACTCCTGGGACATCATACAAGGAATAGCGGCTACAGACCCCCGCGTTCGCGGTTTTCAAATGAGCCGGAACTATGGACAACACAACGCGCTTCTCTGTGGGATACGAGCCGCGCGAGGCGATCTGATTCTGACCATGGATGATGATCTCCAACACCCACCGGAAGAATTACCGAAGTTGTTAGCCAAGCTGGAAGAAGGCTATGACGTTGTCTATGGCCCGCCGGAAAGTACTCAACATGGCCTGGCCCGCGACCTGGCTTCACTCATCACCAAGTTCATTCTACAGAAGGCTATCGGCGCCGAGACGGCACGCCAGGCAAGCGCATTACGAGTATTTCGCACCAGATTACGGGAAGCATTCAGCGGTTATCAAAGCCCCTTCGTCAGCATCGACGTCCTCCTCACCTGGGCAACCACTCATTTTACTTATGTGCCTGTCCGTCATGAGCCGAGGCAGCGCGGCCAGTCCGGTTATTCCTTACGCAAGCTATTTGATCATGCCGCCAACATGGTGACAGGGGGCGGATTCAAGTTACAAGTGCACCACGGAGAGCGTCGGCGAAGACATCGTAGGGGGCTCGGTAGTTGAGGCATTTCCGTGGACGTTGGTTGATCTTGAGGACAACCGCCTCCAGTTCCGCCGGG
>JBPOHE010000117.1:0-22392 GCA_052035915.1 Pseudomonadota bacterium
CCCGGCGGAACTGGAGGCGGTTGTCCTCAAGATCAACCAACGTCCACGGAAATGCCTCAACTACCGAGCCCCCTACGATGTCTTCGCCGACGCTCTCCGTGGTGCACTTGTAACTTGAATCCGCCCCAAGCTTCACTGGACCGGCGCTGCGCAACACAAAACGTCCGACGCGAAGGACCCGGCGCGCAGCGCTGGGTCCGAGTGAGCGCACGTTAGCCATGTTCCGCGTTTAACCGCTGATGAATTTCAGTGATCTTGGTTAAAAGACGCGGGATTTCATCGATTACGATATTCCATACGATATCTATATTTACACCGAAATAGTTGTGTATTAGCCGGTCGCGTGCGCCGGCAATGGACTTCCATGGAATATCAGAATATTCGGCTCTTAGGCTGTCAGAAAGTAGCTTGGTGGCTTCACCCATAATTTCGATATTTCTAATCACTGCATCTTGGGTTTTGGTATCCATCCTAAAGGCCGCATAGTCCATGCCTTTTGCGTAAGAACCGATTCGCCGAATACTTTCAATAATGTCTTGCAATAACTCAATATCATTACGCTTAGACATAAACAATACTTCTCTTTATGTCATCGGCGATTTTTGTGTTCCTGATATTTTCAATTCCGTCGGGCGTTAGAATATCCACCTTCCTATCAAAAAGCCGCTCAAAATACTCAGTAAGCTCAATAAATTTTAGTCCAATTGGACCAGTAAACTCGATCACCAAATCAATATCACTATCCGTTCGATCGGCGTTTCTGGCAATAGAACCAAATATGCCGATTTTCTTAATGCCGTACTCTTTTGAAAGATACGGGTATCGCTCCCGTATTATTTCAACTGCCGCACTTAGTGTTGATGTCTTCAGGGATTTCTCTTCTCGGAGGCTAACGATAAAACTCACCGGCGGAGCGAAGCGGACTCCAGTGCGGTGCAATGTTAGGCTGGACAATACCCAAGAAATGGCGGGTCACGCTGTCGCTAACCCGCCCTACGGTTCTAGGCATCGAAGGCATTGATGAACTCTTCCGGCGAAATGCCAGCTTGCTTGAGAAGACCAACCAATGTTCCGCTTTTCAGCTCACAATGATTAGGCACCACGCAGCCGGAAGAACCACGGCGCATCATGATATGACTTCCACGCTGGCGAGTAACCACGAAACCCAGGCGTTCCAGGGTACGAACCACATCGGCACCCGACACGACCGGCAGCTTAGGCATGCTCAGGTACTTGGAATGATGTCAGGAGGGGACGCCCCACAATCGAAAGAGGAAATTCTTCCAAATAAAGTTCCGTTGCCTCACGCAGATTCAGTAATGCCTCCTCGACGGTTTCACCTTGCGTAGTCGTACCCGTCTCGGGATTGAAGGCCACATAGCCCCCTTCCGGGGCTGGGGTTAAAACTGCTGAAAGTTCCATGTGCTTCTCCTGTGCCGGATGGGACATTGTACCCCGTCCGTAACATTTTGCTTGTTTCAATGATACGGCTTTGCGTCAAACGTTAGCGATGGGGTTACAAACCCCGTCGCGCATTAGTACATGCGTGCGATTACGCTACGCTAATCGCACCTACGGCCCTTTTTCTAGAACAGAAGCGTAATCATCAAAGTTAAAAAATATCGAGGAGCCTACTTTCGACAATACGCAGAGTTTTGACTTTGAATTTCTCGATAGTTCAGCAATGGTTGGAATAGCTTCCTCCTCATTTTTGAACCTTTTGGTAAAAAACCTATTTTTGTGCGTTTGATACAGCTTCCATGATAATAATAGTATGACGAAAAGGGACGCAATCCAGACGTAGACAAATATGTAGTTTAGTTCGGTTCCTTGCCCAATTATGAACGGAGTTAGAAATGCGACTACAGAGCCGAGTAAAATTGCCGATAGGAAATCGACGCCGAATTTCATGAAATTTTCTTTGGCTTTCATTTCACGAGACGAAGATTGATGGTACCTTGTTTTCTAACGCAAAGCTCAGCGGGCGAGCGATAGCGAAGCTCCGCTGGAGCGTTGAGTTAGGCTATTTGCCGTACGCTTCTTCATGGTTTCCGATTACGTCTTCTGGAGTTAAGGAATAGATTATTGAGAAATATTCATCAATTATCTGTCTTGCAGAATCAGCTTCATCGGGGTCGCCGATTAATAAGTCCTTTGATTTTGGCACTTCACACCAAGGGCTGCGATTGGAGTTGACTGGCTGTCTTTTTCCTTGTTTTTCCATTTTTGAATCAGGCATCCTCACTTTGGCAAGCCTATCTTTTAATGGACGGAGTTTTGTCATAAATGCAGGTGAAAAGCAACTATTAGCTTGACACATTGTTCTGACAATCTCATACGCTCCCAAAGTCCATAGCCACATTAATATTCCAGCCCTCGTTACTTTGCCGTCATCATTAATTTTCTCAGAAATACCTGAATCGAGTAATTCCAGAATTTCATCTGCAACACTAGCAAGCTGATTATTTCTAGTAGAACAAATGAACGAAAATGCCAACAAAGGCTCACGTTCCAAGCTCTGTTGATTTGTAGGATTAATTAATACTTCAAATATCCTCGAATACTTTACTTTTTCCATGCAGTTATTCTCATAATGACAGGCGGAAGTTTTGTTAAAGCCTAACGCTAAGGTTCACCGGACCCCCGCCGCGCCACAACTGAACTCTCCGTTACCGCAGAGCCCGCCGCGCGGCGAGGGGTCCGAGTGAAACCGCACGTTAGATTTATCACTTATACTCCCCGGTATTCAGTGCTCTTTGATATCTTTGTTTTGAATTATGGATGAGCTGTTCAATTTCTCTCCACGACTCACTCTTTTTAAATTGACTCTCAAATTTCAAATGCGTCTCAATTGGTTGATAGCCAAATTCATTAAGCAAGCAAATGGTTGACAAGATGTTGTTATAGTACACTCTAAACAAAAATGTAATTACGTCCCTATTCGCCTCTAACATTCCTTCAGATAGCCTTTTCTCGAGTTCATAGCTGTCATTACATACGATGGTTTCACCCTCGTGTAAAAATAGCAAAATTCTTGTTGATTCATAAGATGGATGGGCGAGCCCGCATAGCACCGAATATAAATGAAGGAGTTCATCTTTATCATTGTCTATGGATTTAATGTAATCCGTCAGATTTTTTGCCTTATAACTTTGTGGGTAGCATTTTTCAACGCTGCTCTTTATCTTTGTGGCCTGAATATAGTGGAGCATTTCATTTTCTAACGCCTCATGATATGTAATTACCGATGACTTACCGTTAAGCTGCTCCCTGATTACAAAGAAATCATTCGCCAAGGTTAAAGGCACCTTGCTTAAGGTATAATAACTATCCCCACACGATTCTATCAATCCGCGCAAAGACGCGCAGAAGCCATAATAATTATTAACAGTTAAATCAATCGCCTCAATCCATCTCAGCGTTTTGAATACAGATACTAGAACAATAATATGTGCTCTATATAGCATCTCCCGCCAGTATACGTTCCCCAATTCGCCTACGTCACCTATCCTTTTGTACTCGTCATTGTTCATGAAGACATAACGCCATTCGTCTTTCGCCTTACGTAGTGTGTCAAGCGACTCATATACTTCGATCACATCCGGCGACAAAAATTTCCTTATATTATCGATCACAGCGGATTCTCTGTATTAAATCTAACGTCGAGCTTGAGGGGCGCGGAAACAGGCGGCGAAGCCGGCTGTTGGAGCGTCCCTCTCGAAGCGCTTGTTGGGCGTCACGGTACAATTTTTCCGTAGGTCAATTCGAATTCTGCCTTCGTAAATCGATAGGGGGCACTACCATTCAACCAGCGTTGTAGTGGTTCCCCACGAGTTCCTGTAGCCCGTTCTGATTCGATCATTTCTAAGACCCCCTGCTGGAGTTGCTCACGAGAGGCTGGGCCTGGATACATATCAATAGCGACCAGCCAAACGCCTGCTTCTCTTGGGTCTCTCACGATCAGCACGTCATTTTCCCAAATGAGTTGCCCTGCAGCATTAAGATGCCCTGACTTCCGATACGCACCCATGAAGTCGGTCCTTTTCTTCTCTGCATCACTTTCAGAGCTCGCTCTCGCGACTATTAACCCCCATTCCTCTTGATCCAATAGGTCTTTTTCGTCCGGAGTTAGATGTGTTTCTTTGGCGCGGAAGTATGGCGAAACAAAGGTGAAGACTTTTTGGTAGGACTCCACGAGTCCGCCAAGTGCTGGTAGCAGCACGAAGGCAAGCAATAAAGGAATAGAAAGCCAAGATCGCCTGCCTTTGGTTGCCCAATTCCAAAAATAAACAAGCTTTTCCTCCCATGGTTTCATCGATATTCCTCAGTAACCACCAATTTCGGGGACGCCCAACATGCAATGGACAACATCTTCATCCTACCAAAAGCATCTAAATTTAGATACAAGCATCTAGATTTAGATGCCAGGTATCTAAATCTAGATATCCATATTTAGATGTCCAGATATGGGTATCTAAATTTAGATACCAACTCTTACTCCTATGGCTCTCCATCAGCAACCACCTTGGAGTCCGACCCTAGCCCGGGAGGTCGCCGACAACTCCAAGACGATATCGCAAACGTCGGACGCTTGCGAGTTCGACCGACATGAGGATGTTGTATTGAAGATGTGGAGCCGGGGAGTCCGATCAATTCAACGGCAACGGCTTGGATAACTTCGAGAGATCGGGTTTTGGCGTTCCGGGCATGGGGTGTTCAGCCCGGTTTTTCGTTCTTGTAGAAAGAACAATACCCCGTTAGAAATGGGTTACTGTTCTTGTTTTGAGAACAGAAAATGCTCGATTGGAGCCGATGCCCGGAACCTGGAAGTGCCCCAGGCTGGGCACCGCCCACCCGATTCGACTTGATTCCGGCTCTAGGAGCAGCCCTCCACTCCCCTCTCCCCTTCGCGGGAGAGGGGTTGGGGGTGAGGGTCGTGGTTTCCGAGACTTATCCCCTCACCCTGACCCTCTTCCCCATCCATTGGGGAGAGGGAACTGAATGCTTATCTCTCGGAATGCTGGCCGTACCCGCCCGGCCTCTTTCTTACCGGTATCCTGGTAACTCTCCGCGGCTCAGATCTCCTCCGGCACCATCTTGATGGCGCCGCAGGGGCATTCGGCGACGCAGATGCCGCAGCCCTTGCAGTAGTCGTAGTTGAAGCGGAAGCCCTGGCCCGGGCCGAGTTTGATCACGGCGTTGTCGGGGCAGACGCCGTAGCAGTTGTCGCATTCGAAGCAGTTGCCGCAGGAGAGACAACGGCGGGCCTCGAAGAGGGCGTTGGTCTCGTCCAGTCCGCCCTGGACCTCGTCGAAGGTGGATTGGCGGCGGATCAGATCGAGCACCGGACGCAGCATCTTGGGCGCGTCGCTGTAGTACCAGGTGTTGAGCCGCTCGAAGGCGGCCACCTCGTGTTTGGGCGGCGGCTGGTATTGGGTGCCGCGCAGCCAGGCATCGATGTGCCGTGCCGCCTTCTTGCCATGGCCGATGGCGACGGTGACATTGCGTTCGCCGGGGATCATGTCGCCACCGGCGAAGATGCCCGGATAACCGGTCATCAGGTCGGGGCCGACCTTGACCGAGCTTTTGCGTATCTCCAGACCGGGGACGCCGTCGAGCAGGGATTGATCCACGTCCTGCCCCAGGGCCAACACCAGCGAGTCGGCGTCCAGGGTCTCGAATTCCCCGGTGGATTGGGGTTGGCCCTGGGCGTCGAGTTCCATGCGCTCGATGGTGATGGATTTGTCCTTGGCCTGTTTGATGGTGGACAGCCATTTGACCATCACCCCTTCCTGCAAGGCCTCTTCCAGCTCGAAGTCATGGGCGGGCATCTTGTCCCGGGTGCGACGGTAGACGACCAAGGGTTCGGCCCCCAGCCGTCTGGCGGTGCGGGCGACGTCGATGGCGGTGTTGCCGCCGCCATAGACCACCACCCGCCGCCCCAACATGGGCTTGGCCTCGCCTTCCATGGAGCGCAGCACCGAGACGGCGTCGACGATCCGCGAGGAGTCGCCGGCGGGGATATAGGCGCGCTTGCCGATGTTGGCGCCGATGGCGAGGAAGGCGGCGTCCGCTTCCTCCTGCTTCATGGTCTCCAGGATATCGGTCACCTTGGTGTCCAGCTTGATCCGCACGCCCATGGCGACCACCCGCTGCATCTCCCCATCCAGCACCTCCCGGGGCAGACGGTATTTGGGGATGCCGTAGCGCATCATGCCGCCGACCAGGGGAGCCGCCTCGATCACCGTGACCCGATGACCGAAGCGTCGCAGGTGATAGGCGGCGGACAGGCCGGAGGGTCCGGCGCCCACCACGATCACATGCCGGCCGCTGTCCGGGGGTGGGGGATCGAAGCGCCAGCGGCGCTTGAGGGCCTCGTCGCCGAGAAAGCGCTCCACCGCGTTGATGCTGACCGGCTGGTCCAGTTGGCCGCGATTGCAGGCGTTTTCGCAACTGTGGTAGCAGACGCGGCCCATGATCGCCGGGAAGGGATTGTCCCGCACTAGGTGTCGCCAGGCCTGTTCATAGTCGCCGGATTCGGCGTGAAACAACCAGCCCTGGATGTCCTCGCCGGCGGGGCACTGGTGGTTGCAGGGCGGCAGGCGGCTGAGATAGACCGGGCGAGAGGTGCGCCAGGAACCGGTCTTGTTGGCGAGGGAAGAGCCGACGTCCAGGGTGATGGCGAAGGGTTTGTTCATGACGGCGCTCATGGGTGCACTCCTGCTTCGAGTAGGCCGAACTTCTTGATGTTGCGGTCGGCGATGGCCTGGATGCGGGCGATGGTCTCCAGCGCCGGTGGTCGTCCGAACAGATGGGCATAGCGACGCTGGGGTCTGAGGTATTCCTCCACCGGGATGGGTTTGCGGATCTTGGAGACGCCGACCACCTCGCCCTGTTCGGCCTCGAACACCGGGAAGAGTCCGCATTCCTTGGCCAGGCGCGCCAGCTTGATGGTGTCCTCCGAGGCCGCGCCCCAGCCGAGGGGACAGGGGACAAAGATATGGATGTATTTGGCGCCGCGGATACCGATCGCCCGGGTCACCTTGTATTCGAGATCGCGCAGGTCGGCGACGGTGGCGGTGGCGACATAGGGGATGCCGTGGGCCATGGCGATCCGCGGCAGGTTCTTGCCCTGGCCGAAGACATTCCCTGGTTCCGGCCCGACCGGCATGGTGGTGGCGGTGCGGGCCGCCGGCGGGGTCGCCGAGGAACGCTGCACCCCGGTGTTCATGTAGGCCTCGTTGTCGTAACAGATGTAGAGCACATCATCGTTGCGTTCGAAGAGGCCGGACAGGCAGCCAAAGCCGATGTCGGTGGTGCCACCATCGCCACCCTGGGCGACCACGCGGACATCGGAGCGACCCTTGACCCGCATGGCGGCGGCGATCCCGGTGGCGACCGCGGCGGTGTTGCCGAACAGGGAGTGGATCCAGGGCACCTGCCAGGAGGTCTCCGGATAGGGAGTGGAGAACACCTCCAGACAGCCGGTGGCGTTGGCGGCGATGAGTTGCCCCTGACTGGCGGCCATGGCGGCGTCCATGGCGTAGCGGGCACCGAGCGCCTCGCCGCAGCCCTGGCAGGCGCGATGACCCGAGTTGAGGGAATTGTTGCGTTGGGTGGTGGCCTGCACCGAGCGCTTGTCTTCCTCGAGCAGGCGGTTGCCGACGGTGAAGGTGCCGGTCTGATAGAACTTGAGGGGTTGGAAGGCCATGGTGCGTTCCTCCTAGGAGATCTTCGAGGCGACCGTGCCGAGGTCGCGCAGCACGGATTCGGCGATGGGTCCGGAGCGGCGGATCTGGCGCTCCCGTTCGAGCACCCGGTTCACCACCCCCTGGTCAAGGTCGAGGAAGGTCAGCGCCTCCAATCGGTCCGCGATGGCGTCGAGAAACAAACGCCGCAGGCTTTCCTTGGTGATGGCGCGACCGCCCAGACCGGCGATCGCCGCCTTGACCCTCTGTTCGCAGCCTTCGAGCGCCAATCGCACGTTGGTGGCGACGACGCCGCCGATGCCGACGGAAAAGCTCTTCTCCACCACGATCACCCGTTTGATCCCGGCCAGGGCGCGGACGATGGCCCCGATGGGGAAGGGGCGGAAGGTGGTGAGGCCGAGCACGCCGATGGGATGACCGGCCTCGCGCAGGTCGTCCACCGTGTCCTTGATGGTGCCGAGCACCGAACCCAGGGCGATGACCGCGATCTCGGCCCCTTCCAGCCGGTAGGGACGGACCAGGCCGCCAGAATCGCGGCCAAAAATCGACTGAAACTCCGCCGCCAGCACCGGGATATGGTCCAACGCCTGCAACTGCTTGGCATGGGCCAGGTAACGGACCTCGGTGAAGGCCTCGGGACCGACCATGGCGCCGATGGAGACCGGGTTATCGGGATCCAGCACCTGGCGCGGATCGAAGGGCGGCAGAAAGGCGTCGACCTGTTCCTGGGTCGGGATGTCCAGCCGCTCGTAGGCATGGGTGAGGATGAAGCCGTCCATGCACACCATCACCGGCAGCGAGAGTTCCTCGGCCAGCCTGAAGGCCTGGATGTGCAGATCCATCGCTTCTTGGTTGGTCTCGGCGAAGAGCTGGATCCAGCCGCAATCCCGCTGGCTCATGGCGTCGGTATGGTCGTTCCAGATATTGATCGGCGCGCCGATGGCCCGGTTGGCGACCGTCATCACGATCGGCAACCCCAGTCCGGAGGCGTTGTAGACCGCCTCCACCATGTACAGCAACCCCTGGCTGGCGGTGGCGGTATAGGCCCTCGCCCCCGCCGCCGAGGCGCCGATGGCCACCGACATGGCGGCGAATTCAGACTCGACGTTGATGAACTCGCAATGTTGCAGATGAGCCGATTTCACCATCTCCCCGAGCGCCTCGACGATATGGGTCTGAGGCGAGATCGGATAGGCGCAGATCACCTCCGGTCGACAGAGGGCGACAGTCTCCGCCACCCCCCGGGAGCCTTCGCATTGTTTAAGCATCGACGACCTCCCGGCACGCGCGCCTGAGCTGTACCAATTCGAGGGCCTCGGTGGTCGCCTTGATGTTGCCCTCGGCGACCCGGCCCGAGAACTTCTGGCGGATCGCCGATTTGACCGCCTCCAAGCCGATGAGGTTGGACAATCCGGCGAAGGCGCCCAGCAACACGGCGCTGGGAACAGGTCGTCCGAGATGCTTGACGGCGATCTCGGTAGCCGGCACGCAGACCTGACGTTCGGCCCGCAGCCGGCTCGCCACCTCGCCGATGCCGAGCTGGTCGAAGCTCCGGGCCGAATTGATCAGCACATAGCCGTCCGCCTTGAGCCCCTGAAAGACGTCCACCTGGTGCAGCAGTGTGGGGTCCTGGATGATGATGGCGTCCGGCGCCATGATGGGCTCGCGCAGCCGGATGTCTTTGTCGTCGATGCGGCAGAAGGCGACCACGGGCGCGCCGGTGCGCTCCGAGCCGAAGCTGGGAAAGGCTTGGGCGTGTCTGCCTTCGAGAAAAGCGGCGATGGAGAGCATTTCGGCGCCGGTCACGACGCCTTGCCCGCCACGGCCGTGGATACGTACCTGGAACATCAAGATGTCTCCTTTGGATCTCGCATTACATAACGGGGTGCCTAGAGGGTGTCCTAGGTACTCCAAGGTTGATCCCGGGCTAAGGGTAGTTATCTGTTTATGCAGCCCCTGATTCCCCTCCGCCTTCGCCGCCAAGACTTGATGCGCGGTGGACAAACTCCACCGGCGAGCCAGAAACCGAGACGAGCGCGCGGGCCAAATCAACAAGAAATATCTTATGTGAAGATCAAAATTTTTTCTTACTGATTTTGTCGCTGTACTAAGCGTAATCATTCAGTCCCCTCCCCCCCTTCAGGGGTGAGAGAACCTGGGTGAGGGGCAATTCCTTGAAACCGCTGCCCTGACCCCCAACCCCTCTCCCGCAAGCGGGCAAGGGAAGTGACTAAGCAACGCCTGACGCCTGGCTAGCCTCTGTGGGAGCAGCCCCCCTTCGTGCTTCGCCACCTCAGCAGGATCAGGGCAGGCTACGATCGGCATGGACGGCCCGAAAACGGGCCTCCCACCAGATCGCAGATGTTTTCCATGGTCTATACCTCGACGCCTTATTTGCATTGAGACGGTCAGGGCCGTCATCGCGGCTTGTGGATCACAATGGATGGTTATTCTGATTAAGGCTTGTTAAAAAACTGTTATTGATGGCCTGGTTCAGGCCCCGGCCACCTTTGACCGGGCAGCGGTAGACCAACATCCGCCTAAGCACCACCTTCTCTAAGCATCGGCTCAGGGTGAATAGCCGATGTCTTAGCCGGGAACGACTCAGTGGTGTCTGACCAACAGCAGAGAGGTCCGGGCGAGCCGGGTCAGATTCTCAGCGACGCTGCCGACTAGCAGCCGGTCGACGCCCCGCCGCCCGTGGGTGCCAACCACGATGAGATCGGCCTGCCAATCCCGGGCCCCGTCAGCGATAAGTTCGGCGACCCGACGTGCCGAAGATTCCAACAATCTCGATTCCGCCTGGAGACCGGCGGCCACGGCGGTGGCGACCGCCTGTTCGATCAGTTGATTGCTGGATGTCCGAATCGAGTTCTTGACCTGGTCGATGTCGATAAAGGTGCCTATGCCCATGCCGTGTTGCACCAACATGGCCTCATCCTCCGCATGGGCGATGCAGAGTCGCGCCCCCAACGCTAACGCCAGGTGGATGGCCTCGTTGAGGGCCTTGCGAGCCGTATCGCTGCTGTCGATAGCGACGAATATGCGGGTGTACATGAGCCTCCCTCCTTACTTGACAACGAGTGCGGTGAATGGCCAAACGTAGGCCTGGAGCGTGACCAGGAACCCGACCAGTATGGCCAGGGCGATGCTGTGGAAAAACACATACCTCAGGATGTCGCCCTCATGGCCATACCAACGAGTGGCGGTCGAAGCCACGACGATCGATTGGGCGTCGACCATCTTCCCCATCACCCCTCCCGAGCTATTGGCCGCTGCCATCAGTACCGGGTTGAGACCCAGTTGTTCGGAGGTGATGCGTTGCAGGCCGCCGAACAGCACATTTGAAGCGGTGTCAGATCCGGTCAGCGCCACCCCGAGCCAGCCAAGCAGGGTACCGAAGAAGGGATAAAATACCCCCGTATAGGCGAAGGCGAGCCCGAGGGTGGCATCGAGCCCCGAATAGCGGGTCAGAAAGCCGAGCGCCAGCATGGCGACTATGGTGGTCAGGGAGTAACGCACCACCCACAGGGTGTGGCCGAAATGGCGGATCAGTTGGGGTATGGAGTAGCCCATGAGCAGCCCGGATAGAATCGCCGAGAGCAGGATGCCGGTGCCCGTGCTGGTCAGCCAGTTGAACTTGTACATGGCCTCTTCCTTTTTCGCCTTGGCGACCACGGGGGGGACCTTTTCGATCTTTTCGTGGATACCCTCGAATTTGAAGGTCGGTGCCGTGAAGTTGTTGGGGCCGGTCTTGGGTTTGCCCTTGTCGTCAAGCGCCTGGGAACCTTCGGCGGTCATCACTGGTCTGGTATCGACGGCCTTTTTGAACTCGGGCAAGCCCCAGATGAACACAAAAAGGGTCAGGATCAGCCAGGGCATCCAGGCGCGGCGCACACTGACGCGGGGGCTCTCGCCCCGGGGGGCGGTGTCCTGCTCCTCGGTAGCGGCTAGCGCCGAATCGTCGTCACGCCCAGGAAGGGCGGTCGAGGTCCAGACGGTCTTGGGGTGCCATAGCTTCATGAAGCCGATGAGGCAGGCCATGGACACCAACGAGGCGATCACGTCGACCAGCATCGGGCCATGGTAGTTGGAGACGAGGAACTGAGGGATGGCGAAACTCACTCCGGCCACCAGGATCGCCGGCCAGATCTCTTTCATCCCTTTCCAACCGGCGAAGGCCCAGATCAGCCAGAAGGGTACCAGCACCGAGAAAAAGGGCAGTTGCCGACCCGCCATGGCGGAGAGCGCCATCTCATCCAGTCCGGTGACCTTGGCCAGGGTGATGATGGGGGTGCCCAGGGCGCCGTAGGCGACCGGGGCGGTATTGGCGATGAGGGCCAGTCCGGAGGCCGCCAGGGGTGAGAAGCCCAGGCCGATGAGAATAGCCCCGGTCACCGCCACTGGCGTACCGAAACCGGCGGCTCCCTCGAAAAAGGCACCGAAACAGAAGGCGATCAGCAATAACTGCAGGCGCCGGTCGTTGGAAATACTGGCGATCGAATCGCGCAATACATCGAAGGCGCCATTCTGGGTTGTCAATCGGTGCAGGAAGATAATATTGAGCACGATCCAGCCGATCGGTAAGAGACCGTTGGCGGCCCCATAGAGAGCGGCATCGGTAGCCATGGAAGCCGGCATGCCGAAACCGAGGATGGCGATCACCAGGGCCGAGCCCAAAGCCATCAGGGCGGCCATGTGGGCCTTGATGTGAAAGAAAGCGAGGGCGGCGAGCATCACCACGACGGGTAACGCGGCCAAGAGCGTGGACAGGAAAAAATTACCCAATGGGTCATAAACTTGTTGCCAGATCACGGACTGGTTCTCCAACGCTGGTGGGTAGATAGGGTTCTGGTTTGTGGTGCTGATATGGCGATGACATGACTTGCGAAGACTCAGGCCATAGGCGTTCCTCCGGTTTGGCCCGCCTTTCTTAGCTATTTCCCGTGCCGAATCAGCTACCCTTTCCGGGCTGTTCGTCCGCTCGCTCCGCCAGCCGATCCCGCAATCGTCGCCGGGCCGGTATCAGCGGGGTACGAATGCCGGTCCAGGCGCCTTGGGATTTAGGCGTCAACAGCCGACCCCGGCTCATCAGCCAAGTGAGACTTCGATACAGCAGCGGCAGACGATAGACCAGCGCCCAGAGCCGGAACGCCAGGCTCACCAGGGGGCGTCTGGCCTCGCCGGCGCCGCGCAGCCCCGCCCCATGACCCCGCCGGACCTGGGCTTCGTTGCGCAGCCGCACCAATAGCTCGGGGATGGGGATGCGCACCGGGCAGACCTCGGCGCAGGCGCCGCACAAGGTCGAGGCGGTGGCGAGCGGAAAGGTCGTACCCAAACCGAGCAAGTGCGGCGAGACGATCGCGCCGATGGGACCGGGATAGGTGGTGCCATAGGCCTGGCCGCCAATGCGGGCGTAGACCGGGCAGTGGTTCATGCAGGCGCCGCAACGGATGCACTGCAACGTCTGGCGGAGCTGTTCATCCGCATAGGCCTGGGTACGTCCGTTGTCGATGAGGATCAGATGCACCTCTTCGGGACCGTCCAATTCTCCCGCTCGACGGGGACCGCTGATCAGGTTGAGGTAGGTGGTGACCGCCTGGCCGGTGGCGGAGCGGGTCAGCAAGCTGTAAAGGGGTGGAATGTGTTCGATCTTTTCCACCACCTTCTCGATGCCGGTAACGGCGATATGTACCCTGGGCACGCTGGTGCACATCCGTCCGTTGCCTTCGTTCTCCACCAGACAGAGGGTGCCGGTCTCGGCAACGGCGAAGTTGACCCCGGACAGTCCGATATCCGCCTCGGCGAACTTGCGGCGCAGCAGGGTCCGTCCGATCTGGATCAACTCGTCCACGTTCTCGGTATAGGCCACCCCCGGCAACTTGGCGGCGAAGAGGGCGCCGATCTCCTGTTTGGTCTTGTGAATCGCCGGCATGATGATATGGGAGGGGGTCTCGCCGGCGAGCTGGACGATGAACTCGCCCATGTCGGTTTCCAGCGCCTCGAGGCCGGCGGCCTGCATGGCCTGGTTGAGGCCGATCTCCTCGCTCACCATCGACTTGCCCTTGACCATACGCTTGGCGCCATGCCGTTGGGCGATCTCCAGCACGATGTGGTTGGCTTCTTCGGCGGTTTCCGCCCAGTGCACCTCCACCCCCTTGGCGGTCAGATTACGCTCCAGTTGTTCGAGCAACTGGGGCAGACGGGCCAGGCTGTAGCGGCGGATCGCCTCCCCCAGATCACGCAGCCCGGCCAATTCATCCGCGTCGGGAAACTGGGCCTGACGACGGCTTTGCAGAAAATCCATGGCGTTGCGCAGCCCTTGACGCAGATCCTGATTGTTCGTGGCGGCTCGGCTGCGTGCGGCGAAATTTTGTCCGATGTCTGCTGGTGGGAGGTGACTCATGATCGCGGCTCCCCGTGGCGCACCAGGACGATCACTTCCCGTGGACCATGGGCGCCGTAGGCCAGGGTCAGTTGGATATCGGCGGTTTTTGACGGCCCTGAGATCAGCAGGGTGTTGGTCGGCAGACCGCGAGACCAAGCCTCGGCGAGCATGGCGGCATGGAGATCCCGATACAGGCGCTGGCTGTCGAGCAGCACGAAGTGGATGGGCGGCACCAGGGACATCAGCCGCGGCTCCCGCGCATCGGGCCGCAGGATGAGGCTGCCGGTCTCGGCGATGGCGCCGCCGGCTTCGGTCAGGGCGGCGTCGATCCCGGTGAACAGCTCCGTCAGCCAGGATTGGGCGGGCCGATCATAGTGGATCAGGCGCAGGCCCGGCGGCGACCTCTCGGCGAGGGCGACCGCCAGGGGCGAGCCGGCCCCGACCAGCAGGGTACGCACCCCTTTGCCCAGCGCGATGCGGGCCAGATCCTCCACCCAGCGGTTATCATCGGTGTCGTGAACCTCGGCATGAGCCGCCTGGATGGCGGTCTTGAAGCGCCGCAGGAGAGCGGCTTGGTCCTCGCCGCGATCCCGCCGGGCGTAAAAGCCGTCGACCTCCGGCAAGGAATGGCGGTCGACGGCTTGGGCGGCCTTGAGCCGCGCCAAAATGGCATCGCGGGCGCTCATCCTCGATCCTCCGCCGTGCGTCGCCAGAGAAAGCTGGCGATGTGTTCCCCGCTCAGGGTCGGGCCCGCTCCGGCTTCCCGGTCCAGGTGTGCGGCGCGGCCCAGGATGTTGAGCAGGCAACCACAGTCGGTGCTTACCAGGGTCTTGGCGCCGGTGGCGCCCAGGCTGGCCACCTTGTCGGTGACCATGGCCTCGGAGATAGCCGGATGCCGCAAGGCGAAGGTGCCGCCGAAACCGCAGCATTCTTCCGCCCGCGCCTGGCGTTCCACTCTGACCTGAGCCAGGCCGGCCAGCAGCGCCTCGCTGCTGAGGTGAGCGCCCATCTCCCGCCGCGCCGAGCAGGAGACATGCAGGGCGACGCAACAAGGCGGGCCCCGGTCTTCTCGGCGGAAACCCACCACCCAGTGGAGAAACTCGGTGAATTCATAGACCCGCTCGGCCAGGGCTTGGGCCTTGGCGGCGAGCCGGGGATCGCTGGCGAAGAGACTGGGGTAATGATGACGCATCATCCCAGCGCAGGACCCCGAGGGAACCACTACCGGCCAGGGCTGGGGAAAGAGTTCCAACTGGCGGCGGGCCACGGCCCGCGCCTCGTCCGGATAGCCGCTGGTATGGGCCGGTTGGCCGCAACAGGTCTGCGCCGATGGGAAATGCACCCGGATGCCTTCGCGTTCCAAGAGCCTCACGACATCTAGTCCGGCTTCGGGAACGAACTGATCCACCAGACAGGTACCGAACAGATAGACATCGGATGGTTTGGCGGGATAAGGTCTGGCCGCCTCCTGTTTCTGCCCCATGGTCACCCCCCATTGGGATTTTGGTAAAGTGGTATTACCATTTATGCTGCGGCGAATTGGGCCATACTTATTGATAATTGTCAATAGAATTGACCTGATCTTGAGAATCTGATGAAATAACAATTAAGTGGTCTTACCAAACATTCCCCCATGAACAAGCTACGCACCTCTCCTCCCCGACTCGCCGACAGCATCGCCGAGGCGCTGGAAACCCGCATCCTCGAAGGTTCGCTCAAGCCCGGCGACCGTCTACCGGCGGAACGGGATCTGGCGGTGGAGTTGGGGGTGTCACGGCCATCCCTCCGCGAGGCCATTCAGAAACTGGTTTCCAAAGGGTTTCTGACCACTCGCCATGGTGGCGGCACCTTTGTTACCGACAGGATGGACGCGCCTTTCGTCGATCCCTGGCAGCAGATGTTGGCCGGTCATCCGATGCTGCAACGGGACCTGCTCGAATTTCGTTACATGCTCGAAGGCCAGGCCGCCTTTCTGGCGGCCCAACGGGCGACCGACGCCGACATCCAGCGCATCGACGCCGCCTACGCGGCACTGAAGGAGGCCTACAGCCACCTGGATAAACAGCCCTCCATCGACGCCGATGTCGCCTTTCACCAGGCCATCGCCGAAGCCGCCCACAATGTGCTCATCGGACACCTCACCGCCAGCCTGCTGCGGGTGATCCACGGCCATATCGCCCGCAACATCCAATATATGCATGCTCGCCCGGAACCATGGGAACGGTTGCAGAGGCAACATCAGGCCATCTGGGAGGGGGTGCGCGCTCACCGACCCGAGGCCGCGGAACAGGCCGCCCAGGAACACATCGATTTCGTCCGTCAATGCATCGCGGAGATCGCCCGGGAAGAAGAGCGGCGTCACAGCGCCTTGCGGCGCCTGGGTAACCCAGGCTGAGGGCGATCCTTCCAGCCCCCCTGCCTCGAGTTTTGTAGCAGGTCGGACAGCGTTTTTTGGTGTCCCATCTTGAGCCGTTGGACCCTGACGAGTCCAACCTACGAATGGACCCAAACCGGCCTTGGCTTATGGAATCAGCCAGTGTATTCAGAAATAGACCGGACAGGCTGGCGATGCGCGTGGCGAATCCCAGCGCGGCCCCCGAACCAAGTCTTGTGGAGCGGCGTTCCATCCCTGGAGCGCTGACCGGAAAAGATTTCCGCGGCTAAGGCGATTTCTTTTCCGGCAATCGCCTAAAACGGAACTCTCAGTGGCTGTTGACGAAATCCACCACCAGATGAGTCGCGTAACTGTCCGGCTCGCTGGTGTTGATAGCCGCCACTTCGGCGTAATGGCCTGGGTAGTCCGCCAGCACCACCTGGGATTCCGCCATCTCGACGGCCAACTCCCAGGTGGCGTCCGAGTAATCCGAGCGCTGAATCTCATGCAGGCTGATGGAGGGCGTCGGTGTCAGTGTTTGCACCGCCTCGACAAAGCGGGTCGCCTCTTCCGCCAGCCCGGGGGCGTCCAGGTAACTGTAGGCCACCAGGAAATCCGGTTGACGGCTGGAGATATGGAATTGCGGCGAGGGTCCCAACAGGGTTTTCGGTGCCCAACCGCCGAAGGCCTGGAAGAACATGAGGCGGTACAGCACCACCTCCTGCACGCCAAAGGAAAAGGGGTTGCGGGGATACTTGGCGAGGGCGGGCAGATCATAGATACCGCCCAGGCTGACGACCCCGCGGATGTCCGCGGGTGAATAGCCGACGGCTTGGAGATACTTGGGGTCGGTCGCCAGCAGCGACACCAGATGCCCACCCGCCGACTGACCGAAGAGGTAGATGGCGTCTGGATCTCCGCCATAGTCGGCGATATTCGCCAGCTGGCCCGGTTCCCTGTCCTTGAGCCAAGCGAAGGCGGCGGCCACGTCCCGCATGTGCATGGGATGCTCGTTGCCGGGCATGAAATCGGACAGGCGGTAATTGGCGATGACCGTGGTCAGGCCGTAATAACCGGCCAGAGTGAAGCCCACCTCCTGATAACCGCACTTGTCCCCCGTAACCCAGCCGCCGCCGGGGATGAACAACACCACCTTCGCGTTGTTCGCGTCTTCCGCCCAGTAGACATCCAGTTCGTGGCGATCCTGGGGCGCCAGGTCCGAGTAGGTCCGAGTCGTGGTATGCACGGCGAAGGGTGTTTCGGGCTGGATGAGTTCCGGGCAGTTGGTTTCGGCCTGGACCGAGTTCATACCCAGCAGACCACAGAAGGCGTAGGCATAGGTTTTCATCAGGATCTCCTCTGGTTGCGGCGGGCGTCCGCCAGCGCTCCGCCTGTGAATTCAACCCCCGACCCGGGCATTCCTTGGGAAGGCCGGGGTGGTTCCGTTCGGCCTACCCCAGCGCTTCGGGGCCGCTATTGACGATACGGGACAGTCTAAAGCAGGTCGCTCCGGACAGGTATTTCCTGGGCGAGAAGGATTGCAACAGCCTGTTTCCTCCGCCGCCATCGGCAACATTCTGTTACAACTCGGCGACTCAGTGGTTCCGGGCATGGGCCGAAACAGGCCATGTTTCGTTCTTATTTGTAGAACAATCTGGCGCTATTAAGAGGAATTGTTCTCTAAAGAAGAACAAAAAACCAGACACCAGCGCCCGGCCCGGGAACGACGGAAGTCACGGGGCCAGCCAGATGCCCCTTTTCCCGGCCATCGCCTTACTCCGGCAACCGGATCCCCAGGCTCGGCCAGAGTTCGTCCACCCGAAGCTTGACCTCGTCGCTCATGCGCAAGGGGCGTCCCCATTCCCGCTGGGTCTCCCCCTTCCACTTGTTGGTGGCGTCGAAGCCGATCTTAGACCCCAGGCCGGACACCGGCGAGGCGAAGTCGAGATAGTCGATGGGGGTGTTCTCGATCATGACCGTGTCCCGCGCCGGGTCCATGCGGGTGGTCATGGCCCAGATGACATCCTTCCAGTCGCGGATATTCACATCCTCATCGGTGACGATGACGAACTTGGTGTACATGAACTGACGCAGGAAGGACCAGACCCCCAGCATCACCCGTTTGGCGTGCCCTGGATATTGCTTGCGCATACTGACGATGGCGAGGCGATAGGAACAGCCTTCGGGCGGCAGGTAAAAATCCTGGATCTCGGGGAACTGCTTCTGGAGTATGGGCACGAACACCTCGTTGAGGGCCACGCCGAGGATGGCCGGCTCGTCCGGCGGCCGTCCGGTGTAGGTGCTGTGATAGATGGCGTCGGTGCGGCGGCTGAGGCGCTCGATGCTGAACACCGGGAAGCTGTCCACCTCGTTGTAATAGCCGGTGTGATCGCCAAAGGGGCCTTCCTGGGCGCTGTCATTGGGGTGGATATGACCTTCGAGCACCATCTCGGCGCTGGTCGGCACCTGGAGCTCCAGCCCCAGACAGGGGGTGACCTCGCTACGGCGGCCCCTGAGCAGACCGGCGAAGGCGTATTCCGAAAGGCTGTCCGGCACCGGGGTGACAGCGGCAAGCATGGTGGCCGGATCGGCGCCAAGGGCGACCGCCACCGGGAAGGGCTGGCCCGGATGGGCCCGTTGCCAGTCGCGGAAATCCAGGGCGCCGCCGCGATGGGCCAACCAGCGCATGATGACCCGGTTCGGACCTATGACCTGCATACGGTAGATGCCGAGGTTCTGTCTCGGCTTGTCCGGTCCCCTGGTGACCACCAGACCCCAGGTGATGAGGGGGCCAGCGTCGCCGGGCCAGCAGGTCTGAATGGGCAGTTCCCCCAGGTCGACCTGTCGCCCTTCCACCACGCGGCTTTGCCAGGGCGCGCTCCGCACCTCTCGCGGCGCCATGTCCAGTACCTTGCGGAAGATGGGCAGCTTCTCCCAGGCGTCCTTCAGGCCCTTGGGCGGTTCGGGTTCCTTGAGAAAGGCCAGGAGTTGGCCCACCTCGCGCAAGGCCGCCACCGAATCCGCCCCCATCCCCAGGGCGACCCGTTTGGGGGTGCCGAAGAGATTGCCGAGTACCGGATAACGCGAGCCCGCGACCCGCTCGAACAGCAGCGCTGGCCCCCCGGCCCGCAGGGTGCGATCGCAGATCTCGGTGATCTCCAATCGTGGGCTCACCTCGACGCCGATGCGTTGAAGTTCGCCCAGGCTTTCGAGCTGGTTCAGAAAATCGCGCAGGTCCTTGTATTCCATCAGCCGGCGATCCCGCTGTGGCGCAGCAAGGCGTCAATCGTCGGCGGACGACCGCGAAAGCGGACGAAAAGCGCCATGGCGTCCTCCGAGCCACCCTTTTCCAAGATCTCCCGCATGAAGGCGGCGCCGACCCCGGGGTCGAAGATTCCCTCTTCCTCGAAACGGGAAAAGGCGTCGGCGGACAGCACCTCGGCCCATTTGTAGCTGTAATACCCGGCCGCGTAGCCGCCGGAGAAGATGTGGGAAAAGCCATGGGGAAAGCGATTGAACGCCGGTGGTCTGACCACCGCCACTTCCTGGCGCACCTCCTCCAGGATGGGGTAGATACGCCCGCCCCGGGTCGGATCGTATTCGAGATGGATACGCAGATCGAAGAGGGCGAACTCGAGCTGGCGCAGCATCTGCATCCCGGAGTGGAAGTTCTTCGCCGCCCTCAGCTTGGCATAGAGTTCGTCCGGGATGGGTTCGCCGCTTTGCCAATGCCCGGAGAGCCTGGCCAGGGCCTCCCGCTCCCAGCACCAGTTTTCCATGATCTGGCTGGGGAGTTCCACCGCGTCCCAGGCCACGCCGTTGATGCCTCCAATCGCCGGATAGTCGATCAGGGTGAGCATGTGGTGCAGCCCATGGCCGAACTCGTGAAACAGGGTTTCCACCTCGTCATGGGTCAGCAACGAGGGTTTGTCCCCCACCGGGGGGGTGAAATTGCAGGTGAGAAAGGCCACCGGCCATTGTTCCCGATCGGCGAACGCCAAACGGTTCACACAGTCGTCCATCCAGGCCCCGCCGCGTTTGTTGGGTCTGGCGTAGAGATCGAGATAGAAGTGGCCCCGCAGGGCGCCATGGGCGTCGCGCACCTCGAAGAAGCGCACCTCCGGATGCCAGGTGTCGATGCCCTGGGTTTCCACAATGTGCAACCCGAACAGGCGCCCGACCACGCCGAAGAGCCCGTCCAATACCCTGGGCACCGGGAAATAGGGCCGCAGATCCTCCTGACAGAAGGCATAGCGTTCCTGGCGCAACTTTTCCGCGTAATAGGCGATGTCCCAGGCTTCCAAGGGTGGGGCGGCGAAACGCTCGCGGGCGAAGTCCGCTAATTCCTGTAACTCCCGTTCGGCCTGGGGCCGGGAGCGGCGGGCGAGGTCATGGAGGAAATCGAGCACTTGCTGGGGCGATGTGGCCATCTTGGTGGCGAGGGACAACTCCACGTAGTTGGCGCAGCCGAGCAACTGGGCCAGCTCGTGCCGCAGGCCGAGAATCTGTTCCATGATGGCGCCATTGTCCCACTGGGTGCCGGCGGGGAATAACTCCGAGGCGCGGCTGACATAGGCGGTATACATCCCCCGCCGCAGCTCCCGGTCGTCGGCGTAGGTCATCACCGGCAAATAGCTCGGCATCTCCAGGGTCAGCAACCAACCTTCCTGCCCGCGCTGGGCAGCGGTCTGGTGAAAGAGTTCCATGGCGGTCGACGGCAGGCCCGCCAGACGGGCGCGATCCTCGATGGCCCGGCTCCAGGCCATGGTGGCGTCGAGCAGATTCTCGGAGAACTTGGCGGTCAAGCGCGCCAACTCCTGGCTGATGGCCTTGAAGCGCGCCTTTTTCTCCGCCGGCAGATCCACCCCGGCAAGGTGAAAGTCGCGCAGGGCGTTGTCCAACAACTTGCGTTGGGGCGGCGTCAGACCCTCCCGCGAGGCCACTTGGCGGTAGGCGAGATAAAGCGCCTCGTTATGCCCCAGCTCGGTGGCATAGTCGCTCAACTTGGGCAAACAGGCGTTATAGGCGGCACGCAAAGGCTCGCTGTTGACCACCGAATTCAGGTGACTGACCGGCGCCCAGGCCTGGTGCAGGCGATCCTCCAGGATCTCCAGAGGTTCGATCAGGTTGTGCCAGTCGAAATCGGCCGGGCCGTCAAGCAGCTCGGCCAGTTGGCGACGGTTGTTTTCCAACAAGTCGTCGATGGCGGGCTCGACCGCCTCGGGGCGGAGACTGGAAAAGCTCGGCAAGGGGCCATGGGGCCACAGCGGGTTCGACATCATGGTTCGGCTCTCGGATCGGCGCGGGTGGTAGCGGCAAACATGCCCGCGAAGGGACGGGTTTTCAAGCTCGGGCGTGGTAGCGTTCGAGGGGACGAACCTGGAAACTCCCTCAAGACGAAACAACCAGCCGGGCGGCGGAAATGTCCGCTCAAGCTAGAGCGCCACCTGGATCCCGGACTCCGGCACCCCCAGGGATCGGGTGTGGAGTAGGTCCGTCGGAATCATCCATGGCCCCAAATCGATATTACGGCCTAGTCCAGGCCACTTCTGCTTCCCTCACGGCAGGGAAAAAACCTTGACATGGCCCAGCAGAAACCCGAACTTTTGTATCCGAGCGCAGCCGGGGCCGATCATGGGAACGTGCCTGGCCTCTCGTTCCCCCTGGGAACGGCCGGCGGCGCCACCAGAACTCTTAAAAACAAAGAGTCTGCAAACCCCGAGGGAGGGGTTGGGACGCACAGCGAAATCGCAGCCTAGATTCCGGTTTACCTCCGATGGGGTAAGCAGCGCGCCAGCCTTCAACCGAGACCCGCACCAAGTGAGGAGGTTTTCCTAATGTCAGAAGAAAAAATCTACCCAGTGCCAGCCCAGATCGGCGCCGAGGCCTATATCACCGCTGATCTCTACGATCAGATGTAT
>JBPOHE010000008.1:0-16903 GCA_052035915.1 Pseudomonadota bacterium
TCAATTTGCTCCGTCTCGATACCTCCCGTAAGGGCGGCATCCACACCCGCCGCATCTTGGCCGCGTCTTCTGATTCCTATCGCGCCAACCTCCTCGGGCTTACGTTACTTTGATGCGATTGCCCTGGCACCACGCCAAGGACAGCCTGATGTTGACTGGAAACGAAGCGGCTCTGATTGAAAATCATCTCTTGGTATGGTCGCCGGATGCCATCATCCTGGTGGATCAGTCCGAGCGGATACTTCGAGCCAATACCCTGGCCGAGAAGCTGTTCGGCCATGCGCCCGAGTCTCTCGTGGGGCAACCTCTCTCCCGGCTTTTTCCGGGGCCGGCCCAGGAATCCCCTCCCCTCGGAACCAGTCTCGATACCTCGCCCGGCAGCGGACAGAGGCTCTGGGGGCGGCGGCGGAACGGTTGTCTCTTCGCCGCCGAGATCCGCCTGCAATGCCTGCCTACCTCTTCGGGTAATCATAGCCTACTGGCCGTGCGCGATCTGAGCGACTTCCAATCCAGACTGGAGGCACTGGCGCAGCAACTCGAGACCCAGGCGCGGGAGTTGAAGCTGGTCGAGGCGGAACGACAACGACAGAGCGCCGGACGGACCCAGGCCGAGCTCTCCTACCGCCAACTGGTGGAGAATCAACCCGATCTGATCTGCCGCTTTCTACCGGATACTACCCTTACCTTCGTCAATACGGCCTACGCGGACTTCTTCGGGCAACGACCAGAGGAATTGATCGGCAGAAGATTTATCGAGTTTCTCGGTGCCGAGGACCAAGAACGGATCCCGCGCCAGCTCCTGGCCATGACTTCGGACCAGCCAGAGCGCCAATACGAGCACATGACGCTCAGGGCCGACGGCACCCCCCGTTGGCACCTCTGGCATGATTTTGCCCAGTTCGACGAGCCTGGCGAACTCCTGGGTTTCCAATCCATCGGCATCGATGTGACCGACCGGCGTCAGGCCGAGATCCTGTGCCGGGAAAGCGAGGAGCGCTATCGTCAGTTGTTCGAGTTGGGTGCGGAAGCCATGTTCCTCTTCGATACCCGGAGCTGTCGCATCCTCGAAGCCAACCAGGCCGCCGTGGCCCTGTACGGCTATTCCAGGGACGAGTTGCTGCGGATGAAGCACGTCGACTTGTCCGCCGAACCGACCGCCACCCAGGACTCCATCAATCGGCGGGATACCTGTGTCCCCCTTCGCAGGCACCGTAAACAGGGCGGCCAACATTTCCCGGCAGAGATCACCGCCCGCCACCTGGAATACCATGGGAGACAGGTCATTCTCGCCACGATCCGGGACATCAGCGAACGATTGCAGGCCCAGCAAGAGATCGAGCAACAGCGCCGTTTCCTCCACAGCGTCATCGACGCGGCCCCACATCTCATCTATGTCAAGGACCTGAACAATCACCTCATCCTGATCAATCGGAGCCTGGCCGGGCGTTTTCGGCTCAGTCCGGAGGCGATGATCCGGGCGGAAGAGGTCTGTCTGAAGACCAATCCCGGGCTCGCCCGGGTCCTGTTCCAGGACGACGCGGCCATCCTGAACCAGGAGCAAGAAGGGATCGAGCGCGAGGTGGAATACCAGGACCCGGATGGTAGCCGCTATTGGCTCAGCACCCGCAAGGCCCAAATCCGCCATGCGGACGGTGGGGTTCAATACCTCATCGGCGTGGGAAGCGACATCACCCGACTCAAGCAGGTGGAGCAGACCCTGCGCGAAAGCGAATACTTCTTGAACAAATCCCAGGCGGTCTCTCGCATCGGGTCCTACAGCTACAACCCGACCACCGGCGAATGGCTCAGCTCGGCCACCCTGGACGAGATCTTTGGCATCGGACCTGACTATCCAAAGACCGTGCCTGGATGGATCGAACTGATCCATCCGGACCATAAGGAGGAACTCTCGGTCTATCTCAGCGAGTATGTCATCGACCAGCACCACCCCTTCGACAAGGTGTATCGCATCATTCGCGTCGAGGATGGGGCAGAGCGTTGGGTCGATGGGCGGGGTGAACTGGAGTTCGACGACAGCGGACGGACTATCCGGATGATCGGGACGGTCGAAGACATCACCGAGCGCAAACGCGCGGAGGAGGCCCTGTTCCAGGCCAAGGAGCGCGCCCAGGTGACCCTGCACTGCATCGGCGACGCGGTGATCACCACGGAGGCCCAGGCCCTGGTGGAATATCTCAATCCGGTGGCGGAGCGCCTCACCGGTTGGTCAAACGCCGAGGCCGTCGGTCGTCCCCTGGACGAGGTGTTCCAAATCTTCGATGAAGCCGACCGACCGGCGGCCAACCCGGTGCAACGCTGTCTGCGGGCAGGCGATATCCCGGGGACGACCAGTCCTATCCAGTTGCGCGGTCGTCACGGGCAGAGATACGACATCAAGGAGACCACGGCCCCAATCCGACACCCGGATGGCCGCTTGTCGGGGGCGGTATTGGTCTTTCACGACGTCAGTGAATCCCGTCGCCAGGCCCGTCAATTGGAGCACGACGCCACCCATGACGCCCTCACCGGCCTGATCAATCGGGTGGAATTCGAGCGCCGCCTGGATCGGGCCTTGGAGAGCGCCCGGCTCTATGACGCCAGACATGCCCTCTGCTACCTGGATCTGGACCAGTTCAAGGTGGTCAACGATAGCGCCGGCCATGCCGCCGGCGACGAACTCCTGAAACAGATCAACGGCATCCTGTCGGGGATGTTTCGCGAACGGGATACCCTGGCGCGCATCGGCGGCGACGAGTTCGGTCTGCTGCTGGACAACTGCCCGCTGGAACGTGCCCAGTCCATTGCCGAGGCGGTCATCACCAGTGTTCGCGACTTCCGCTTTTACTGGGAAGGAAACTGTTACCAAATCGGCGTCAGCATCGGCCTGGTACCCATCACCGCCCAGACCCCGGATACCGCCCGACTCCTCTCCCAGGCCGATGCCGCCTGCTTCACCGCCAAGGAACTGGGGCGCAATCAGGTCTCTGTCCAGTGCCTGGACGAGGACCAACCCAAGCCCTACCCGGGCGAGATCCTGAGACTGGCGGGTCTCCAGGAGGCCATGGAACAGAACCGCTTCAGACTGCACTATCAACCCATCCTCTCCCTGCAATCCCTGGTCCCGGAATGCCTCGGCTACGAGGTGTTGCTGCGGGTCGTCCCCGCCTCCATGCCTCCGGATGGGCCGGAGGGGTTGGTGGTTCCCGCCGCCTTCATCCCCATCGCGGAACGCTATGGCCTCATGGGGGCCATCGATCGCTGGGTCATCCGGGAGGCGTTCCGGCGTTACCGGGACAATGTCGGGCGGATAGGCGCCACCCTGTCCATCAACCTGTCGGGTCGCTCCATCAGCGATCCCGCTTTCATCGACTTCATCGAGTCGCAATACGCGGAGCACAATGTCCAACCCGGACGGGTCTGTTTCGAGATCACTGAAAACGCGCTGATTCAGAACCCCCGTCGCAGCCTCGAACTCATGACAACCCTCAAAGGCCTTGGTAGTCAACTGGCCCTGGATGACGTCGGTAGCGGTTTGTCTTCACTCCGCTCGCTGCGATCACTACCGATCGACTATCTCAAGATCGACGGCGGCTTCACCCGCAAGATGATCGAGCAGGCCGAAGACGGCGCCCTGGTGGCGGCCATCAACCAGATGGGCCATGCCATGGGGATGAGATGTATCGCCGAATATGCCGAAAGCCTGGACATCGTTGATCGCCTGCGGGAACTGGGCGTGGACTATGCCCAGGGCTATTTCCTCGGTCCGCCAAGCCCGTGGGCCGGCTGGCCACGCCCTTGAGCCGGATGACTTCCCATCCGGCTCCGAAATCAGGAGTTCCTGCATGACCTTGCCGAGCCCGAGAGAGTGGATGGGGCCAGGGCTGTTGCTGGCCCTCGCCCTTCTGGGCGCCTTGATCTTCACCCGTCACAGCGGTCTCCCCTCCTTCTACGACGACAGCGTCGACTATCTGATCATGGCCAGGGATTGGACACCTTGGTGCGAATCCAGCTCCGCTATCCGGGAGGCGGCGCTCCGGGAACATTACCCCCCCCTGTTTCCGCTGCTTCTCGCCTCTAGCGGTGCGGCCTGTGATCTGGGACAGGCCCATCGGCTGGTGACGCTGTGCTTCCTCGTCGCCCTGGGCGCGGTCTATCGGCTCGCCCTGGACCGGCTGTCATCCCGGCTCCTGGCCTTTCTGGTCAGCCTCTGTTTTTTGCTCAGCCCCGCCGTCTGGATCAATCTGCCAGGGATCCTGAGCGAAAATCTCTATCTCGCCCTGAGTCTGAGCGCCCTCCTGCTCGCCCTGCGTCAAGAGGCCGAGTCTCCTCGGACCTGGACAGGGTCCTTGGGGCTCGCCCTCCTGATCGCCGGGGTGGTGCTGACCCGGGCCATAGGGATCACCCTGCTGCTTGCCTATGGGGCTAGCTTGGCGATAGAACTCTGGCGTGGACCCCGGCGCCCCTGGCTTCCGAGGCTGCTGCCGCTCCTGCTTCCACTCGCCGCGCTGGGGCTCTGGCGTCTGCTCGCTCCGGCCGGGGAGGGCCAGCTCTATTCCCAGGACCTCTGGGCCATCGTCCAGCGTCTGTTGCAGGGGGAAATCCGCGCAGTAGTGGAAGGACAGCTCATCGCCCTGCATGACGCCTGGTTCACCAGCTTTCTTTTCTACTGGACCGCGCACACCGAACCCAGGTACCTCATGGTCCTGGTCTTCGGCCTCTTGGCGCTGGGGGGGGTGGCCTGGCGCCTGGTCGGCAATCACCTGGACGGCTGGTATGGACTTTTTTATTTGTCGCTGCTGTTGGTGTGGCCCTATCCTGGACAATTTCCCCGTTTCCTGTACGGCCTTCTGCCTGTGCTTATGCTCCAGGGCCTGCTGGCGGCGGATATCTGGTCTAGGCATTGGCGACACAGGTTCAGGGACCTCTTCCGCCCGGGGCTGATCTTGCTCCTCATCGTCGCCGTGCTGCCCACCCTCGCCTTCCTGGTAGGTCGGGCCGGGTATGACCGGGAAGCCGAAGGACAACGGCTGGCGGGGATCGCCGAATTCTATCGCCTGCCGGATCTCGCCAAGGCGGTGCGGGTGGCGCGGGAGAGCCTGTTCCTCATCGACGCCATGAAGGACATCCGCCACGCCACGTCGCCGCAGGCGCGGTTGTATTGGCAGGAGCCCAACTACCTCAATCTTCTGGCGGACCGTCGTGGTGTACCCACTCCGGCGTTCACGACCCAGGATCGCTTTCTCCAAGAACTCCTGGATGGCGGCGGCGAATACCTGCTGGCGAGCCACTTGGTACCCAAAGGGAATGCGGAAAAGCTCGATGGTTTGGGCCTCCTGGCAGTTATCGAGGGGATCGCCGAGCCCCTGTGGATCAAGGTCGAACCCGGAACCGATCGCCTGATCGCTGTCCTGTTGCGCCTGGACAGGGAAAGGCTGCAACAACGCTTAAAGAGTCCCCCGGCTAGCCCTTAGGTTCTGTTGACGCATCACCGGAGCCAGATGAGGGCTGAGACGAAGCGCAGCAGGCCCATGCCCGGAAGCACCGCTCACCAGAGCCCGGGAACTCAGAGGAACAGGTATCACAAGCGAATCATCGCCACCGAAGCATAGAGTCCCAGGGCGGCGATCAGCACCCCCGAGAAGCCCCAATGGACGGCCAGCAGCCCGGCCAGGATGGCGCTGACCAGGGAGGCGCAGCCATTGATGCCCCAGGCCCAGGGCACCAACCCGGGGGCCGCTCGACCGACGCGCTCCAGGCCGAGGGGAAAGGGCAGACCCATGCAGAAGGCCAGGGGGGCGATGAGGATCAGTATCAGCAGGGCCTGTGGCCAGGTTTCGCCCATCCCCGGCCAGGTACCGGGTCGGGGCCAGAGCCACATAGCCACCAAGGCCGAGAGCAGTATCCCACCCACCACCAGCCCCAAGGCCGACTCCCCCAGTCGTCGCCTCAGTCGGGGGGCGCAGAGACTGCCGAGTCCCGAGAACAGGAGAAAACCGCAGAGGACCAGGGCGGCGGCGTACACCGGATGGTGGAGTACCAGGAGGCTGCGTTGGATGAAGAGGAGCTCCAGACCCAGATAGGCCAGGCCGATGGCGAGGAAATAGCCGCCCACCCGCCGGCGGTAGCCTGGGTCGACGGCGGAATCATGCCCGAGCCGGCGTAGCGGCAACAGCACCAGCAGCAACCCGGCCGCCAGGGCCTGGAGCAGCGTCAGGATCATGAGCGGATAGCCGAGTTCGAGCAGGGACATCCCGCCCCGGGTCCGCAGGCCGAGAATCTCGGGCAGGGCGCGCCAGCGGAAGAAATCGTAGAAGAAGGGCCGGTCATCGGTCGCCGGACGCAGATCGAATTTGTAGTCGGAGACAAAGCTCTCGGCCTCTGGGCCGAGCAGGGCCAGGGCGGCTCGGGAGTAGGAGGGTTCGGCGAGACGATTGAATACCCGGTTCGGTGCGTGCCCCAGGCCGGGGAAGTAATCGGCGTCGAAACCTCGCTCGTTACAGAAGGCCAGCAGGCGTTGGATCGCCTCCTCGCCGAAGGGGCTGGTTTTGACTACCAGTGTGAGGCTCAGCCAACTACGGACCAGGACCAGGTGTTGACCGGGGTCCCGGACACCCAGTTGGCGCAGGGCGGCGATGGCCGTTGCCAGCAATTTCAAGCCTTCCCGGGGCGGCAGATCCACGCGGCGGCTGATGGCGAGGAGCGCCTCCGGGGCCAGATGGGCCAGGTATTCGAGCAGCGCCTCCTGGGTGTAGAGCGGGGTTTCGTTCATGGCCCGCACCCCGGCGGTGGCGCTTGCCGAGGTGTCCATGAAGGCGATCTGGATGAGGTCATAGGTCTCCGTGCTGGTGGCCAGATAGCTCCGGGCCTCGGCCTGGTGCAACCGGACCCCGGCGGGGAGCCGATCCCAGCCGGAAAAATCCACCCAGTCCCGGGTCAGGAGAGCCAGGAATTGGGGGTTGAGTTCGACCCCATCGACAATGGCGGCGCCATGGTAAACCGCCTGCAACAGCTCGCTGCCGCCTCCGGCTCCCAACACCAACACCCGGCGCGGCTGGGCCAGGTGGTAGGGCGCCGCCGAGCTGAGCTGGTCGAGATAGGCCAGGGTCGAAAGCTCGCCGGTGAAATGATTGATCGGCGTTGGGCCGTCGCCGTCGGTGAAGACCCCGAGCTGGGCCGGGGGCTCGACCTGGCTGTGCAGACTCAGGCCCGGTGCCAGGCGGAAGGGAACCTGGGGACTTTCGACCAGCGTCAACACCCCGAGCGGGCTGGAGCGTTCCTCGATCACCCTGGCGCCTGGGAGCAAGAGGGTCTGTTGCAGGGACTTGAACTCGGACTGGCGCAATGACCGCCAGGAAGGTGGAACCAACAGCAGAGCGAGCGCCGCGAGACCTAGCGTCGATAGCCAGAGCCAGCGGCGCCTCGGTCGCAGCTCGATGACGGCCAACAGGCCACCGCCCAGGGCCAGGAGGGCCAACACCTGGAGCGCCACCTCCGCCGCCAGCAGGTGCAAGAGGCCGAGGATCCCCAGGGCACCCAGTCCGGCGCCGACCAGATCGAAGCCATAGAGCCCGGCGAGGCCCTGGGGAAAGGCCATGAAGGCCAGGCAAAGGGCGTTGGCGACGCAGAAGAAGGGAATCGCCAGCAAGACATAGAGGGCGAGCAGATACAGCCATTGCCCCGGGTCCCAGAGGATCTCCAGGGTATTGAAGGGCAGGCGTTGGGCGAGCTGGAAGGAGTAGAAGAGGCCGAGGCCGAACACCAGGGCATTGAGGAGGAAGAGGGCGCGGAATCTGGGCAGACACCAGGATCGCGTCAGACTCAGCAGGCTACCGCTCGCCCCGTAGCCGAGCAGGGCCAGGCTGATGACCATGGCGGCAAAATGATGCCACTGGATGATGGAAAAAAGGCGCAGTAGCAACACCTCGTGGGCGAGGGCAACGGCGGATAGTAGGAGGACCGCCAGGCGGGGCGGTCGGTTGGTGGTCGGGTGGGACATGGTTCGGCCCCGGGGTGGCGGACCACCAGCGCCGGGGTTAGTGGCCGCCGGTGAGGGGGACGAAAACCACCGGCAACAACTGCCGGGTAGAGATCTCGCCGGCAGCGTTCTTCTCCACCAGCATCAGATGTTGGACCTGGAAGCGACCGCCGATCGGGATCACCAGGCGTCCCCCCGGGGCCAGTTGGCGGATCAAGGGCGGCGGGATCTGGCCGGCCGCCGCAGTGACCAAGATGGCGTCGAAAGGCGCGGCCTCTTCCCAGCCATGGAAACCGTCGGCGGTGCGCAGGCGGATGTCGTGCAGGCCGAGCCGACGCAGCCGCTCCCCGGCCTCCCGCGCCAGGTCGGGGATGATCTCGATGGAATAGACCTTGGTCCCCATGGCGGCCAGGATCGCCGCTTGATAGCCGGACCCAGTGCCGATCTCCAGCACCCGACCGCCCGGGGGTACCCGGCAGAGATCGCTCATCAGGGCGACGATATAGGGTTGGGAGATGGTCTGCCCATGGCCTATGGGGAGGGGGCGGTTTTCGTAAGCCTGACGCCTCAGGTTCTCCGGCACGTACTCATGTCTGGGCACCTGGCCCATGGCCTGCATGACCCTGGGATCCAGGGTCGTCTTGTCGATGTAGTCGGCGGTCGCCTGGACCTCGGCCTCGATCTCGGCCACCATGGCCCGCCGTGCGGACGCAAAGTCCTGGGCCCACAGCGGGCTCCCCCAGCCAAGGGAAAGCACCGCCAGCAAGCCGAGCCACCAGGGCCTGGGTTCAGGCCGCCTCTTCGAAGGCGTAGGCGCCATAGCCCACCACCTGGTCCCGGGGACCCGCGGTGTCGCCCGAATTGCGCAGATCCAGTATCCGTGGCACCAGGGCATGCCGGCGCGCGGCCTCCAGCAACCCCTGTACCGGGATGCGTCCGCAGGCGTCCTCAAAATGGATGTCCTGGGGTCGCAACTCGGCGATGGCCTGGGAGGTCGACCGATCGAGTCGCTTGGCGGTGAGATAGTCATGGTAGTGACTCAGATCGGAGCTGATGACGAACCTGGTCTCCGGGCCGCCCCAGAGTCGTTCCATGACCTCGGCCACCTCGGCGGGTCCGGCGTCTCCCACCACCAGGGGCACCAGTCGGAAGTCGCCCAACACCTCTTGCAGGAAGGGCAATTGCACTTCCAGGCTGTGTTCCTGGGTGTGGGGACGATCCAGCAGGGAGGCCTGGGGGAGATCCTCGATCAGGGACCAGGCCTCATGATCCACCGGGATCTGCCCCAGAGGGGTGGCGAAAGTATCCGCCGAACTCATGGCCAGTCCGCGAAGGGGTACCCGATGCGAAGGTCCCAGCACCACCACCCGCTCCACCAATCCCCGCAAGGGGAGGAACAAGGCATAGGCCGAGGCCGCCACCGGTCCGGAAAAGATGTAACCGGCGTGGGGGGCGATGATGGCCTTGGGCGCCGCTCCCGCGACCCGGACCGCGCGGAGATACTCCTCCAGCATCCCTCGCAGCTTCTTGGGATTGTCTGGATAGAACAATCCGGCAACCGCCGGCCAACGTACCTTCAACATGGGTCTCCTCCTCATCCGGGTCCTGTCCAGGGTGACAACTTCATTCTAGTAGATCGTTCCGCCAAACCGGGTACCTTTCGCGGTGAGCTTGTCGAACCGCGATTGTCGAACCGCCAGCCCCCCGCCGCTACGAGCCTTCGACAAGCTCAGGCCGAACGAAATAATTGGGCCAGGGTCCGCGTCAGACTCGCCAGAGGTCGGGCGTCCTCGAACAAGGCCGGGCGGTCCAGCCGCATCCGCTCCGCGATGGCCTGCTTGGCCCCCGGATCCTGGGCCAGTTCCAGCGCCAGGGGCGCCAAGCGGTCCCGGGAAGGGGCGATACAGTCCTCGAGCCCGAGCCGTCTCAGCATGGCGGCGCTTTGGCGTCCACGCATGAAGTCTCCCGGACAGGTGACCACCGGCAAGCCGACGGAGATGGCGTCCAGGGAGGTGTTGCCGCCGGACCAGGGGATGGTGTCGAGCATCAGATCGCAGACCCGGTTGATTTGCAGGTAACGCTGCCGCGGGCAATGGGGGAGCACCAGTAGGGATGGTCCCGGATCCAGTCCTTCCGCCTCGAAGACCATCTCGAGCCGTTGCTGCAACCTGGCGGTCAGGCCTTCCTCGGAACCGGCGAACAGCACCAACCGACCTTGGGGGTCGCCTTTGACGATCTCCACCATGACCCGGTCGAAATCCGGATGCAGCTTGAAGGGCGACTGGGGGATCAGATAGAGACGAGCCTCCTCCGGCAGGCCGAGGTCGGCGCGGGTGGCCGGCGGCGGCTCGCTATCCGGGACATAGGCGGTGCCCAGGCCAGGCAGGGTAACCAGGGTCTCGCTGTAGTGATCCGGCGCCCCCGGCGGCTCCATCTCGGCGCAGGAGAAAAAGTAATCGATATTACCGAGCCCGGTGGTCACCGGATGCCCCCAGGCGCAACACTGGACCGGCGCCAGGCGCATCGCCGCCAGTAGCAGGCAGACCGGGTCCATCCCCAGTTCGGGATAGAGGATGAGATCGCATTCCAGGGCCAGGAGACGCTTGGCCAGATGCCGTGGTGGTAACGGCCAGTGATGAAAGGCACCGGACCGAGGGCGCAGTTGCTCGGTGAAATCATCCGCCTGGCCCGTCAACACCAGATGGACATCCCAGCCGGCGTTCACCAAGGCGCCGATCCAAGCGCCGAAATAGTGGCCGACGGTGCAGTTGCGCCAGAAAGCGGACACCAGGGCGAGTCGCGGCCGCTTGCGTGGCTTGGGTCGGCGTGGCTCCAGCAAGGCCGGGGCCTGGCGTCGCAGCAACCCTTCCAGCAGACGCCCGAATTGTTGTTGCAGCGCCCGGTCGTTCTCGCCCTGGTAGGCGAGATAGAAATTGCTCCAGAGCAGGTTGGCCAGGTTGTCTTCACCACCCGGCGTCCGGCCAGGCGCGTAGCTGGGCAGCCATTCCCGCTCCAGCCAGTCGAGACCGGCGGCATAGCGACTCCGGGCCAGCCACAGATGCTCCAAGTTCCTGGCCACCGCCGGCAGACAGATCCGGGAACCGAACGCCGCCTGGACATCCTGGGGGTTGTCCCGGGCGATGGCGCCATAGACCGCCATGGCTTCTTCGTCATCCCCCGCCTTGCGCAGGGCGCGGGCATACTCCCGTGTGAGTTCAGGATCGGCGTCCAGATCGGTTCGTCGGCGCAGATAGGCGACGGATGAGCTCGCCCGGTTGTTGTTGAACAGCATGCGGGCATAGCGCACCCCCAATTCCTCGGTGCCCTCCAGGCCCATGAGCCGCTCGAAACGGGCCAGGGCTTGTTCCCGCTCGCCGATGGCGAGATACATCTCGGCGATATCGGCCAACCAGGACGGCGACCCGCCCGCGTTGGCCTCGGCGGCGACGAGACGTTGCTTGACTCCCGGCAGATCCCCCCGGGCCAGACACAAGCGCGCCGCTTGGAACAGGGCCGCGGGATCGCCGGGTTGAAGGCGCAGGGCCTGGGCCAAGGGCGCTTCGGCCCGTCCGGGTTGATCCGCCGCCAGATAGAGTTTGGCGCTGTTGACATAGGCCAGGGCGCACTGGGGGTCTACCGCCACCGCCCGTTGGAAGGCACGTTGGGAACCGGCCAGATCCCCTTGCTGTTGCAGACGCGCCCCGCGGTTGTTGTAGGCCATGCCCAGGGCGCCCCGGATTTTGTCCTGCTGTCGCATGGCCATGGGCAGCCGTTCCAGGACGGCGATGACCTCCTCGGGGTCATTGGCGAGGATGGCGAGATTGGCCAGCCCGATGAGTGCCCCCGGATGACCGGGTTGAAGGGCCAGCAGGGCCTCGAAGAGTTCCCGCGCCCGCTCCCGATCCCCTTGGCGCAGGGCGTTCTGCGCCTCCGGTAGCAGGAGATCGCTGGAGGAAACCTCGGGGCCGGATGACATCGCGAGAAACTCCCCCTCAACCCCGATACAGAGGTTCCCGCGTCCAGGGAATGGCGTTACAACCGCCGCGGGCAAAAACCACCTGGAAGAGTTGCAGGCTTCCCATACGGAAGGCGGCGACCGAGCCGGCGAGATAGAGTCGCCAGGCGCGCACGAAATCGGCATCGAACATAGCCTGCACCTGGGACTCGGCGCGGTCGTATTTTTGCAGCCAATAGTCCAGGGTCTTGGCATAGTGCAAACGGATGTTTTCCACGTCCAGCACGGACAACCCCCTTGGCTCGAAGATCCGGCTCATCTCACTCAGGCTGGGCGGTTGCGCCCCGGGGAAGATGCGCTTGCGGATCCAGGCATTGAGATTGCCGGGTTGATCCCGCCCGATGCTGTGGATCAGGCCCCGACCTTCCGGGGTGAGGCAACGGTCGATGACCTGGCTCAATTCGTCGTAATGACGGACCCCCACATGCTCCAACATACCGACGGAGACGAAGACATCGAAACGGCCCTGGATCTCCCGGTAATCCGCCTCGATGTACCGCACCCGGCACTCCATGCCCGCCTGCCGCGCCCGTTCCCGGGCATGGACCAGTTGTTCGTGCGAGATGTTATAGGCCTCCACAAAGACGCCGTACTTGCGTGCCAGGTGCAGGGCCAGGGAGCCCCAGCCGCAGCCCGCCTCCACCACTCGTTCCCCCGGTTTCAACCAGAGCTTGCGGGCGACATGGTCCATCTTGGCGATCTGCGCTTCTTCCAGATCGGTGAACTCGCGCGGGAAATAGGCGCAGGTATAGAGCATCTCCGAATCGAGCCAGAGGCGATAGAAGTCGTTGCCGATGTCATAGTGATGATGGATGTTGCCCCGCGCCCGCTCCAGGCTGTTGGGGCGATAGAACCTGAATCTTTCCAGGAGACTCAGCCAGCCGGTCGGGGAATACACCCTCGCCATGGACCGGTAGATCTTCTCCAACAGGGTCACCAGATCCCCTTCGACATGCAGGCGACCCTTCGTGTACATCTCGCCGAACTGCAACTCGGGATTGAAGGCCACCTTCCAGAGGGCGCGACGATCATGAAAGACCAGGCGTTCCACCGCCGTACCATCCTCGGCTCCGACCTCCCAGCCATTCCAGAGCGCCAGCCTGATGGCCGGCTGCCCCATTAGTTTCCACAGCCATCCGAGGATCAAGCGATCCTTCGCTCCCACCTCGGCCTTGGGGTTCATGGTGGCCGCAGGGTGTTCCTTGGCCTTGTGGTGATAATCCGGGACGATCGTCGTCATGGGGGGCTCTTTTTCTCCGGTGCTCACCGCCCCTCCTCCTCAAGCCTAGACATGATGAGATCTCCTTCTTGCAAGGATGAATCCGCTCAGGCGGCGGCATAACGGCTCAATCTGACCGGCTGGCGACGGTTTCCCCAGGTGCCTGGTCGCGCCTCGAACACCCCGGCGCAGGGAGCGCCGCACAGGGCGCAACGCCCCTCGGCGGTCAGCCGCCACTCCCCCAGCACATACCAGTCGCGTTCGATCAATCTGGCTCCACATTGATGACAATAGGTACTCGAACCCGCCCGATCATGGACGTTGCCGGTGTAAACATACCTCAGGCCGTTGCCGAGGGCGATACGCCTGGCCTTGGTCAGGGTCGCCGGCGGCGTGGCCGGGGTGTCGAGCATCTTCCAATCCGGATGAAAAGCGGTGAAGTGCAGCGGCACCTCTGGGCCCAGATGCTCCGCTATCCACTGGGTCAGGGCCTGGAGTTCCGCCTCCGAATCGTTCTCGCCCGGGATCAGCAGAGTGGTGATCTCGAACCACACAGAGGTCTCCCGTTGCAAATAGACCAGCGTATCCAACACAGGTTGCAGATGACCGCCGCACAGCCGGTGGTAGAAATCCTCGCTGAAGGCTTTGAGATCCACATTGGCGGCGTCCATCCAAGGATAGAACTCCGCCCTGGGTGCGGGACAGACATAGCCTGAAGTGACCGCCACCGATTTGATCCCCCGCTCCCGGCAGGCCCGGGCCACGTCCAGGGCATACTCATGGAACACCGTCGGATCATTGTAGGTATAGGCGACACTACGGCAGCCCAGTTCCGCCGCCGCCCGGGCGATGGTCTCCGGGGAGGCGCTATCGGCGAGTCTGTCCATCTCCCGGGATTTACTGATATCCCAGTTCTGGCAGAACTTACAGGACAGATTGCAGCCAGCGGTACCGAAGGAGAGGATGGGGGTACCGGGCAGGAAATGGTTAAGAGGCTTTTTTTCGATGGGATCGATGCAAAAGCCGCTGGAACGCCCATAGGTGGTAAGTACGATACGGCCACCCAGATTGGCCCGCACGAAGCAGAGGCCACGCTGGCCTTCCTGGAGTTTGCACAGACGCGGACAGAGATCGCACTGCACCCGTCCGGCCTCTAGCGGATGCCAGTATCGGGTCGGGAAGATCGCCTCTTGGATCTCGGTTGTCATGATGGTCACCCATACTGAGGAAATTGGTTGGCTCTCAGAGAGATAGCTTGCCGCCACAGGCCTGCTTTTTAGTATAACCTCCCTTGATGAAGGCCAGGTCGAGGCCCGATCGATGGGAACCACAGAATTCAGGAGAAGCCAAGCATGCGCCTGCTGCTGGTGGAAGACGATCTCGAGCTGGTCGGGCATCTGCTGGCCGAACTGACACGGGCGGGTTTCGCCGTCGACAGCGCCACCGATGGCCTCGACGCCGAACACCTGGGCAACGAGATCCCCTACGACGCCGTGGTGCTGGATCTCGGCCTGCCCCGTCGTCCGGGGTTGGAGGTGCTGCGACACTGGCGCGCCCGGGACAACCGCGTGCCGGTGCTCATCCTCACCGCCCGGGATGCCTGGCATGAACGGGTCGACGGCTTCAAGGCCGGCGCCGACGACTACCTCGGCAAACCCTTCCATGTCGAGGAACTGCTCGCCCGGCTGCGGGCCCTGATCCGCCGCAGCGAGGGTCGCCCCGGCCCGCTGATCCGCGCCGGCGATCTGGTGTTGGACGAGGAACGCCAACAGGTGCGACTCCCCGACCAGAGCTGGGTGGAACTCACCGGCACCGAGTTCCGCCTGCTGCGCTATTTCATGCTCAATCCGGGCCGCATCCTCTCCAAGACCCGTCTCACCGAGCACGTCTACGACCAGGACTTCGACCGCGACAGCAATCTCATCGAGGTCTATGTGCGTCGCTTGCGGGACCGCATCGGCGCCGCCCATATCGAGACCCACAGGGGTCAGGGCTATTGCTTCATCGAGCCGCCAGCATGATGTCCCTGGAACGACGGCTGCAACTCGGACTCGGTGCCAGCCTGCTGGTGCTGCTGGCGCTTCTGCTCTGGGGCAGCACTCGTGCGGTGCGCGCCTTCGCCGAAGGCTTGGTCATCGACCGCCTGGAACACCATTCCCAGGCCATCCTCGGGCTCCATTTCCATGCCATGAGTCACCAGCGGGGTCCGGGCATGGGACCGCGGCGCCTGCCGCCGATCTACAACCAACCCGAATCCGGCCATTATTTTCTGCTCCAGGAGGAAGGTCGTCCGCCGCTCCGCTCGGCCTCGCTCGGCGATTTCGTCCTCGCCGTGCCGATGTCAACGCCGGGTAAACGCGAACTCAGCCATGTCTCCGGCCCCCAGGAACAGGAATTATTGACCCTGACCCAGGGCCTGCGCCTTGGCGAACGCAACCTCAGCCTCACGGTCGCCGAGGATGTCTCAGATCAGGAACAGAGCATCCGCGATTACCAGTGGCTATTCGCCCTGAGCGCGGTGCTGGTGTCGGCGCTCCTGTTGCTGGTGCAGACCCTGGTGGTGCGCCGCTCCCTCGCCTCCCTGGACCGGGTACGCGAGGACGTCCGCGGCTATGCCAAGGGTCAGCGGCAACCTTTGTCCGCGAGCGTGCCGGCGGAGATCCGACCCCTGGTGGAAGAGGTCAACCGGCTGCTGCAACTCCTCGGCAACCGGCTGCAACATAGTCGCCACAGCCTGGGCAATCTCGCCCATGCCCTCAAGACCCCGCTCAATCTCTTGGTACAGCAGCTCGACCAGGCCCGCGCCGAGCTTCCCCCGTCCCAGGCCGAGGCCATGGCGCGCCAACTCGAACGCCTGCGCCAACTGATCGAGCGGGAATTGCACCGGGCGCGTCTGGCCGCCGCCGGCGAACCGGTGGTGCAGCGCTTTCACCCCGGGGAGGAGATCCCGGATCTCATTCGTGTCCTGCGGCAGCTGCACCTCGACAAGGCCCTGGAGATAGAGATCGGGAAACTGCCATCCGAGCCCCTCGAACTGGATCGGGAGGACATGCTGGAACTCCTCGGCAATCTGTTGGACAACGCCTGCCGCTGGGCGAGACAGCGGGTACGACTGGAGTTGGCGCCAAGGGAAGACCAGTCTGTCCACATCCGCCTGGAGGATGACGGCCAGGGGGTTTCAGACACCGAGATCCTCCAGCTCGCCCAGCGCGGGGTCCGTATCGACGAGCAGTCCGGGGGGCATGGTCTGGGCCTGGCTATCGCCCTCGACATCGCCCAGCGCTACGGTGGCCGTCTGGAGTTCAGCCGCTCACACAGCCTGGGCGGTTTGCGGGTGGAGGTTTGGTTACATCCAGAGCCTACCGAAGGCCCGGGATGAACCCACGCCCATCCTGCGTGCGTCTTGAGTTGGTTCCGATACCCTCTCCGAATCCATCTCCTGCTTCGGAGCGGTCGGGCTCGAACGCCGACCGAAAATCCGCGGAGAGTCAAGGCCGATCAGGCCTTGGCCCGGAGGCTCGGTTGTTCCGGGCATCGACTGGAAATGGCTATTTTTTTGGGCTCTGTCAACCCAAAGTAGAAATGTCCCCAGGGCAATCGCGCTATGTGGGTGGTTGACAAGCGGCGGGAGGCCACCTATTTGGAAGCAAAGCTCGCACTGGATGGAGACCTTTATGTTGCCACGTCTGCTCGA
>JBPOHE010000004.1:0-3550 GCA_052035915.1 Pseudomonadota bacterium
AGATTCCCCCGGGATAGAGATCCCGTCCGAACTTCCGCCAGAGTTCCCGCGCCTCCCCCGTCGCGCCGCGCGAGCGCGCGCCCAGCAAACCGGCGCTAAAGGCATAGCGGCGCCAGACTGAATTCCCAGAGGACGCGCCCAAGGCGGAACGGGCCGTCGTTACCATGGCGGCACCATCCCGTGCGGCGATAGCCTGATACAACGCCATTCGTTGGCCGAAAGCCTCCGGCCATTGGTTTTGCGGACAAGGCAGCCAGGTCGGTTGCCGCCAGAGCGGAACCAGGCTGGCTGTATCGAGAAAGGCCAGGGTGGCGACCGCCAGTTCATGGATGGCGTCGAGGGCGTTCCCTTCTCCCAGCCCGGCGCAGGCATCGGCTTGTATCCACCCGGGCCGGTCCCCGTTCAGCATCGCCGTTCTTTGTTCCAGCGCCTGGTGGACCTTGGTATAGCGCCAGCCCTGATTGGGCGTCAGGGCCGCCGCCTGCCAGCCCGCTTCCCGACCTTCCAGCATCTCGATCAGGGGCAGGGAAGAGATGCCGAGCAGCGGGAGTTCCCGCGCCTCGGCGCGCAGAAAGCGACTCTTGGGCGCCATCAGCTCGACAAAGGGGTAGTAATCGGAATTGATCGGGGCATCCAGCGCCCGCAGCATGGGACTGAGGATCGTCGCCGATCCGAGTCGACGGAAGGCCAGATCGTCCAGACTCCGGAGACCGACCCGCTGGAGTTCTTCCCGCATCGCCGGCATGGCGAAGATGGCTTCCGACAACTCGGGCACCTGGCCGGTCTTGGCCGCCAGGATGAGCACGTTGCTGTCGTCGGTAATGTACATGGCGTAGTCGCCGAAGTGTTGGTTCAGGGCGGTGATCACCGAGGCCGCGAGCTGGAGGTCGAATTCGTAGAGGTTCAACCACTGCACCAGCAGGCCCCGTTCATCGAGATAGTCCAGGATGCGGCGATAGAACTCGTCCGAGAACAGACTGGCAACCCCACTCACCCAGGGATTGGAAGGTTCGGAGATGATGATATCGAAGCGTCGGTTGTGGCGGGCGAACCAGCTTTTGGCGTCCTCGATGAAGAAGTGGCTGCGTGGATCCTCGTAGGCACGGGAGACCCGGGGCAAGAAGCCACGGGCGCCTTCGATCACCGCCTGCTCGATCTCGATGCTGGCCACCTCCTCGACCTTGGGACTGGCCAAGAGCACCTGGGTGGTGAGACCGGAACCGAAACCGATGTTGGCGATATGGGTCGCGTCCGGTCGCATGGCCAGGGGCACGGCCGCCGCCATGACCATGGTGACCTCGTCGGCGGCGGCCGGAAGTGTAGGATCGAGTTGGATCGAGGCATCCGGTTTGCCGTTGGAACTCAGCACCACCCTGGAGGCACCGCTCCGCTCCACGCTGATGGTGGCCGTCTTGCCGTCGCGATAAAAGACCGTGGCGCCGACCTCGGGATGGGCCTCCCCGGTGCGATACACTCCGCTGCCCAGGGTCACCGGATCGAGCACGACGAATTTGACCACGGCGATGGGCACCGCCAGGGCACCAAAGGCCGCTATCCAGCGGTGACGTTGAGCAGAAGCAAAATGCAATAACAGCAAACCGAGACCAATGTCGAGCAGCGCCCCGCTGGCCAGGGTGAGCTTGAGCCCCAGGGTTGGCAGGGCGAAATGAATGGCGAAGAGGACGCCAAGGATGGCCCCCAGGGTATTGGCGGCATAGATCCGGCCGATGCTTTGTTCGCCGTGCCCGGAGCGCAGCAACACATGGGTGAACAGCGGCAGCGTCATGCCTGCCAGGAAAGTCGCCGGCAGCATCACGGCGAAGGCAATGCCGTGGCTGGCGAGATTGAACAGCCAGTAACCCCCGTCATCTTTCGGCAAGCTCTTGACCAATTCCCCCATCCATTCGAACGACTGGGCATAGACCGGCAGCGTGAGCACGGCGCACAGACCCATACCTATCTGGATCCAGGCCGCCGTCGCCAGGGGATTGGCGAGGCGGTCGATACGTCGACGGATCCCCAGGCTCCCCAGGGCCAGGCCGGTGATGAAGGCGCTCAGCATTAGCTCGAAGGCGTGAAAGGTGCTGCCAAGGACCAGGCTGAGCATGCGGATCCAGCCCACCTCATAGATGAAGGAGGCCGCGCCGGTGATGAGGGCGGCGGCCAGAAACAGGGCCGGCAGCCGTGCGTTCGCGCTATCCCGAGGCGCGACTTCGGGGATCGGCTCCTCCCCCCGCGCCAGGGACCAGGCGATGGCGCCGATCAGGAGGTTCAGGACGCCGGCCAGTCGCAGGGTCCCCGGGAGCCCCAACCAGCCGATCAGCAGGAAGGAGGCCACCAGGGCGCCGGCGGCGGCGCCCAGGCTGTTGGTGAAATAGAGGGTGGCGAGATGGCCACCATCGGTGCCCGGGAAACGGCGGATGATGGCGCTGCTCATCAGCGGGAAGGTGGTGCCGAGCAGGATCGAGGGCGGCAACAACAGCAAGAGGGCAATCGCCCAGTGATAGAGATCGACCGCGGTGGGCGAGCCCAACCCAGGGATGACATGAGCGAAGGAGAGTTCGATCAGCCCGGTAAAGAGGGAATGAAAGGCCAGCGCCAGGACACCGATGCAGACCTCCGCCATGGCGTAGGCCGCCAGCAGGTTGCGCCACCGCCCGCCGGCCGCGCTCGCCAAGGCGGCCCCCAGCGCCATGCCGCCCATGAAGATGGTCAGTACCAGCGTCTGCGCATAGGCGGCGTGGCCGAGGAACAGTTTCAGGTAATGGGACCAGAGGGATTCATAGATCAGCCCGGTGAACCCGGAAAGAAAGAAGACACTGAACAGGATATGGCGGCGGCTGGCGGCTGTCATGATGGTTGCTCCTCCTTCACTGAGAATCGCCTTGAGGCAAGGCACCGGCGCGGATTCGACATCGGTCGAGGTTACCCCAGTGCCTTGCCGTCGCAAAGCTGGAGGAAGTCCGGTTGACCACTGAGCGGATGTGGTTCTTGTCGCGGCACAGCGGATCGGGGGACATCCTGGCCCCGGACGGGGCATGGGCCCCGTCCCCTAATGTTTGGCCCCTTTTCGAGCGACGCAACCTTGTGCGACGGGGTTGCAAAACTCGCCGCGCTTAAAGCACTAACACTGGGCAGCATGTCCATTTTGGTTGAAAGTTCTTTGACCTTTCTTTTACAATCGCTCTCAATGATAATCTTAACTCAGGGATCTTTGATGGAACATGAGTTATTGATAATGCTGGATTTTTTCATGCCCCTGTCCACTTGGCGGACAGGCGGCCATCAGGCGCAATCTTCCTATCCCTTAGGGCAGGTACAGTGCGAGGAGGGAATCCAGGAAAGCCCCGCTGTGTACAACCCTCTCCCGCAGAAATCTTTTCTTATAGATCGCGGCAGCCTCCGTCCTCATTGGACGGACAAGATCCCTGCGAGGGGATCATTCGGAAAGACACCCGGCCTATCGTTGCCGTCTCCTCTGTCAGGCAGATCCTTCACGACCTGCCGCTCATGGGCAATACCTCATCCGCTTAAAAAGGTCGGTTCAAAG
>JBPOHE010000063.1:0-28363 GCA_052035915.1 Pseudomonadota bacterium
TGAAAGCCATGGGGTAGGCTGGCGATGAGCGAAGCGAATCCCAGCTACTGAGAAGCTGGGTTTCAGCGCTTCGCGCCTCAACACCAGCCTACGAATATCGATAATACCTATCGAGAAATGGTATAACTTCTTATCGCCTTCCTTTTTCGATCGCTATCCCCCGCTGTAAAAACCCAGCGCTTGGTCAAGCGAAACCTGGGAGGCGGTCCACTCATCCCGGCCCGGTCTGGGGGCCGATCTCTTGCCGCATCTCGCGGACAGCGGCCACAGCCGCGGTCCATCCCAGTTGGTTGAAAGCCGCCTCGGCCTGGTCGAGGATCCTGAGCGCCTCCTCCACCTCTCCGGTCATGCTCATAACCTGGGCGAGTAACAGACCGATGGCGCCGATATAGTCGGGACGGCTCAGCTTCACCCCGATGGCATGGGCCGCAGCGAGGTCTGCATAGATTTCCGGCAAGCCGCCGCGCTGGTGATCCCCGCGCTCCAGGCCTATCCGCGCCCGGGAGTATTTCAAGAAGGCGATGACCTCGATATCTCCCAGCCGTTGCGCTATCGGTAGGCAGTCTTCATGCAGCGCCAGCGCCTCATCGAGCTGGCCGCGCGCCTGCAGAATGTCGGCGATTTTTCCCATGGTCAGGGTCTTCTCACGCAGGACGCCGAGTTGCCCAAAGGCGGGCAGAACTTCTTCCTTGAGTAAGCTCAGTGCCTCATCGAGCTGGCCGCGTAACCGCAGCATACTGGCGATTTTTGCCATGGACACGGCCTTCTCACGCACGTCGCCCAGGCGCTCATAGACCGGTAGTTCTTCTTCCTGGCGGATGCGTAGCGCCTCGTCAAGCTGGCCGTGCGCCTGCAGGATGTCGGCGATTTGTCCCATCGTCACGGCCTTGGAGCGCACGTCGCCCAGGCGCTCCGCCAGGGGTAAGGCCTCTTGGCGCAGGCCCTGTTCCGCCTCGGCCCAGAGACCGAGTGATTCCAGCAGATCCGCCCGTTCCAGCAGCAGGTTGAGACGAAATTCATCCGGTATCTCGGTGGCGAATTCCGCTGCCAGTTGCCGGTTGAGGACCGCCAGGCGTTGACTGCGTTGGGGCAGATTCAGGGATGAGGGTGGCTGTATCCATTCCTCTGGCCGGCTCGGGAGCTGGGCGCCCGGGTCGATGAAATCGAACACGCCACTCCGCCAGGACCAGGCATCCGGCGCCTGCTGCGCCAGGTGTTCGATGGCCGGGACGGACAGCCACCAGAGCAGGGCGGCTTCGAGTTTTTCCGCCAGGGCGTTGCGCCTCAGGTTCAGGCTTTCCAATCGGCTCCCTTGCAACCAGGCCGAGCCGTTGATCAGATGGATCAGGCTTGACCTCTGCTCATTCTCCTCCAGCCAGGCCTCCAGGGCCTGGAAGTCGGGGAAGCGCCGCTCGTCGCCCAGATCGGCGAGACAAACCGGGCGTCCCTGCAAGGCCATCAACTCACCAAGTTTGGCGATCAGGACATCCCGATAGCCGGGGTCGGCCACCCGGGCAAAAAAGAGTTGGAAGCCGGGGGCGTGGCTGAGCAACTTCACCAGGCGCTGAAAATCCTCCTGGTGTTGGGGCAGGAGATCGCGGGCGGCCAGATGGCGCTGGTAGTCGAAATAAAATGGGTCGCGGGCCACGCTGATCAGAGGCCGAGCTTGGCGGCCGCTTGTCGGTACCCCTCCAACCGCCGGACCACCGGATGGCTGTGGCGCCAGGAACCATCGTTGTACTGGAGCAGGGCCAGGCGCCAGAGTAACTGGCGGACGCGCTCGTCGTTGCCGACGTGGGCGCCGTTATCGGCATCGACCCGGGCCAGCAGTGCGTAGTCCTCCGGCTGCAACCAGTAACGGAAATCGGCGGCCAGCTTGTCGATGGCCTTTTCCAGGGTCGGGGGCTGGATAGGGTCCGACTCCGTCAGTTCGCAGGCCAGGCGCACCAGCCGTAACAATTCCCGCGGATGACCGCCGCTGTATTCGATCAGGCGATCGATCGAGGCCGGGTCGGTAAAGCTGTTCGGGGCGATGCGCTTACCCAGCATCTCCCGCATCGCCGCCCATCCGGCCTCATAGCGTCCACCCTCCCGTTCCTGGAGTTTGATGATGGGCAGCACCTCGTCGGTATCCAGCTTACTGACACTGGTACCGCCGTATTTGAGGGTGATGGGGGCCGTATAGAGCACCAGGGCCTCGATCGCCAGGAGCTGCTCGGATTCAAACACGAACAGGCGCTCGGCATCGGTCAGGGGGATCTTGTCGGTGCCGTCGACGATGAGCAGCAGCCGCTCGGCGGTTCCACGCTCCTGCAGTGCCTTTTCGGCGGCCTGGACCAATTCGTTGAAGGCATTGGCGAATTGGGTGAAGGTCTTTTTCACCACCTCCCGCAAGCTGTCTTTGTACACCGAGGAGTTCTTGAAGGTTGTCGTCAGGCGGGTCAGGAGTTTGGCCAGGAAGGGAATGGTCAATTCGGCACCGGCCTCGCTCCTGAGCTCGCCCGTGAGTTCGCGGATATTGTCCTCGGTGGCGACGTGCTCCTGGAACCAGAGGCGCATGGTCTCTATCCGGGCCGGCTCGATTTCCAGACCTTGCGCCGTGAGGTCGCCTACCACCGCCGAGGCGAGCGCCATGAGGACGTCGGCATACTGGAGATTGTTGATATCGATCTCGCCCCGCACGTTGAGCAGGATGGGGAACAGACGCTTACCCTGTTTCAGGGTGTGGACGAAACGCAGCAGCTCGGTGGATTTGCCGCTGCCGATGGGGCCGAACAAGAGGACGTGTCGCTTCTGGTTCGGAAAGAATTTGTCTTGGTACAGATCGAGACCGAACTTCCGCGCCAGGCTGCGTTGCGTACCCACCCCACCCCGGGCGGCGTCGGTATCGACGAAACGGGGGTCCGTCGGACCTATCGCCTCGTCGAAGTTGAGCTTTTGCAGGACTTCCAAAGGATCACTGGGGGGAGAATAGGTCAAGTTCGTCATCTCGAAGTATCAATTTTCTTTTGGTTGGAGGAGGCGGGTTAGCGCCCCAATCTATCGGGGTCAACAGGTCAGGTGCAGTACAGCATTGATCTCCTCTCTTTGATAACGGACCAGTTCCCGGCAGAGTGCCTCGGTGGGCAGAGCCACCAGCTCCACCCCCCGGCGCCTCGCCTCCGCATGGACCTCCGGCATGATGGGCAGTCGCCCATAGGTGCCGGTGCCTATGTACAGCTTGTCGCCATGCCAGGGGAGTAACTCCTCCGCCGAGAGGGGGGTATGGCCGAACTCATGTCGATAGGCCTTGGACGGCCCTTTGTGGCGCTTGCGTACCTCGCCCCGCTCAATGACCAGGTCGTAGTCGTATTCCACGCCCTCTACTTCGAGGCGGCCAAAGCCGAGGAATCTGATGTTCATCTGTCGATCTCAAGTTAAAACGAGGGCATGGGAAGGATTATGGGCGATGAAGGGGATGATTTCCCCGCGGGCCTGCATCAACTGAGGCCGTAACGTCGCAGTCGCCGACCATCGTCTGGCCGCTACTTTTTGGGCCAGCGCTCCTTGAGCAAATCCCCCAGAGTAGCGAAACCTGGTTTGGGCTTGGTGTAATCCGCCACATCCTCCGGCTTGGGAAGGTCGAGGTGTTGTTTCTTGCTGTCCAGGGAGAGACTGATGCGGCGTTTCTCCTTGTCCACCCCCAGCACGGTCGCCTGCACGGCCTCGCCGACCTTGACCACCTCCTGGGGATGCTGAATGCGACGACCGGCGCCCAGTTCGCTGATATGCACCAGGCCATCCACTCCGGGGGCCAGTTCGACGAAGACGCCGAAGGACTGGAGACGGCTGACGGTGCCGGACACCAGGGCGCCGACGGGAAAGCGGTCCGCCACCTCCTCCCAGGGGTCTTTCTCCAGGGCGCGGATCGACAGAGCGATGCGCTCGGGTTGTTTGGGGTTGTCGGTCTTGTCGATCCGCAATACCACCGCTTCCACCATCTGTCCCAGGGTCAGAAGGTCCTTGGGGTGGGCCACCCGCCCGAAGGCCAGTTCGCTGATGTGGACCATACCCTCGACACCGCCGAGGTCGATGAAGGCGCCGAAGTCCTTGATGGCGGTCACTCGACCCTGCATCACCGCCCCTACCTCCAAGCGGGCACGGGTGGTGGCGGCGGCGAGACGCTGGGCCTCTTCCAGCAGGGCCCGGCGCGACAGCACCAGGTTGAGGGAGCGGCCGCCTTCGAGCTTGGTGATGCGGAAGGCCAGGCGCTGGCCGACGAAGGTCGACAGATCCTCGATAAAGGCGACATCGATCTGCGAGGCGGGGCAGAAGCCACGTTCGCCGGAGATCTCCACCTCCAGCCCGCCCTTGGTGGTAGCGGTGACCAGCCCTTCCACCGGGAGCTGTTGTTCATGGGCCTGCTGGAGCCCGTCCCGCCCACGGAGACGACGCGCGTGCTGCGCCCCGAGCAGCAGGGTGCCGGTCTCGGCCTCCTTGCCGCTGACCAGCATCTCGATACTGTCGCCGATATCCAGGCTCAGGTGCCCATTTTCATCCCGCAGCTCCCCGACATCGACCACCCCTTCGGTCTTGAGACCGATATCGACGAAGGCCCGGTCGCCCTGGATGGAGACGATAGTCCCCCGGACCTTGTCGCCGACCTTGGGCTCCTGTTTGGTCTTCCTGGCCTGGTTCCGTTCGAACTTGGTGAAGAGGGAGGCGAAATCTTCTTGCTCTGTCATGATGTGCTGTGCCTGTGCTGCATTGATGGCGAAGAGGGATGCGATGCCGATCCGTGGCGAGCCGGTTCGAACCGATCGGGCCGGTCCTGAGCGACAACAGCTATTGTAATCCCAGCCGGAACCAGGACCGATAAGCGCAGGCCAATCCCCCGGCGATATCCGCGGACCTTGAGAGATAAAGCATGTACGAATATTTCGCCACCGGTATCCTGCTCGGCCTCTCCGCCGGTCTGGCCCCTGGGCCACTCCTGACCCTGGTGATCGCCGAGACCCTGCGGGCCGGTACCCGGGCCGGGATCCGGGTGGCGCTGGCGCCCCTGATCACGGATCTCCCCATTGTCTGGCTGTGCCTCGCGCTCCTGGGCCAACTCCAGTCCCGGGAGTCGGTAATGGGAGCGATCGCCCTCCTGGGAGCGGGATTCCTGATGAGGATGGGGTGGGAAAACCTGCGTCTGGGCGCCGGGGAGATCTGGATCGACCATGGCCGGAGCGGTTCGTTGCGCAAAGGGATCCTGGTCAATCTCTTCAGTCCTTATCCTTACCTCTTCTGGCTGAGTGTCGGTGGCCCCCTGGTGATCGAAGGGGCCCAGACCGGGCTCACCCGGCCGCTGGCCTTTCTGACGGCCTTTTATGTCTGTCTGGTCGGCGCCAAGATCCTGTTGGCGGTCTTGACCGGGCGTACCGCCAACCTGTTTTCCTCGCCGCTCTACCTTTGGAGTCTGCGCGTCCTGGGTATACTGCTGCTCGGCTGGGCCCTGGGGTTGTTCTGGGAGGCGCTGCTTTGGTTGGGGATCATCTGAGAAGCTGTTTGGAAATGCTCGTTACAGCTTCAGCGCCTCGGGGCCAAGGTGTGTTCTTGCGGTCATTGTTCTTTTTAAGAGAACAATATAGGCGTTATTTCTTTATTTATTGCTAAAAAGAGAACGAAAATTGGGCCTTTCCGCTCGATGCCCGAGAGGCAAGGGTTTCCAAATACTTTCTGAGGATCTCCTGGAATCTCGGCACCGATGACGACAACCCGGAGGATCCCCCATAATTGCCTCCCGCCATCGGCCAGGCCGGTGGGGTTTTCCCGACCACCAGGATCGAAGGTATAAGCCAACCCATGTCACCACCCAGCCCGGCTTGCATGTTCTCGGGCCACCAAAGCGCGAACGCCGCCGGGCCTGCTGTCCCATCCGGGCTGAGGCCTCGGCCAGGCGGCCCGGCAGAGAAGTCCCCCCCTCTGGTGTAAGCGAAGATGCCGGAGTCCGCCTTCCACTTGCAAACCTCGGCCAGGGACAACGCCTCCGCCAGCCGTGCCCGTGCCCGGCTGACCGAGCAGGAAAAACACCGGCTTCAAGCCCTGGGGCTGGCGGTTATCCAGGCCGAGGCCCAGGCGGTCGCCGCCCTGGCCGACCGCATCAACGGCAACTTTGCCCAAGCCTGCGGCTTCATGTTGGCTTGTTATGGCCGTATCGTTGTCCTCGGCATGGGAAAATCCGGCCATATCGGTAGCAAGATCGCCGCCACCCTGGCCAGCACCGGCAGCCCGGCCTTTTTCGTCCATCCGGGGGAAGCCAGTCACGGCGATCTGGGCATGATCACGCCCAAGGATGTGGTCCTGGCCCTCTCCAATTCCGGCGAGACGGCCGAGTTGCTGACTATAGTTCCGATCATCAAGCGCCTCGGTATTCCCCTCATCGCCCTAACCGGTAATCCAAACTCGACCCTCGCCCGGGAGGCGGACGTCAACATCGACGTGAGCGTGGTGCACGAGGCCTGTCCCCTGGGTCTGGCGCCCACCTCCAGTACCACGGCCGCCCTGGCGATGGGGGATGCCATGGCCATCGCCCTGTTGGAAGCCAGGGGCTTTACCGCCGAGGACTTTGCCCGCTCCCATCCCGGTGGCACCCTGGGGCGACGCTTATTGCTCCATATCCAGGACATCATGCATGTCGGTGAGGCCATCCCCCAAGTCAGCGTCGAGGCGTTGCTCGGTCAGGCGGTGGTGGAGATGAGCAAGAAAGGGCTGGGGATGACCGCCATCGTCGACGACCAGGGCTATCTGCAAGGGATCTTCACCGATGGCGATCTGCGGCGCAGTATTGATCGGGGGTTGGATATCCGTAGCTGCCGGGTAGCCGATGTCATGATCGCCAATTGCATCACCGCCACCGCCGACCTACTCGCCGCCGAGGCCTTGCAGATGATGGAACGGCACAAGATCAACGGCCTACTGGTGGTCGATGGGCAGCAGCGGGTGATCGGCGCCCTCAACATGCATGACCTATTGCGGGCCGGCGTAGTTTGATCCGGCTGGAGGAACGAATGCAGGACATTTTGGCCAAGGCCCGAGCGATCCGACTGGTGATCTTCGACGTCGACGGCGTCTTGACCGACGGCAGTCTTTTCCTCAGTGACGACGGCCAGGAATACAAGGCCTTTCACTCCCGGGACGGCCACGGCATGAAGCAGCTCCAGGAAACCGGGGTCCAACTTGGCGTGATCACGGGACGAACCTCCAAGGTGGTGGCCAGACGGATGGAAAGCCTTGGTGTCCGCCATGTCTTTCAAGGGCAGGCGGAGAAGCTGCCCGCCTATCACCAGCTCAAACGCCAATTGGGATTGGAAGACCGGGAGATCGCCTATCTGGGAGACGATGTGGTGGACCTCCCCATCCTGATCCGGGTCGGGCTCGCCGTCGCCGTCCAGGATGCCCACCCCTGGGTGAAACGGTATTCTCATTGGCAGACGCCCTCCCCCGGTGGACGGGGCGCCGCCCGGGATCTCTGTGAACTCATCATGGAGGCCCAGGGCAAGCTGGCGCCCTGGCTCGAAGGCTACCTGAGAGCCGGTGAATAAATCTACGGCGCGTCCGGATGGCTTCGTTGCCCACTCACTCACTCTTCGCCTATCTAGTTGATATGTCTCGTCGTTCGCATCATTCGCGGCTCGCACTCCGGTCGCTCGCGACGATTTCTTCACCGGTTCTGAGCCCCGATGCCCTGGACTGAGACCAGCGGCTGGCGCTCCACCGGCATCCTGCTCATCCTGGCCGGGCTGGCTGCCGCCAGTTGGTGGCTGACTTCCGGCCTGGGTGACAGGCCTTCCGGGACCAGTCGGGATAGCCGGAGCCCGGAATACATCATCGAAGACCTCGAAGCCAGGGTCATGGGGCCGAACGGGCAACCCCGGCAAATACTCCGCAGTCCCCGAGTAGTACACTACGATACCGAGGACAAGACGAGCCTGGAGCACCCCCATCTCAGCCTCTACGGTCGCGATGCCCCACCCTGGGAGATCCGATCGGAGGCCGGAACCCTGCTGGAAAAAGGCGATCTGGTGTGGCTGCACGGGCGGGTCGAAATCGAGAGTGCCGAGGGCCCGGAGCACCGCCCCTATCGGATTCTGACCCGAGACCTGCGGGTGCGTCCCCATGATGATTACGCGGAAACCGATCAGCACATCGAGGTTTTCAGTCTGGAGGACTGGATCCGGGCGGACGGCGCCCAGGTCTGGTTTGGCGAGCCCAGAAAACTCCGCTTCCTGTCACACACCAGAGGCTACTATGTCGTGCAATGACTCCTGTCGCAGAGATTCCCACCGGGTTTTCGTCCGGCTTGGTGCCGGCTTTGTCGTCTGCGGATGCCTGCTCCTCGGCGAGGTGTACGCCCTCTCCAGCGACCGGGACCAACCCATCAGCCTGGAGGCCAACAGCGTCGAGATCGACGAGGCCAAGGGGGTCAGCGTCTATCAGGGCGATGTCGTCGTAGTGCAGGGCAGCATCCGCATCACCGCCGACAAGGTCAACGTCTATCAGAAAGACAAACGCACCGAAAAAATCCTCGCCGTCGGCAAACCCGCCACCTTCCGCCAGGTGGCCGACAACGGCCAGGAGACCACTGGCCGCGCCGCCCAGGCCGAGTATTTCGCCGACAGCGACGAACTCATCATGACCGGCGACGCCGTGCTCACCCAGGGGAAGGACCGCGCCGCCAGCGATCGCATCATCTACGACCGCAAGAATGCCCTCATCAAGGCCGGCGCCGCGGCCAAGGGTCAACAACGGGTACGCATCACCGTTGATCCCAAGGAAGGCGAAAAACCACCCGCCAAGACCGAACCCAAAGCCGTTCCCAAGAAACCATGACCCATCTCTCCGCCAGGGACCTGGTCAAACACTATCGCCAGCGTGAAGTGGTCAACCATGTCTCCCTGGAAGTGGAAAGCGGGGAGATCGTCGGTCTGCTCGGCCCCAACGGCGCCGGCAAGACCACCTGTTTTTATCTGGTGGTCGGCCTGATCCGGGCGGATGCCGGTCAGATCCTTCTGGATGGTCGGGATATCACCGAATTACCCATGCACGCCCGGGCCCGCCTCGGCCTCGGCTATCTGCCCCAGGAACCTTCGGTATTCCGCAAACTGACGGTGGCCGACAACCTCTTGGCGGTGCTCGAGACCCGTCGGGATCTGAATCGATCCCAGCGCCTGGCCCGGTGCGAAGAACTCCTGGAAGAACTCGGGATCGGCCGGGTACGGGAAAGCCTCGCCCTCAGCCTCTCCGGCGGCGAACGCAGACGCCTCGAAATCGCCCGTTGCCTGGCGGCGGAACCCCTGTTCATCCTGCTCGACGAGCCATTCGCCGGCATCGATCCCCTCGCCGTGCTCGACATCAAGCGCATTGTGCAATACCTCCAACAACGGGGTATCGGCATCCTCATCACCGATCACAATGTCCGGGAAACCCTGGACATCTGTCACCGCGCCTACATTCTGAGTACCGGTACCCTGCTGGCGGAGGGAGATCCGCCCAGCCTGCTCGCCAATGCCCAGGTTCGCTCGAGTTACCTTGGCGAACAGTTCAGTCTCTAAGCGGCGAAACTGGATCGGACAACTGGATCTCCAGTCGGATACCGGCCTGAACGCCTCTGCCAGCCGCCGCCAAGACTTAGGCTTGGGGTACAATGATAGGGACATTGGAAACATTTATTGACCATGAAACAGACGCTCCAGCTCCGCCTCGGTCAACACCTGACCATGACGCCCCAACTGCAACAGGCGATCCGGCTGTTGCAGCTCTCCACGCTCGACCTCAGGGACGAGATTCAACAGGTTCTGGAAAGCAACCTCATGCTGGAGATGGCCGAGGATTCCGGCGACAACCAGGGCAGTGACAACTCCTCCGGCGACGGGGCCTCCGAGTCGGACAGCTATGATGAAGATCTCGCCGCCAGTCAGGATCAGGAAACGGAGCGGGAAATCCAGGAACTCGACATCCCCGATACCCTGCCCATCGACGAGGATTGGGAGGGCGGCCTGGACAATTACGGCACCTACTCGGGTGGGGGAGATGGCGACAAGGACTTCCTGCTCGAACGCGGAGGCGCCGAGAGCCTGAGGGATCATCTTCTCTGGCAGATGAACCTCACCCCCTTCGCGGATACGGACCTCGCCATCGCCCTGGCCATTATCGACTCCATCGGCGAAAGCGGTTATCTCACCAGCAGTCTGGAAGAAATCCGGGTCGGACTGGGAAATGATGAGGTCACCCTGGACGAGGTGGAAGCGGTACTGCATCGTATCCAGCGTTTCGACCCTCCTGGGGTGGGCGCGCGCAACGTACAAGAATGTCTGCTGCTGCAACTCCAGGAATTACCGCCCGAGACACCCTGGCGCGATACCGCCATCCTCATGTGCCGCCACCATTTCGCGGCCTTTACGTCCCAGGATCTGGCCCGCCTACGGCGTCTGCTCGGCGTGGACGAAAGCGAATTGGGTGAAATTGTCCGTCTGATCCGTTCCCTGCATCCCCATCCCGGCACCCAGATCTCCACAGCGACCCCCGAATACCTGATCCCCGATGTTTTCGTCGTCAAACGCCAGGGCCTCTGGCGGGTGGAACTCAACCCGGACGCGACCCCCAGGTTGCGCGTCAACTCTGACTACGCCAGACTCATCAAGCGGGCGGATACCAGCGCCGACAACAATTACTTGAAACATCATCTCCAGGAAGCCCGTTGGTTCATCAAGAGCCTGGAGAGTCGCAACGAAACCCTGCTGAAGGTGGCACGCCAGATTGTCGAACTCCAACGCGACTTCCTCGAAGATGGACCCGAGGCCATGCACCCCCTGGTGCTCCGGGATGTGGCCGAGGCCCTCGGCATGCACGAATCCACCATCTCCCGGGTCACCTCCAACAAATACATGCACACGCCGCGCGGGATCCTGGAGTTCAAATTCTTTTTTTCCAGTCATGTATCCACCAGTGCCGGTGGGGAATGCTCCGCCACCGCCATTCGGGCCATGATCAAAAAGCTTATTGCCGCTGAATCCCGGGGCAAACCCCTCAGCGACATCACCATTGCCAACCTCCTGACCGAGCAGGGCATTCAGGTGGCCCGCAGGACGGTGGCAAAATATCGCGAAGCGATGGGTATTCCCTCGTCGAGCGAACGCAAGCGCCTTGTATAAGCGCCCAATAGCGACAACAGGAGACGATCATGCAAATCAGCGTTACCGGCCATCATGTTGATATCACGGAAGCCCTGAGAAACTATGTAGGTACGAAATTCGATCGACTGGAGAGGCATTTCGATAACGTGGCCAATGTCCATGTGGTGCTCAGCGTGGAAAAGCTCAGGCAGAAAGCGGAGGCCAAGCTGCACATGAACGGTAATCAGGTGTATGCCGACGCGGTACACGAAGATATGTACGCTGCTATTGACGAACTGATCGACAAGATCGACCGCCAGGTCATCAAGTACAAAGAAAAACTCAGCGAACGTCGCGGCCCTAGCGAACTCTAGCCGCTCCCGCCGAAACACGATAACCATCCCCATCACCGGTGCCCTCGAGGTGCGTATGTTTCCCGTCAATTTTCTCGCCATTGAACGGATCGGATGCCAGGTCGACATCACCAGCAAGAAGCGCGTGTTGGAACATCTGGGCAAACTGATGTCCGGCATCAGCCCCTCCCTGGCGACCTCCACCAAGATATTCGACCGTTTGATGGAACGGGAACGCCTCGGGAGTACCGGGATCGGGGACGGCATCGCCATTCCCCACGCCCGACTGCGGGAGATCAATCAAGCCTATGGCGCCTTTTTACAGCTCAAGGCCGGTATCAGCTTCGACGCCATCGACAACAGAACGGTCGACCTGGTGTTCGCCCTCGTGGTACCCGAAGCCGCCACCCAGGAGCATCTGCAACTGTTGGCCAATCTGGCCGCCATGTTCAGCGACGAAGACTTCTGTAGCCAGCTGCGCTCCGCCAAGACGACAGAGGCCATTTTGCAACTGATTCAAAGCCAGGAAGCCAAGCTGACCGCGTGATGGATCCGCCCCTCAACCTCCGCGACCTCGTCGATGCCCTGGGAGAGAAGCTCGATCTCTCCTGGGTGGCGGGCGCGGAGTATGCCGAGTCCACCATCCTTGGTCGTCAGGCGGATGCCGGCAACCAGGCCATGGTGGGCTATCTCAACCTCATCCATCCGAACCGTATCCAGGTCATCGGGCGATCGGAGTTGCTTTACCTTGCCGGCTTGGAACCGGGCGCCTATGAGGAGGCGTTGCGCACCCTCTTTGCCGCGCAACCCGCGACCATCCTCATCGCCGACGCCATCACCATGGACGACAGCCTGGTGGAGGCGGCGCGGGAGAACGCCATCCCGGTATTGGTCTCCCCCTTGTCGGACAACCAGATCCTCTATCAGATCCAGTATTACCTCGCCTGCGCCCTGGCCCAGAAGACAACGCTGCACGGGGTGTTCATGGAGGTCATGGGCACCGGCATCCTCATCACCGGCGATGCCGGGGTGGGAAAGAGCGAACTCGCCCTCGAACTCATCACCCGCGGCCATCGGCTGGTAGCGGACGATGCCCCCCAGTTCTCGCGCATCGCCCCCGATATCATCAGCGGCACCTGTCCCCCCCTGCTGACGGATTTTCTCGAGGTTAGGGGTCTGGGGATACTCAACATTCGGGCGATGTTCGGCGATTCCGCCATCAAGAGCAGCAAATATCTGCGCCTCATCGTCCGGCTACAGCGGATGGACAACGACCTGCTCGCCAGCATGGACCGGCTCGATGGCAGTTACTCGGAGATACCCGTACTGGGAGTCAGGGTCCCCCAGGTGATCATCCCCGTAGCCCCGGGCCGCAGCCTGGCTATCCTGGTCGAGGCCGCGATACGGAACCATGTCTTACGTCTCAAGGGATACAAGGCCAGCGCGGATTTTGCCGAACGCCAACTCAGCCTGCTGGGGATACCGGGTTGAGGCCAGGGGCAGCGGGACGGGGAGGATACAAACCCTGGGCAAGGACCGGCCTGGGTTCTATCATTTTTGGCTTTTGAACGCTTGCGACCACAGCATCGGCCTCTGGTATGAAACAGGTCATCGTTTCCGGACTCTCGGGCTCAGGCAAAAGTATCGCCCTGCATACCCTTGAGGACGTCGGCTTCTATTGCATCGACAACCTCCCGGTCCGATTACTGGAGGGCTTTGCCGACGAACTCATCCGTACCCGGGCGAGCAAATACCGGCTGACCGCGGTTGGCATAGACGCCCGCAACGAGGCCGAGGATCTGCAACTCGTCCTTCCCCTGGTCGAACGTCTGCGCCGCAACGGCATCCGTTGCGAGATCGTTTTTCTCGACGCCGAAGAAGACGTCCTCATCCGCCGTTTTAGCGAGACCCGCCGCCCCCATCCCCTGACCAAACAGCACTTGGCCCTGGCCGACGCCATCCGGCTCGAGCGCGCCTTGTTGGAACCCTTCTCCAGCATCGCCGATCTACGCATCGACACCTCCCATACCAACGTCCATCAGCTACGGGCCTTGATCCGGGACCGGCTGGCCGATCCGGCCATCACCCGGCTGTCACTCTTGTTCCAATCCTTCGGCTACAAGAACGCCGTACCCCGGGATGCCGACTTCGTCTTCGACCTTCGCTGCCTGCCAAACCCCTATTGGCATCCGGAATTACGCCCACTCACCGGCCTCGACCCCGAGATCGCCGCCTTCCTCTCCGCCCAGTCCGAGGTGCAGCGCATGCAGGCGGACCTCATCGGCTTTCTGGAACACTGGCTATCGCGCTTCGAGAACGGTGGCCGCAGCTATCTGACCGTCGCCTTCGGTTGCACCGGCGGGCAGCATCGCTCGGTCTATATGGCGAACCAGATGGCCCAGCATTTCCAGGCCGCCGGACAACGGGTATTGGTGAGGCATCGGGAGTTGTCATGAGCGTCGGTCTGCTCATCGTCACCCACAACAAAATTGGCAGTGTCCTCCTGGATACGGCGACCAAGATGCTGGGATTCTGCCCGCTGCTGACCCAGACCATGGCGATCTCCAATGATTGCAACCCCGACCAGATACGCCAAGGGGCGCGCTCCCTGGTCGCCAACCTGGACCAGGGTGATGGTGTCCTGGTGTTGACCGACATGTATGGTTCCACCCCCAGCAATATCGCCACCTCGCTCAGTGAGCCGGGCAGGGTCAAGGTCGTTGCCGGTGTCAATCTGCCCATGCTGGTGCGCGTATTGAACTATCCTCATCTCAGCCTCGAATCCATCACCAACAAGGCCCTGAGTGGTGGCTGCGACGGTATCCTGCTCTGCGGGGAAAACGACACCTGATTCCAATGAGTAATAAAAAGTCATGATTCGCAAGGATATCCTCATCATCAACAAACTCGGCCTGCATGCCCGGGCCGCCGCCAAGCTGGTCACCTGCGCCAGCCAGTATCAGAGCGATGTGCACCTGGAAAAAAATGCCCGCCGGGTGAACGGCAAAAGCATCATGGGGGTGATGATGCTCGCTGCCAGCAAAGGCTCCCAGATCACCCTGGAGGTGGGCGGCGTGGATGAAACCGCGGCCTTTACGGCGCTGGAAAAACTCATCAATAACCGTTTCGGGGAGTCTGAGTGAGTCTGGCCTGCCTGGGCGTCGGCATAAGCGGCTCCCGCCGTCTCGCCACGGGCGAGGCCCATCTGCTGATTCGTCATGCCTTCGAGGCCCAACCCCGCCACATCGACCCGGAGCGGATCGAGTCCGAGATCACCAGGTTCCGCCAGGCCGTCATCGCCGCCCAGGCCCATCTGCAACAGGTAAGGCGGCAAATCCCGGCGGACCTTCAGACGGACGTGGCCGCCTTCATCGATTCCCATCTCCTCATGCTGGAGGATCCGCTCATCGCCGAGATCCCCATCCAACTGATCCGCCAGCACAGACACTCCGCCGAGTGGGCGTTGCAGATCCAATGGGAGGAGTTGGTGCAACGTTTCGACGAGATGGAGGATCCCCTGCTTCGCAGCCGCAAGGACGATGTGGAGCATGTGGTGCAACAGGTCCAGAAGGCCCTGCTGGAACAACATCAGGACAGCGAGCCGCCTCAATCCCTGGCCGGACGGGTGATCATCGCCCAGGACATCACCCCGGCCGATGCCATTCAGTTACGCGGCCAGGGCATCGTCGCCTTCGTTACCGAATTCGGCAACCCCATGTCCCACACCGCCATCCTCGCCCGCAGCCTGGGCATCCCGGCCGTGGTCGGGGTACGCCAGGCCACCCAGTTGCTGCATCAGGGGGAAACCCTGGTGGTGGATGGGGCCCATGGGGTGGTGCTGGCCAATCTGGACCCCAGGGTATTGAGCGGATTGCGGCAAAAAATCGCCCACCAGGAAACGGAGATGACCCACCTGCGGCGTTCCGTCGACCATCCGGCGGTGACCAAGGACGGACAAAGGATCACGCTGCAAGCCAATATCGAGTTTGCCGAGGACATCCATGACCTCATCACCGCCAAGGCGGAAGGCGTAGGGCTGTATCGAACCGAATTTCTCTATCTGAACCGCAAGGATATCCCCGATGAGGAAGAGCACTTCGAGAACTATCTGCGCATCGTCGTCGGCTTGCGGGGTCTCCCCCTCACCATCCGCACCCTGGATCTCGGCGCCGACAAAGCCGTCGATAGCTGTGCCCTGCCCAGCCTCCATAGCTGCAATCCGGCGCTGGGGTTACGGGCCTTGCGCCTCTGTCTCAAGGAGCCGGATCTCATCCGCCCCCAGTTGCGGGCCATTTTGCGGGTCTCCGCCTACGGACGGGTGCGGATGCTGTTCCCCATGCTGTCGAGCCTGCGGGAACTCCTGCGGATCAAGGCCATGGTGGCGGAAACCATGGTCGAGCTGGAAGCCGCCGACATCCCCTTCACCCGCAACATCCCGCTCGGCGGCATGATCGAGGTGCCCGCGGCCGCCCTTTCGTCCGCCGCCTTTGCCCGTCATCTGGATTTCTTCTCCATCGGCACCAACGACCTGATCCAATACACCCTGGCGGTGGATCGCGTCGCCGACGAAGTCAACCACCTCTTCGACCCCCTGCACCCGGCCGTGCTGTACCTGATCAAACTGACCATCGAGGCCGCCCGGGCCGCCCACATCCCGGTCTCCCTGTGCGGCGAGATGGCGGGAGATATCCGCTACACCCGGCTCTTGTTGGGTATGGGTCTGCGGGAATTCAGCATGCAGCCCGGGGCTATCCTGGAGGTGAAACGCCTGGTCCGGGAAAGTCACCTCGGTCGCTTGGAACGCAAGGTAAAGGAACTCTTCGCCGCCCTGGATCAAGATGACATGAGCGACTTGATCGACGACATCCTGTCCTGATCGGCTGTTCTTGAGTGGTCGAGCGCGGGTACCGGCACTGAATTCCCCGATCGGAGAAAGGCCCACAAGGAATTGGTGTGAGCGCCCAGCGGTTCCGGGCATCGACTGAAAATGGCCTTTTTTCGTTCTGTTTACGAGAACAATACATCACCTGAAACGGTATTGTTCTCCATTCGAGAACAGAAAATCTGGCCAAACAGCCCGTGCCCGAGAGCCATTTATCGATTTCAGGGTCAGCCTAGGCTAGTGTTGAGGCACCAAGCGCCGAAACCCAGCTTTTTGGTGTAGGGAAAAGGGCTACCTCATACCATTTCTCGATAGGTATTATCGATATTCGTAGGCTGGTGTTGAGGCGCGAAGCGCTGAAACCCAGCTTCTCAGTAGCTGGGATTCGCTTCGCTCATCGCCAGCCTACCCCGAGGCTTTCAGGCGGATAAACTAATAGGAAATGGTATCACTGCTGGAAAGGGCATGTGCCCCGTCCCGAGCTTTTTCGGCCCTCCACAAGCCAACCTACGCGGCTTAGCCTGAATTGGCGGTTAAAAAAACATGCGTGCGATTACGTTTCGCTAATCGCACCTACGGCCCTAAAAATCGGCGGCTGGCAGGGACATCGAGCCATAATTCCCATGAGCCACTTTGTGTAAGGTGATCTCGGTCGCCGAACCGGGCTTGAGGCTGAAGTCATCCCCTTTCTGATATACGAAAACACCCTCCAGGTTCCGATACCGCATCTTCAAGAAAAATCGTCCTGCCACGCATTCGATCGTTACCCTTTTACCGTCGGGGACGATGGCGGTCGTGTACCCCCCAGGCCTGTCCAGACTAACCACCTTTACCAATGCCTCAGCGCCTGAATAATTGATGAGGGTAAGGGGAACGATCCCATCACTCTCGCCGTCCGCTATTAGTGAGCGCCAGATTACCTGAGCGAGACGCTCCTCGTGCTGTAGGCGCGCGTCCACAACGCGGGTTACCAGATCTCCTGGCGAAGATGATGTACTTAGATCGGCATTCTTTCCCTGGGCTGAGGCAGTCGTCGGCACTGAAGGCGTCTTAGCTCTCATGACGAGAAGTGCAAACAGCACCAGCAGGGCCAGGATGATTAGCGCACTGAAGCCCGATGATTGTTTTATTGACATGATAGCTCCTCAAGGGCTGTAACAATCTGTTTTGATCTTTGCTTTTCCATCAGATCCCTAATTCTACTTTGTCAGATTCAAAGCTATACGATTTAGGGTTGGATGTGGTATTATAACTTATTGTTTTATAGAGGATTATCACGATGATTTCGTGAAATTCCCTCGCCTTGCCTGCGTTCCGCCCTTCAGGGCCTCCCAGAGGCGCTTGGTGCTCACTTAGAGCGTTTTTCCTCATTTTTCGTCACCCGCACGCGCGATGTCACCGCGACGTTCTACGGCTATGTGAGAGGGTTGTTCCAATCCGAACGGGCCACCATGCTACGCATGAGTGAGGTAAACGCGGTCGATCATCAGGCCATGCAACACATGCTGACCGAGGGGGTTGTCGACTGGGTAGGTTTTGGAGAGCAGATCGCCCGGGAGACCGATGCCCTGCTGGGCGGGGCGAATTCGGTCTTGCTGATTGACGAAAGCGCCTTCAGCAAAAAAGGGGAAGCTTCAGCTGGGGTGGCCCGGCAGTGGAATGGTCGCCTGGGCAAGGTAGACAACTGTCAGGTCGGGGTGTTTGCGGCCCTGTGTCGAGGCGAGCTGGCGAGCCTGATTGACGCCCGTCTGTATCTCCCGAAAGACTGGGTAGCGGCGGCGGCGCGCTGCGACCAGGCCGCGATTCCACAGGCCGCCCGTCGCTTTCGGAGCAAAACCGGTTTTGCCCTGGAGCTGGTTGAAACCACCCTCGCCCGCGGAGTTCGCTTTGGATACCTTGGTGTAGACGCCGGTTACGGCAAAGAGCCGGGATTTCTGCGCGCCCTTGACGCTTCGGCCACCCACTTCGTGGCCGATGTCCATGGTGATCAAATGATCTACCTTCAGGACCCCAAGCCTCAGGTGCCGGCTTGGTCGGGTCGGGGGAGGACTCCTCTTCAGCTCAAGGCCCAAACGACGCCGGTACGGGTCGACCACTGGGCCGCCGAACAGCCGCCCGAGGCTTGGCGAAGACTCACCTTGCGGGAGGGCGAAAAGGGGCGATTGACAGCCGACTATCTCCAGGCTCGGGTGTGGCTGTGGGATGGGGAAGAACCCCAGGCCCGGTGTTGGCACCTGCTGGTGCGCCGGGAACGGGGCGCGAGCGAGATGGCTCACTACTCTCTGTCCAATGCCCCCGCCGAGACCCCATTGCCCGAACTGGCGCGGGTGCAAGCCCAACGATTCTTCATTGAGCACAGCTTTCGCGAGGCGAAAAGTGAATGTGGACTGGCGGAGTATCAGGTGCGTCGCTGGGATGCTTGGCATCACCACATGGCCTTGGTCATGTTGGCTACCCTGTTTCTCGTCAAGCAGAAACTCGAAGGCCGAAACCACTGGCCGATGCTCTCCTTCAACGATCTGGTCACCGCACTGGCGCACCTGCTGCCCAAGCGCCAACTCACCGCCGAGGAGCTGGCGGATATCATCACCAAGCGACATCGTCTGCGTCAGCGGGCAAAAGCTTCACAGACCCGACGCTCCATGACGGCTTTAGAGTGAATGTGACAAAGTAGAATCAAGGGAGTGACCAAGAATAGGGCCGCCGCACCATCCCCGTCGCAGCGGACGATTGCCTACCCTGAACGTCGGGCGGGCGTTCAGGGTCATGAGCGCGGATCCTGCTGACGATCTTCTATTCCATCTGCATCGCGCCCTTTCTGCCGGAGTTCCTGTGGCCTCCCTTCGCGCCGCTGATGAGGAAATTTCACCTTGCTGGTGTAACCGCCATCCTTATCGCCGCCCAGGATCTCTGATGGTCATTCCGACGCTCAAGTGGTTGCATATCGTCAGCGCCATCGTCCTTTTCGGTAGCGGACTGGGTAGTTCACCGCGGATCGGAGCGGAGACCCGCGGGCGATGCCGGTCACCAACCGCCATGTCCTGCTGGTGGATTGGCTGTTCACCACGCCCGGTATTCTCATCCAGCCTCTGTCGGGTTACGCCCTGGCGATTTTTCTGGGTATCCCCTGGATTCTCCCTGGTTGCTCGCCTCCTTGGGGCTGTTTGCCTTTCGCGGTGAGCTTGTCGAACCGCGAGAGCACCCCGACGTTGCTCGCCTTCGACAAGCTCAGGCCGAACCAAATAATTTGTGATCATTTTGATGCGTCGACCTACTCGGTCAACCTGGATATGGAAAGAAAGCTTCCGGGCCTCGGCTCTTGTCGCCGGTTATTTGTTCTCAAATAGAGAATAATGACGCCATTAACAAAGAAATTGTTCTTATTATAAGAACAAAAAAGGCCATTTTCGGTCGATGCCCGGATCGGCTGAGGCGATTGCCGGAAATCGCCTTAGCCAGTGCTTTCAGAGAGAAAGAGATGGGCCGTCATACCGGCCAGCCGGTATGACGAGTTGGCTGAGGTAACTCGCTAGTCAGAAAAACTATCGAGGTGGGTACGATCAGACCTGGAGTAACAGCCGGGCCGGATCCTCCAGGCACTCCTTGATGGTCACCAGGAACTGCACCGCCTCGCGGCCGTCGATCAGACGATGATCATAGGAGAGGGCCAGATACATCATGGGGCGAATCACGATCTGACCGTTTTCCACCACCGGCCGGTCCTTGATGGCATGCATGCCGAGGATGGCGCTCTGGGGTGGGTTGAGGATGGGGGTGGACATCATGGAGCCGAAGATGCCGCCATTGGTGATGGAGAAGGTGCCGCCGGAGAGATCCTCGTAACTCAAGGTCCCTTCCTTGGCCTTCTGGCCATAGGCGGCGATTCCCCGCTCGATCTCGGCGAAGCTCAGTTGGTCGCAGTCCCGCAGGATGGGCACCACCAGACCTCGAGGCGAGGCCACGGCGATGCCGATGTCGTAGTAGCCGTGGTAGATGATGTCTTGGCCGTCCACCGAGGCGTTGACCACCGGAAAACGCTTGAGGGCCTCGACCGCGGCCTTGACGAAGAAGGACATGAAGCCGACGCGGATCTCGTGGTGTTTCTCGAACAGCTCCCGGTAGCGGATACGCAGGTCATTGACCGGCTGCATGTTGACTTCGTTGAAGGTGGTGAGGATGGCGGCGGTCTGCTGGGCCTGCACCAGGCGTTCGGCGATACGGGCGCGCAGGCGGGTCATGGGCACCCGCTGTTCCGGGCGGGTGCTCTCGCGGCTCAGGGTGCCGAGATCGACGGCGGCGGCTGGGGTCTCGATGCGCAGGGCATCGTGATCCTTGGCGGGTTGTTTGCGTTCCTGGGCATCCAGGTAGTTCATGACATCCGATTTGAGCAGGCGGCCATCCCGGCCGCTGCCGTGGATCTGGCTGGGGTCCAGGTTGAGTTCCTTCACCAGTCGTCGCACCGAGGGAGAGAGGGTGATGTCCTGGTCCTCCTCCGGAAGCGGCGCCTCACCGGGTCCGCTGGGTTCCTCCTCGTCTTTGGCGGCGGGGGCGGTAGCGGCAGTGACGGGGAGGCCAACTTCACCGGCATCGGCGATCAGGGCCAGGAGGTCATGGGCCTTGACCGACTGTCCCTCACGGGCGCGGATCTCGGCCAGGATTCCGGCACGGGGGGCCGGGACCTCGAGCACGACCTTATCGGTCTCCAGGTCGACCAGGTTTTCGTTGACGGCCACGCTGTCGCCTGGCTGTTTGTGCCAGTTGAGTACGGTGGCATCGGCGACGGATTCGGGAAGAGAAGGAACGCGGATCTCGAGACTCATAGTGGAACCCTTATATTCATGACCGGGTTGATCTGACCGGTCAACGCCTCATTGATGAGGGTTTCGAGTTGATGGACATGGAGGTGGTGATAACCCACGGCCGGGGCCGCGGCGGCCGCCCGGCCGACGTAGAAGAGTTTTTGCCCGGGGCTGAACTGGGCGACGATGCGGTGCTTGATCTGATCCCAGGCGCCCTGATTCTGTGGCTCTTCCTGGCACCAGAGGATCTGCTTCACCTTGGGATAACGGCGCAGCTCTTCCGCCAGTTGGGTCTTGGGGAAGGGATAGAGCTGTTCCAGACGCAGGATGGCGAGGTTGTGGAGCCCTCGCGCCCGGCGTCCCTCCAGCAGATCGTAGTAGACACGTCCGGCACACAAGAGGATGCGTTCCACCCGCTTGGGCTCGATGTCGTCGATCTCGCCGATCACGGGTTGGAAACCACCCTCGGCCAACTCATCCAGGGTGGAGGTGGCCAGACGGTGACGCAGCAGGCTCTTGGGGCTCATGACGATCAGGGGACGGCGCATGGGCCGGATCATCTGGCGACGCAGCAGATGGAAGATCTGCGCCGGGGTGGTGGGGACGCAGACCTGGATGTTGTCCTCGGCGCAGAGCTGGAGAAAGCGCTCCAGCCGGGCCGAGGAGTGTTCCGCCCCCTGACCCTCGTAGCCATGGGGGAGCAGCATCGTCAGCCCACACAGCAAGCCCCATTTGGCTTCGCCCGAGGTGATGAACTGGTCGATCACCACCTGGGCGACATTGGCGAAGTCGCCGAACTGGGCCTCCCAGATAGTCAGGGCGTTAGGTTCGGCGGTGGCGTAGCCATACTCGAAGCCGAGCACCGCCTCTTCCGAGAGAATGGAGTCGATGACCACGAACTTTCCCTGCCCGGGGCGGATATGGGACAGCGGGGTGTAGCTCGTGCCGTCGCGCTGATTGTGGAGCACGGCATGGCGGTGGAAGAAGGTGCCCCGACCACTGTCCTGGCCCGACAAGCGGACCGGCCAGCCCTCGTCGACCAGGCTGGCGTAAGCCAGATTCTCGGCGAAGCCCCAGTCCAGCAACTGATCTCCGCTCGCCATCTTGCGCCTTTCGCCCATGATTCTCGCCACCCGGGGATGCAACTCCAAGTCCGCCGGGATATCGAGCAGGCGCTGGGTGAGTTCGTTCAGCTTGTCCCGGGTCAGACTGGTATCAGTGGCCTGGGTCCAGGGGATGCCGACAAAATGGGACCAATCCACCCCGTAGGGGTGTTTGTGGTCAGGCATCACCTGGCGGGCGATGACCCGTCCCTCTTCCAGGGCCTTGCGGTAGTTCTCCACCATCTTCTTGCTCTCGTCCATGGTCACCAGCCCCTGGGCCAGGAGCTGATCGGCATAGAGGCTGCGCACCGAGTCATGACGACGGATCTTCTTGTACATCTGCGGCTGGGTGACCGCCGGCTCGTCGGCCTCATTGTGACCATGGCGGCGGTAACAGATGATGTCGATGACCACATCCTTGCGGAACTGGAGGCGGAAATCCAAGGCGATGCGGGTGACGAACAACACCGCCTCGGGATCATCGCCGTTGACGTGGAAGATAGGTGCCTGAACCATCTTGGCGACGTCGGTGCAATAGAGGGTCGAGCGGGTATCCAGGGGATGGCTGGTGGTGAAGCCGATCTGGTTGTTGACGATGATGTGCACCGTCCCACCGGTGGAGTAGCCGCGGGTCTGGGACAGGTTGAGGGTTTCCATCACCACCCCCTGCCCGGAGAAGGCGGCGTCGCCATGGATGATCACCGGCAGCACCTGGGTGCCCTGGAGATCGTTGCGGCGCTGTTGCCGGGCGCGCACCGAGCCTTCGGTGACGGCGCTGATGATCGCCAGGTGCGAGGGGTTGAAGCCCAGGGCGACATGGACGATCTCGCCCGGGGTCTGGATATCGGTGGAAAAGCCCATGTGGTATTTGACATCCCCGGCGCTCCGGCGCGGGTCCGGGGTGACGCGCCCCTCGAATTCCTCGAAGATCTCCTCCGGTGGCTTGCCGAGGATATTGGTGAGGACATTGAGGCGACCACGGTGGGCCATGCCGATCACCACCTCGTTGATGCCCTTGCTGCCGGCGCGCTGGATGAGTTCATCGAGCAGTGGGATGAGGGTCTCTCCGCCTTCCAGGGAAAAACGTTTCTGTCCCACGTAGCGGGTATGAAGATATTGTTCCAGCCCCTCGGCGGCGGTGAGCAGGTTCAGGATCCAGCGCTTGCCCTCCGGGGTGATCTCGGGTTGCGCCTGATAGCCCTCCAGGCGTTTCTGGACCCAGCGTTTCTGCTGGGTATCGGTGATGTGCATGTACTCGGAGCCGATGTGCCCGCAATAAACCTTCTCCACCAGGGCGATAACGTCGCGCAGCTTCATGCGGTCCGGGGCGTAGAGGGAGCCGGTATTGAATACGGCGTCCATGTCGGTGCCCAGGAGGTGATGGAAATCCGGGTTCAGATCCGGTACCGGCTCGCGCTCGCGCAGCTCGATGGGGTCCAGCCTGGCCTTTTGGTGTCCCCGCACCCGATAGGCGTTGATCAACCTCAGTACCGCGGCCTGTTTTTCCGCCGCCTGTGGAGAAAGGCACTGCACGGCGAGTCGAGGCGGCGGGGCGAATTCCCGGCCCAGGCGCAGGAAGTTTTCCCGTACCGGTCCATGGGCGACTTCATTGGCCGCCTCCCGGTGCATCTCGTCGAAGCGTCGACGCCAGGCCTCACTCACGCTGCCGGGGTCGTGCAGATAACGTTCATAAAGGTCTTCGATGAAGGCCGCATTGCCGCCAAACAAGGCGGAAGAGGCTTTGAAGAGTTCGAGCAAAGCGCTCATGGATTAAGAAACTCCTCTGGTGATGTTATTGATTTATCGGATACGGATGTTAGGCGATTGGCGGAAAAAGAAATACCCGGCACACCGAAGGCGGACTTAGGCACCAACAGATCGGTATGGCTTTTGACGGAAATCGCCTGGTCACAGCCCCTGACGCGGAATCTTCCGCCGGCCGCCGTGCGCAGATGAATTATGGTTCCACTCCGCTGAAATAACATGGGTGTTTGGACCAGGTTGGTGCAAGTCTTTTCCCACGCGGGTTTCCCCACCGCTACACGGCCATATCCCGGCGTCCCTGGCGGACATCGGGGTCCGCGAGCGGCGGCAAGACAGCCAGCCGGGGCTCGACCCTGGAAAGGACCGGGGTATACTCATGCACCCACATTTCTCATCGCGCCCCTCGCTACGGCGTCCGACGAGAAACGCGGGTCGAATGCGAAACGAGAGATGAGGCATGAGCGATTCACTTGAGTCCGACACCCAGGACGAGGGGGGTTCCTCTCCGGAAGAGGAGACCAAGCGTCAAGGTTATCTGCGTCTGCGGGTCAGTGTCCTGGAGGCGGATGTGGCCTATTTCCAGGCCCGGCTCGAATTATTAGGGGAGCCCAAGAGCCTGCATCAGATCGCCCAATATCGAGCCTATCGCACCATGGAAGAGCTGCTACGCCGGTTCTTGCGGCGAATCAAGCGCAAAACCGGGCCGTCGGGGAAAGGTATGAACGTGGAATGGTCGGATGGCTGAATCCGGGAGGTTAGCGATCTCCCTTGATCTCTCTACGGCGGATCATGCCGCCCCGGCTTTAATTCCATGAACTACTGCAATCACTGCGGCGCCCGAGTCATCGAGATCATCCCTCCCGGGGACAATCGCCTGCGCCATGTCTGTCCCGCCTGTGGAGCGGTGCATTACCGGAATCCCAAGATCGTGACTGGCTGTATCCCCGAGTGGGAGGGCCGCATCCTCTTGTGTCGCCGCGCCATCGAACCCATGTATGGGCTCTGGACCCTGCCGGCGGGCTTCATGGAAAACGGCGAGACCACCCGGGAAGGCGCGGCGCGGGAAAGCCTGGAAGAGGCCCAGGCCCGGGTCGAGGTGACGGATCTGTTTGCCCTCTTCGATCTTCCGGGGATCAGCCAAGTCTATATGATCTATCGTGCCGCCCTGCTGGATTTGCAATTCCAGGCCGGGGAGGAAAGCCTCGAGGTAGGGCTGTTCCGAGTGACCGAAATCCCCTGGTCCGAATTGGCCTTTCCTGTGGTGGAAGAAACCCTGCGCCTCTATGTCGGCGATCTGCAAAGGGGGACCTTCAGCCTGCATCTCGGGGACATCCGGCGCGCCCCCGAGTCTCCACGGCGTTACTTGGCCACTGTCTGGTCCTGAGGCGGAGGCGGAGGCGGAGGCGGAGGAGGCGGCGATTCGGTGCGACGGCCGACGCCGCCCGGAAGGACCAGGCGTACATTGGTGGCGACCAAGGCATTGTCCTTCTGTTCACTTTCTTTGAGATAGAACTCGACGATCGTCTCCCGGTTGAGCAGATCCTCGACGCTGACGTCCTCCGCCAGTTCATTGACGTGGCAAAAGGCGCTCTGGTAGGGAGAATCCGATTCACGCGGGTCGGTGATCCAGAGATTGGCGTCGATGTGTTGAATGAAACGGAGAAAGCCATAGCCCTTCTCCGGGAACCACTTGGTGCAGACGCCGCGCACGCAGGAACCGGGCTTGCCCCAATCATTGCGGGGTTCATAGCTGAAGGGCAGCAGATCCGGGATGAGATAGCCCGAATAAAACCCATCCGCCTGACGTTGGAGTTGGCGGGCGACGTTGCGAAACCCCAGCACCTCGACCCGGCAGCCGCGATTCTGTAGGGCGGTGACCACCTGGAGAAAATCGCCATCGCCGGTCACCAGGAGGATCTCGTCCAGGTTCTCCGCCTGAAGCATGGCATCCACCGCCAGATCGAGATCGGCGTTGGCCTTGGTAGTTACCACGCCTTCCTCGTCGGTGAAGCGATGTACCTTTTTCACGATCACCTTCCAGCCGATATCCCGCACCGTCTGCTGGTAGATGGAGGCGCGCTTGTTGTATTCCGGATCGATCTTGGCGCGTTCCTGATCGAAGGCCATATAGGTATTGAGCCGCAATAAAACCCCGCCCCGGCGACTGGCAAAGCGGCGCAACACGTCATAACGCATCTGATAGCCGCCGTTACAGCGGATATTCTCGGAATCGACAAAAACACCTACCTTCAAACTGATACTCACGTCGATGGCCCTGGAAAGCTGATAAAGGGGGCCCGGCCATGGTCGGCCGGGCGGATGAGGCGGGATGGATTATTTGTTGGCGCGGTTGCGGACCAGATCATCGACCACCGAGGGATCGGCCAGGGTGGTGGTATCGCCGAGGGAATCCAATTCGTTGGCGGCGATCTTGCGCAGGATGCGGCGCATGATCTTGCCGGAACGGGTCTTGGGTAGGCCATGGGCGAACTGGACGACGTTGATGGTGGCGAAGGGGCCAATCTCCTTGCGCACCAAGGCGATCAACTCCTTCTTCAGTGGCTCGGTCGCTTCCACCCCGGCCATCAGGGTGACATAGGCGTAGATGCCCTGGCCAGTGATCTCATGGGGATAGCCGACTACCGCCGCCTCGGCGACCTTCTCGTGCAGCACCAGGGCGGATTCGATTTCGGCGGTGCCGATACGATGGCCGGAAACATTGAGCACATCGTCGATGCGTCCGGTGATCCAGTAGTAGCCGTCCTTGTCGCGGCGGGCACCGTCACCGGTGAAGTAATAGCCCGGGTACTGGGTGAAATAGGTGTCGGCATAACGCTTGTGGTCGCCGTAGACGGTGCGCATCTGTGCCGGCCAGGGACGGGTGATGACCAAGGCCCCCTCGCAGGCGCCTTCGAGCATCTGTCCGGTGCTGGCATCAACGATGGCCGGGGCGACTCCAAAGACAGGACGGCTGGCCGAACCCGGTTTCAAGGCCGTGGCGCCAGGCATGGGGGTGATGAGGTGGCCGCCGGTCTCAGTCTGCCACCAGGTGTCGACGATGGGGCAACGGCTGTCGCCGACCACCCGGTAATACCACTCCCAGGCCTCGGGATTGATGGGTTCGCCCACGGTGCCGAGGATACGGAGGGATTTCCGCGAGGTCTTCTGCACCGGTTCGTCCCCGGAGCGCATGAGGGCACGAATGGCCGTCGGGGCGGTGTAGAAGATGTTGACCTGGTGTTTGTCAACTACATCCCAGAAGCGGGAGACATCCGGATAGTTGGGGATGCCTTCGAACATGGTGGAGATGGCGCCGTTGGTGAGGGGGCCATAGACGATGTAGGAGTGACCCGTGACCCAACCCACGTCCGCGGTGCACCAGAAAATTTCGCCGTCCTTGTAGTCGAAGACATACTTATGGGTCATGGCGACGAACACCAGATAGCCGGCGGTGGTATGGAGCACACCCTTGGGCTTGCCGGTGGAGCCGGAGGTGTAGAGGATGAAGAGGGGATCTTCGGCATCCATCTCCTCGGGCGGGCAGACCGGGTCCGCCGACGCCATCCACTCTTCGTACCAGATGTCGCGACCGTCCACCCAATTGATGCTTCCGCCGGTCCGCTTCACCACCACCACGGTGGAAACGTTCGGGCAGGAGAGCAGGGCCTCGTCGGCGTTCTTTTTCAAGGCCACCTGGCGCCCACCGCGCAGCCCTTCGTCCGAGGTGATCAGGGTGCGGCAGTCGGAGTCGAGGATACGATCCCGCAGGCTGTCCGGGGAAAAGCCGCCGAAAACGATGGAGTGCACCGCGCCGATACGGGTACAGGCCAGCATGGCGATCACCGCCTCCGGGATCATCGGCAGGTAGATACAGACCCGATCGCCTTTCTTCACCCCTCTGGATTTGAGGACATTGGCGAACTTGTTGACGTCGGCGTGCAACTCGCGATAGGTGATCTTGCGGGATTCGGCGGGGTTGTCGCCCTCCCAGATGATGGCCACCTGATCGCCGCGGCTGTCCAGATGCCGATCCAGGCAGTTGTAGGAGACATTGAGCTTGCCGCCGATGAACCATTTGAGATGGAGATTGTTGGCGTCGAAACTCCAGTCGCTGACCTTGTCCCACTTTTTGAACCAGGTGACGAATGTGTCGGCCTGCTCAGCCCAGAAGCCATCGGGATCGGCGATGGAACGCTGATACATCTGATCGTAGAGATCAGCGGTGATATAGGCCTCGGCGCCGATCTGGGCTGGCACTGGGTAGATTTTTTCTTCTGACATTAGGAAAACCTCCTCACTTGGTGCGGGTCTCGGTTGAAGGCTG
>JBPOHE010000001.1:0-116886 GCA_052035915.1 Pseudomonadota bacterium
CCGACCAGCACGCACCACAGCGCGCTCGCGAGCAGATCCACCGCGCACCACTTGGCCTCGTTGAGCACGATGCTCTTCTTCAGCGGCCCGAACACCGCCGCCAGGCGCTCGCCGATCAGCCGCGCCACGCCCTCGCCGCGGCGCAGCGCGAGCACCGACAGCACGTTGCCGAGCACATCGACCAGGGTCGCGGAGTAGGCGCGCTCGGCGCGGTTCTCCTCCACCGCCACGCGCATCATCACGCGGTCGAAGCGGGTGATGAGCAGGCCGATGAGGCCGTAGCCGACCAGGGCCACCGCACCCACCAGCGGCGAGATCAGCCACAGCGCCACGATCGGCCCCACCAGGCGGACGGTGTTCTGCAGGTAGATGAACTGGCTCTGCGCGAAGTCGTAGAGCGCGTGCGTGCTCTGCTGCATGCGGTGGGTGGTCTCGCCGGAGTGGTGGCGCTCGTGCCAGGCCAGCGGCGCGGCGAGCAGCCGCCCCACGAGCAGCGCCGACAGGCGCTCACGCACCTTGAGCGCGACGTTGCGTTCGAGAATGCGCCCCGGCCCGTGCAGCAGCCAGCTCGCGACGATGGCCGCGAACACCATGCCGAGCCAGCGCCCGGCCTCGCTCATGCCCTCCAGCCCGCCGGACTGGATGTGGTTGATCGCGTTGCCCGCCAGCCAGGGCACGGCGAGCTTGAAGAGCTGAGACGCGAGCAGCAGCAGGAAGGCGTAGAGAAGCAACTGGCGCGCGCCTGCGGCGTGCTCCCACAGCGCGCGGTAGAGCGCGCCGATGCCCACCGGCTGCTCGCCGGCGACCGCAGGCGGCTGCGGCGCGGGCGGGGGTTCGGCCGCGGCCGCGCTGGTTTCGAGGTCGGGCATCGCAGGCTCCGCGTCAGTGGGGTTCCGCCGCTGCGCGCGCGGGATCGGGGTTGGGATCGGATTCGGGATCGAATAGCGGGATCTGCGCCGGCCGCTCGCCGCCCTCGTCCTCGGCGAAGCGCACGCCGACGCCGAGCAGGCGCACCGGCAGCGCCTTGCGCGCATGCGCCTCGTCGAGCAGGCGCAGCCAGGTGGCCTGGTCGGGCGCGCTGGCGATGCACTCGGCGGTGGTGCGGCTGAAGTCGGAAAAGCGCACCTTGACGAAGGCCTTGTGCACCGGCGGGCGATCGCGCGCGCGCTCGAAGCGGCGGAGGAAGTCTTCCAGCAGCGCCAGCAAGCCCGCTCGGCAGGCGGCGAGGTCGTGCAGGTCGGGCGTGTAGGTGGTCTCGACCGAAAGCGACTTGCGCACGCGGTCGGGCTGCACCGGGCGCTCGTCGATGCCGCGGCACAGGCGGTGCAGGCTGGCGCCGAAGCTGCCGAACTCGCGTGTGAGCTCCGCCACGCTCCAGGCGCGCAGGTCGGCGCAGGTGTGCGCGCCCAGGCGGGCGAGCCTGGCCGCGGTGACCTTGCCGACGCCGAAGATCTTCTTCACCGGCAACGCGGCGACGAAGGCGTCGACGTCCTGCGGCCGCACCACGAACTGGCCGTCGGGCTTGTTCCAGTCGCTCGCCACCTTGGCGATGAACTTGTTGGGGGCGATGCCCGCCGACGCGGTGATGCCGACCTCGGCGCGGATGCGCGCGCGGATCTCCTGCGCCATCAGCGAGGCCGAGCCGCGGCAGCGCTCGACCCCGGTCACGTCGAGGTAGGCCTCGTCGAGCGAGAGCGGCTCCACCAGCGCCGTGTAGTCGTGATAGATCGCAAGGATGCGGCGCGAGGCCTCGCGGTAGCGCTCGAAATCGGGCGCCAGCAGGACGAGCTGCGGGCACAGCTGCAGCGCACGCGCGGTGGGCATGGCCGAATGCACGCCGAAGGCGCGCGCCTCGTAGTTGCAGGTTGCGATGACGCCGCGCGTCTCGGCGCGCCCGCCCACCGCGACCGGCCTGCCGCGCAGCGTGGGGTCGTCGCGCATCTCGACCGACGCGTAGAAGCAGTCGCAATCGCAGTGGATGATCTTGCGCATGCGCCCGCGCGCGTGAGGAGTCGGGAGTGAGGCGCCAGGGGCGGACGGACCCGCCGGGGGCAGGCCGAGCGAACGGCGCCCGCGCTCAGAACTCGGCAGCGCGCTTGACGCGGCGCTGGCGCACACCCTCGGCGAGGATGTCGAGAACGTCGATGCTGTCTTCCCAGCCGATGCAGGCGTCGGTGACGCTCTTGCCGTACTCGAGCTCCTTGCCCGGGACGAGGTCCTGGCGGCCTTCCTTGAGGTGCGACTCGACCATCACGCCCATGATGCGGTCGTCACCGGCGGCGAGCTGGGCGGCGACGTTCTTCGCCACCTCGATCTGCAGGCGGTGCTGCTTGCGGCTGTTGCCGTGGGAGAAGTCGACCATGACCTTGTTGCACACTCCGGCCGCGGCGAGCTCGCGGCTGGCGGCCTCGACGCTGTCGGCGTCGAAGTTGGGCTCCTTGCCGCCGCGCAGGATGGCGTGGCAATCCTCGTTGCCGCGGGTCGACACGATCGCCGAGTGCCCGGCCTTGGTCACCGACAGGAAGTGGTGCGGCGCCTGCGCGGCCTTGATCGCGTCGGCGGCGATGCGCAGGTTGCCGTCGGTGCCGTTCTTGAAGCCTACCGGGCAGGACAGGCCGGAGGCGAGCTCGCGGTGCACCTGGCTCTCGGTGGTGCGCGCGCCGATCGCGCCCCAGGCGATCAGGTCGGCGATGTACTGCGGGGTGATCATGTCGAGGAACTCGGTGCCGGCGGGCAGGCCGATCTCGTTCACCTCCCACAGCAGCTTGCGTGCCAGACGCACGCCGTCGTTGATGCGGAAGCTGTTGTCCAGCCCGGGATCGTTGATCAGGCCCTTCCAGCCCACGGTGGTGCGGGGTTTCTCGAAATAGACCCGCATCAGGATCACCAGATCCCGGGCCAGTTCCTCCCGTACCGCCTTGAGTCGTCCGGCATAATCCCGGGCGGCCTGGACGTCGTGCACGGAACAGGGTCCGATCACCAGGATGAGGCGATCGTCGCGGCCATGGAGGATGTTGTGGATCGCCTGCCGGGTCTCGAACACGGTTTCCGAGGCCCGGTCGGTGATGGGGAAGGCCTCGAGGACCTCCGAGGGGGGGGTGACCTTCTTGATGGTCTTGATGCGAAGGTCGTCGGTTCTGTACTTCATCTCGATGCCTGGGGTTGGGGCGGGGACTTCACGCAAGACCGGAATGGTACCCTGTCGCCCCGGGGGCAAGGCAAGTACTGTAGGTTGGGCAAAAGCGTAGCCTTGCCCAACACGATACTCCCGGATGTTGGGCTTCCCTTGGTTCAGCCCAATCTACAAAGCGACAAAACTACTGGGCCGAGTCTGTCCATGAGCAAAGATCTCTTCGCCGGTACGCCGCCTTCGCTTCCTCCAGCGGCGCCCTTTCTCCCCATGTCCAGGGCGGAGATGACGGCGCTCGGTTGGGAGCAGTGCGATCTGATCATCGTCACCGGCGATGCCTATATCGATCATCCCAGCTTCGGCATGGCCCTGGTGGGACGGTTATTGGAGGCTCAGGGCTTCAAGGTCGGCGTCATTGCCCAACCGGACTGGCGCAGCAAAGCCGATTTCCAGGCCTTGGGTCCACCCCGGCTCTATTTCGGCGTCACCGCCGGCAACATGGACTCCATGGTCAACCACTATACCTCGGATCGCCGCCTGCGGAGCGACGATGCCTATTCCCCCGACGGCGAGGCCGGACGGCGGCCGGATCGCGCCCTGCTGGTCTATGCCCAACGGTGCCGGGAGGCCTATCCCGGGGTGCCGGTCATCCTCGGTGGCATCGAGGCCAGCCTGCGACGGATCGCCCACTATGACTACTGGTCCGACAAGGTGCGGCGTTCCGCCCTGGTGGACGCCAAGGCGGAGATGTTGATCTTCGGCAACGCCGAGCGCGCCCTGGTGGAGGTCAGCCAACGCCTGGCCGCTGGCGAGGACATCCGTAGCATCACCGAGGTGCGCGGCACCGCCGTCATGCGTCGGGGTCCGCCGGAGGGCTGGACCCTGGTGGATGCGAGCCGCGTCGATCGCCCGGGCCCCCCGACGCCGCCCGAGGATCCCTATGCCGTCCGGAGTCCGGGTTGTAACCAGTCGCCGCCGTCGCTGAGACTGGAGCCCTTGGCCGGGATGGAACGGCCGCCGCGCTCACGCACCTGTCTCCGTCTACCATCCTACGAGCAGGTGGTCGCCGATCCGGTGCTCTATGCCCAGGCGTCCCGGGTGCTGCACCTGGAGACCAACCCCGGCAACGCCCGCGCCCTGTTGCAGGGTCACGGGGATCGGGATCTCTGGCTCAATCCGCCGCCCTGGCCGCTCACCATGGCGGAGATGGATCGTATCTACGAACTGCCCTATGCCCGCCGTCCCCACCCCGATTACGGTGTGGCCCGCATTCCGGCCTGGGAGATGATCCGCTTCTCGGTGACCATCATGCGCGGCTGTTTCGGCGGTTGCAGCTTCTGTTCCATCACCGAGCACGAGGGCCGGATCATCCAGAGCCGCTCCGAGGAATCGGTGGTGCGGGAAATCGGCCAACTGGCCGAGCGCACCCCGGGATACACCGGGGTGATCTCGGATCTCGGCGGCCCCACCGCCAACATGTACCGCCTGGCCTGTCGCGACCCCAGGATCGAGGCCGCTTGTCGGCGACTGTCCTGCGTCCATCCGGGGATCTGTCCCAATCTCAACACGGATCATGAGCCACTGATCCGGCTCTATCGACGGGTGCGCCGGCTCCCGGAGGTGCGCAAGGTCTTCATCGCCTCCGGGGTACGATACGATCTGGCGGTACGATCACCGGACTATGTGCGGGAACTGGCGAGCGAGCATGTGGGCGGTTACCTCAAGATCGCCCCCGAGCATACCGAGCCCGGCCCCCTCGCCGCCATGATGAAGCCCGGGCTGGGCGCCTACGAGGCCTTCAAGGAGCTGTTCGATCGATATTCCCGGGAGGCGGGCAAAGAGCAGTACCTCATCCCCTATTTCATCTCCGCCCATCCGGGCACCAGGGACGAGGACATGTTGCAACTGGCCCTGTGGCTGAAGCGTAACCGCCTGCGACTGGATCAGGTGCAGGCCTTCCTCCCCACCCCCCTGGCCCTGGCCACCGCCATGTATCACAGCGGACTCAATCCCCTGCGACCCATCCGCCGGGACAACGAACCCCTGTACATCCCCCGCGGCGAGCGTCAGCGACGGCTGCACAAGGCCCTGCTGCGTTACCATGATCCCGAGAACTGGCCGCTGCTACGCTCGGCCCTCAAGCGGATGGGTCGCGCCGATCTCATCGGTCGTGGACAACAGCATCTGGTGCCACCCGATCCCTCCGCGTCGAGGCTGTCGGCCACACAAAACGCCGTACCCAGCCGCTCCAACCGACGGCGATGAGCGCCGGGGCCGCCAGGATCGGCCGCTTCATCCGGGTCCGGGGTCTGGTGCAGGGGGTGGGTTTCCGCCCCCATGTCTGGCGACTCGCCCGGGACTGTCGGCTCCAGGGCGAGGTGCGCAACGACGGCGCCGGGGTGGAGATCCGGGTCTGGGGCGCCGAGGGAGAGATCGCTGACTTTCTCCATCGACTGGGCTGTGAGGCGCCACCCCTGGCCCGGATCGAGGGAATCGAGTCCAGCCCCCTGGATGAAGCACCCAGGGGATCCGGCTTTCATATCCTGGCCAGCGCACCCGGCCGGGTGCGCACCGGCATCGTTCCCGATGCCGCCATCTGTTCCGCCTGCGCCACCGAGATCCGGGACCCCGGTAATCGTCGTTATCGCTATCCCTTCACCAACTGCACCCACTGCGGTCCGCGCCTGTCCATCATCCGCGCCATCCCCTATGACCGCGCCAATACCACCATGGCGGTGTTTCCCATGTGCGCCCGCTGTCGGGCCGAGTACGCGGACCCGTCCGACCGGCGCTTTCACGCCCAGCCCAACGCCTGTTCCGACTGCGGTCCCAGGGTCTGGCTGGAGGATGGGGACGGACACCCCCTGGATTGGCGCCGCTGGTCGGCGCTCGATGCCGTCGCCGCGGCGGCGGAGCTGTTGCGCCAGGGCCAGATCCTCGCCATCAAGGGTTTGGGCGGTTTTCACCTCGCCTGCGACGCCAGCCGGGCCGAGACGGTTGCCCGTCTGCGCCAACGCAAGCGGCGTTATCGCAAGCCTTTCGCCCTCATGGCGCGGGACCCGGAGGTGATACGCCGCTATGGCCACCTCGCCCCCGAGGCCGAGGCGCGGCTGAAGGCGAGCTCGGCCCCCATCCTCATCCTGGAGGCGGACGGACCGGAAAGGCTACCCGAGGCGGTGGCGCCCGGACAGGACAGCCTGGGCTTCATGCTCCCCTATACGCCGCTGCATCTGTTACTGCTGGATGAATTCGACCGGCCCCTGGTGTTGACCTCCGGCAACCGTAGCGACGAGCCCCAGTGCCTGGACAACGCCGAGGCGCGGGAGCGGCTGGCGGGGATCGCCGATTGCTTTCTCATGCATGACCGCGACATCCTCAACCGACTCGACGATTCGGTGCTGCGTCCGACCGGCGCCGGGGTCCAGGTGGTGCGCCGGGCCCGGGGTCTGGCGCCGGCTCCCCTCCCGCTACCGCCTGGCTTCGCCTCGACTCCGCCGATCCTGGCCCTGGGCGGTGAACTGAAAAATACCTTCTGCCTGCTCAAGGATGGTCAGGTGATCCTCTCCCAGCATATCGGGGATCTGGAAGATCCGGCCACCTTCGCTGATTTCCAAAGGTCGCTGGGGCTGTTTCAGCGCTTGTTCGAGTTCGCGCCCGATGGCCTGGTGGTCGATCTCCATCCCGGCTACCGCTCCCACCGCTTTGGGCGGGATTGGGCGCAACGGGACGGGCTCGAACTGGTAGCGGTGCCGCATCACCACGCCCATATCGCCGCCTGTCTGGCGGAACATGGTTGGCCATTGGATCAGGCACCGGTGCTGGGGATCGCCTTTGATGGGTTGGGTTATGGTCCGGATGGGAGTCTCTGGGGCGGGGAATTCCTGCTGGCGGATTATCTGAACGCCCGCCGTCTGGGCCGATTGCGCCCGCTGGCGTTGTTGGGCGGCGAGCGGGCCATGCGCGAGCCCTGGCGCAACACATACTCCCATCTCATGAGCTGTCTTGGCTGGAAAGGGTTGGAACAGGACTTCGCCACCCTGCCGCTGATCGCCTGGTTGCGGAATCAACCCCGGCAGTTACTGGACCCCATGCTTCAGCGGGGCCTCAACAGCCCGCCAACCTCATCGGCCGGGCGTTGGTTCGATGCCGTGGCCGCCGCCCTGGGTCTGTGTCGAGAAGAGGCCAGCTACGAGGGACAGGCCGCCATCGAGCTGGAGGTCTTGGCGCGACAGGCGGCGGAAGAGGCACCGATCGGCTATCCCTTTGAACGCCGACGGGAGGAGGACAGCGGGCTGTGGCAGCTCGACCCCGGCCCCATGTGGCTGGCCTTGCTGGAGGATCTTGCCGCCGGGGTCGCCCCCAGCCGCATCGCCCGACGCTTCCATCTCGGTCTGGCCGACGCCTGTCGCCGACTGATCGAGATCCTCTGGTGCGAACAGGGCCAACCGACCATCGCGCTTTCCGGTGGGGTATTCCAGAACCGCTTGTTCCTGGAGACGCTGGTGAAGGCTTTGCGGGAGCTGGGGGCCGAGGTGCTCGACCATACCCGGGTGCCGACCAACGACGGCGGTCTGGCCCTGGGTCAGGCGGTGGTGGCGGCGGCCCGTCGGCTCCGCCCCGGTCGGGACACTGGCGGCGCTTGACTCAGCGGTTCCGGGCATAGACCGGAAAGGGCCATTTTTTGTTCTTATTTTGAGAACAATATGCAATTATATTGTCTAATTGTTCTCTTATTGAGAACGAAAAATCAGGTAAAAGCGCTCATGCCCGGAACCGCCTCGCGACATCCGGGTCAAGCCAGGCTGATGTCGAGACCGCTGGGCGCGACGGGGTTTGCAACCCCATCGCTACTCTTTGGCGACAAACCGCATTATTGGAAAAAGCAAAATGTTACGGACGAGGCACAATGCCCCGTCCGGCGGTGGGAGGAAAAACCGCACGCCTCGTCGATCGGATCCCCTACGCAAAACACTTTATTTCTCGCCCTCTCCGAGCCAGTATCTATAGCCTTCGCAGGCGCCAAGGAGCCTTACCCGCAAGCCTGTCGAACCTGATGATGAGGTGTTCGGCCGGAGGCCGAGGTTGAGGGAAACCCAGATGAAGATCGAACTGCTTCCACTGTTACAACGCTTCCAAGGCTGGCGTTTATGGACCATGTTGGCGATCGGCCATGTGTTGGTGGTGGAGTTGACGGTATCCGTCATGGATTGGCTGTTGAAGGGGGAGGTGACCGCCGATTATCTGCTGACCGGCTTGGTGGCCCTCGCCATCGTGGCGCCACCTGTCCTGATGCTCATGGCGTATCTGCTGCGGGAACTGACCCGGCAGCAGCGGACATCCCTGGACAGCCTGCGCACCAATGAACAGCAACTGCGCACCATCCTCGAAAACGTCGATGCCTATATCTATCTCAAGGATACCCAGGGGCGGTATCTGTTCGCCAACCGTCCGGTGCGGGAACTCTGGGGGGTAGAATTGGGGGAGATCGTCGGCTTCGGCGATGAAAAGTTCTTTGACGCGGCGACCGCGGCCAGGATTCGACGGAATGATCGGCGGGTGCTGGATGAGGGCCTCAGCTTGCGGATCGAGGAGACGAACAGCCTCCCCCTCAGCGGTAGGACGATGATTTACCAATCGACCAAACTGCCGCTCCGCGGCGAAGACGGACGCATCTATGCCCTGTGCGGCATCTCCACCGACATCAGCGCCCGCAAAGAGGCGGAACAGGCCCTGGCGGAACGAGAGACCCAGTTGCGAACCCTCATCGAGGCGGTGCCGGATTCCATCCAGTTCAAGGATGGCGAGGGCCGCTGGCTGGTCGCCAACAGTGTCTGTCTGCGTTTGTTCGGACTCGAAGGCCGGTCCTGGGAGGGCCTGAGCGACACCGAGATCGGCCATCGTTATCCGCACCTCACCGACGGCCTGGCCGCCTGCACCGCCAGCGACACCATGGCCTGGGCCTCGGGCGCCACGCTTTACCGAACCGAGGAGTGCGTTGTCGACAACCAGGGGGGGGCCATCCACTTCGATGTCATCAAGGTCCCGCTGTTCGATGAACAGCATCAGCGGCGGGCCATGGTGGTCATAGGTCGTGACATTTCCGCACGCAAGCGCGCCGAAACGGCTCTGCTCGAATCGCGGAATCTGTTGCAAACCGTGATCGACACGGTGCCGCTACGGGTGTTCTGGAAGGATCTGAACCTGCGCTATCTGGGTTGCAACCCGGCCTTCGCCCGGGATGCCGGCAAGACCCATCCCGGGGAATTGATCGGCCAGGACGACTTCGGGATGGCCTGGGCGGATCAGGCCGGGCTGTACCGGGAAGATGACCACCGAATTATAGAATCCGGCATCGCCAAACTTGACTATGAAGAGCCCCAGACCACGCCGGACGGTCGGGAGATCTGGCTCCGCACCTCCAAGGTGCCACTGAGGAATAGCGACAACGAAGTGATCGGCGTGCTGGGGATCTACGAGGACATCACCCAGAGCCGTCGACTGGCTCAGTCCCTCCATCAACGTGAGCAATACCAACGTGCCCTGCTCGACAACTTCCCCTTCATGGTCTGGCTGAAGGACGAGCAAAGCCGCTTCCTGGCGGTGAATCAAGCCTTTGCCGTCGGTTTCGGTTGGCCCTCCCCGCCGTCATTGATTGGCAGGAATGATCTGGACATCGCCCCGCTCGATCTGGCGGAGGCCTATCGCGCCGACGACCGGGTCGTGCTGGAAAGCGGTCGACCCAGGCAGGTCGAGGAACAGATCGAGATCAATGGCCGGCGGGTTTGGTTCGAGACCTACAAATCGCCGGTCAGCATCGAGGGTCGGATCATCGGCACCGTCGGTTTCGCCCGGGATATCACCGACCGGAAGCGGGTGGAAGAGCACCTGAACATAGCCGCGGAGGTCAGCCAGATCCTGTTCTGGGAGCTGGATTTCCTCACCGGACAACTGCACTACGACCACACCAGGCTGCCCATCCTGGGTATGGAAGTCGATGCCGGGCTGGATACCCTGATCCGTTGGATCGAATCCGTTCATCCCGAGGATCGGGGGGACTTTCTGGCGCGGGTCGAACAGGCCGTACAACCCGACGGCGATCCGATCTTCGATTATGAGTATCGCATCGCCAACAAGGCCGGCCACTATCTGTGGATTCATACCCGGGCCCGTGTCATCCAGCGCGGTTCCGCCGGGCAGCCGATCCTCGCCGTCGGCACCACGATGAACATCATGGCTCGCAAGCAGTCCGAGGAAGCCATCCGCATCAGTGAGGAGCACGCCCGCAATCTGGCCAACATGCTGCGTCTCATGTGCGATAACGTGCAGGACATGATCTGGGCCAAGGATCTGGAAGGTCGCTACCTGTTCACCAACAAAGCCATCTGCGAACAGTTGCTCAATGCCACGGATACCGAAGAGCCCATCGGCAAGACCGATCTCTTTTTCGCCCAGCGGGAGCGCGACAGCCATCCGGAGGCTCCCCAGTGGCATAGCTTCGGTGAGCTTTGTCAGGATAGCGACGCCATTACCCTCCAACGGGGCAAAGCCTCGATATTCGAGGAGTCCGGTAACATCAGGGGCCACTTATTGGTGCTCGAGGTGCATAAGTCGCCCTTCCTGAACGAACGCGGGGAGCTCATCGGCACCGTCGGCTCGGGGCGGGATATTACTGAACGTAAGCGAATGGACGCCGAACTGGAGCGCCATCGTCGTCATCTCGAGGAACTGGTGGAGCAGCGCACCTCCGCCCTATTACAGACGGAGGCCCGAGCCAGCCATATCCTGCATTCGAGCGCCGATGGTCTCTATGGCATCGACGCCAAGGGGTATATCACCTTCATCAACCCGGCGGCCTGCAAGATGCTCGGTTACCAAGCGCAACAGGTGATCGGCCGATCCGCCCATACCATCTTCCATCATCGCCGAGCCGACGGCTCGGACTACCCCGTCGAGGACTGCCACTGCCACAATGCTATGCATTCCGGCCAGGAGGTGCGGGTCGACGACGAGGTGTTCTGGCATGCCGACGGCCATTCCATCCCGGTGATGTACGCGGTCCATCCCATGCCACGGAATGATCAAAGCCTGGGGGCGGTGATCAGCTTCGTCGACATGAGCGTCCAGCGGGCCGCCGCCCAGGCGCGCGAACAGGCCCTCATCGCCGCCGAGCATCTGGTCAGGACCCGCAGCGAATTTCTCGCCAACATGAGTCACGAGATCCGCACCCCGCTCAATGGCGTACTCGGTTTCGCCGAGATCGGCTATCGGAACTATCGCAACAGCGACAAGGCGCGCCATGCCTTCGAGAAGATTCTCGGCTCCGGCAAGCTCCTGCTCGGTGTCATCAACGAAATCCTGGATTTCTCCAAAATCGAGGCGGGTAAGCTGGGGATCGAGCAAACCGAGGTGGTGTTGGCCGAGGTGATTGATCATGCCGTCGAGATCGTTCGCGAGCGGGCGCGCGCCAAGGCGCTCGAATTGCGCCTCCAATTGGCCCCGGATCTGCCCAGGACCTGTCTCGGCGATCCCCTGCGCATCGGTCAGATACTGCTCAATCTCCTGTCCAACGCGGTCAAGTTCACCGAGGCCGGACGGATCGGTCTCTCGGTGTCCCTTGACGGCGACCGATTGCTGTTCCAGGTGACGGATACCGGCATCGGCATGTCGGAAGGCCAGTTGGAACAGCTGTTCAACCCTTTCCAGCAGGGGGACGGTTCGACCACCCGCCGCTTCGGCGGCACCGGGCTGGGCCTGGCAATCAGCAAACGCCTCCTGGATCTGATGGGGGGCGAGACCCAGGTCGAAAGCCGTCCCGGGTTCGGCAGCCGCTTCGCCTTCTGGCTACCCTATGTCCAGGTGGCGATGGACGGGCCGCCGAGTCAGTCGTCCGAACCGGAGAAAATCGATAAACCGCTGGCCGGCCTTACGATCCTGGTCGCCGAGGACGACGAGATCAATCAGATGGTCCTGAAGGAAAACCTCAGCGAGGACGGCGCCCGGGTGGTGATGGTCGCCAACGGACGCGAAGCCATCGAACGTCTCATCCAGGATGGCTACCGGACCTACGATCTGGTGCTCATGGATGTGCAGATGCCGGAGATGGACGGTTACGAGGCGACGCGCCGTATCCTCGAGCTGGCCCCGGATCTGCCGATCATCGGCCAGACCGCTCATGCCTTCACCGAGGAGCGGGAGAAATGTTTCGCGGCGGGGATGGTCGGTCATATCGCCAAGCCCCTCGATCCCGAGGCCCTGGTGCGACTCATACGGGAGCAACTGCCGAGTTCGAAGTCATAGAGATGATTCGGGCCGTCAGGCAAAGAATGCTTTGATTCGCGAGCTACCTCTGCCATTCGGAGCCACGACTCGGAACGGGGGTCGATCGAGGTGGCGGCGATGAGGAGACGCGAGGGAAGCGTCTCCAGATGGAAACGGCGGTTGGAGCGCTCGGTAAAGGTCGAGAGGTAACGCTTGGCGTACTTGGCGAACTTGAAGGCGTGATAGGCCCCGCTGGACTGGTCTTGATACCAATTCTTTTATACCGACTCTTGTTAGGTTCTCCCTAACCGGCGGGTAAGGGGTGGCGCCTCAACACCAGCCTTCGACCCGGATGTCGCTGGGCGGCTCCCGGGCATGGGCCTGTGTAGCCGATTTCTCGTTCTCCATTCGAGAACAATACCACTCCAAGAGAGGTATTGTTCTCTCTAGAAGAACGAAAAATGGCCGTTTTTCGTCGATGCCCGGAAGGCTGACTGAGGATGGTTTTGGTGAATGCGGCGCTTGGCACGCCTTATACCATTTCTCAATAGGTATTATCGATATTCGTAGGCTGGTGTTGAGGCGCGAAGCGCTGAAACCCAGCTTCTCAGTAGCTGGGATTCGCTTCGCTCATCGCCAGCCTACCCCATGGCTTTTAGGCGGATAAACTAATAGGAAATGGTATTAGTTCAACAAAACGCCTGTCTCCAAATAAAAAAACCCTTCCGCTAGCTATAGCGGAAGGGTTTCTCATGCAAAGTGCGGCTTGTGTTGGTAAGTTAGTCGATTGGTACGACGTTTTTGAGCTGGAAGTTCATCGTCGGACCGCCAGGAATATACACCAGATCCGCGCTATACACGGCACCGCCAACACTCAGTTGGGGGATATGAATGGTATAGGTGCTGGGATTATAGGTCGCCCGCAACTCATAGAGACTGTACTCCGGCGAATCGCCGGTGGTCGGGCTGAGCGCCGTGCGACGCACCGTGAAGTTATATTCATCCGTGCTGAAGGGGTCGGCCAAGAGTCCACCAAGGATCTCCGGCTGCACTATGACCTCTTGGGTGACCGCCGGGATCACCGTGACCGGTACGGTGCAATAAATGCTCAAGGGCGACAACTGTTGTTCGGTCGCGCCGATCGGACAGACAACAGCCGTATCCGGAATGGACGTTGGCAGAACACGACAGTAGTACACCTGGGTCTGCCCAACTGGCAAACCAAGCAGGGGGTTACAATTCGTCGCCCCCTGAGCGGTCAGGTCTGAGCCGATCGGACAAAGGATCTGGTCTGCGGTATTACAACCCGTATCGGTAGCAAGAATGGTGTAGGTACAAGTAAGCGTGGTCGGATTGATGGCGCCCCGGCAGAAATCGGGTTTGACGATACAGACCCCACCAACATTGGTGGAACCCTGGGGACAGACAGACTCTTCGCCGCCGACTCCGGCAAAGTTACAGGTATAGTCCGACTGATCCAAGGTGCCTTGACAGACTTTCGGTATCACTACGCAGGTCACATCACTACCTGCTGTGATCGTTTTGGCCCCGGCCGGACATTCCTTGCGCTCAGGCTCGATCACCACGGTCTCCTTGATCTCTTCCTGTACGACACCACGGTTCAAGGCCCCGTCTTCACGCCTCCAGACCGGCGCCACGACAAAGTAATAGATACCAGCGTCATGGATACCGATATTGAGGGTCTGCTCCTGGGCGATCCACATGGAATCAATGACGCTATTGCCTAAGGCGCCGCGATCGAAGAGATATTCGATGGCGTTGATCGGGGGCTGACCGATGCTCGGATTGCCCTCGATACCGTTGTCCAGAACATTCTTGTCGACACCACCATCTATTACAAAGACCATCCAATTGGTGGAGCATTCCTCGCCACAGAAGTCGAAGGAGATGATCTCGTCGCCATTGCTGGCAATGACATACCAGTCTTCATCGTTGGCCGAGCTGAGCTGTCCGACGATGCTGACTCCCGAGGCTAACAGATCGGCCCGGGACCAATTGTTGTTATCCTCGGTCTCGGCGTCGTGGGGGGACAAGCCCGGGTTGGTCGGTGAATCCTGATCCGTTTCCGTGACCACGGCCGTGAGCAGGTAGTTCAGGCTGGAGAAACCACCAAATGGCTCCACCACGATGTAATAGGTCCCTGACTCGCCGACGGTGACGTCAAAACTGGCCTCCAAATCCCCTTCGGCATTCTCGAAGGCGATGTCAACCACATTGGCCTGACCGACGATATTGCCCGCCCGGTCACGAACCGAGATCGTCCAAGCCGTGGATCTGATGCCGGCGATTTTGAAAATCACCGAGATCAAAGCATTATTGCTGGGGGTAGTGAGCCAGAACCAGTCCTTGTCGGTCGAGTTCTTGCTTTGCCCCTGGATGGTTTTGCCCGAAGCGATGGGATCGGCGCCAACGGCGTTCTCGTTCGGTTCGGTTTCTCCAAGATCCGGGACATTGATCAAGGTGCCCAGGGTGATATTGCATGACTGGGGAGCACTCAGACATTGGGCCTTGCCGGCTAGAACACCGTTCTGGTACCCCTGTTTGTAAGCCGCGTCAATCTGATCGGTGACGGCGGTGCCGGGATTCAGACCCGCCGTAGCCGAAGCCGCCCCAAGCATGATGGACAGGAAGGTCGTAAGGAGACGCCCATTGATTCGAGACACGGCTTTACTCCAAATTTTTTGATCTATGATCCGCATATATTTAATTAACACCCTTACCCTGAGCGCTCAAGCCAGCATGCGGATTATGGCTGAACCGGTCACATTTTCAACTCGTTGTGCCCTTATCTTGATTTTACTCAAAAGATTCTTCAGGCTTTGTGCCTATAGTGAGTGACTGATCGCTGTCCAATTTTCTGCCCCATCCTTATTCCGCGGGGAAGTGGCATCCGCCATGCCTGTTTGTAGCCCGGCCATTCGTCAGCGGGCCTATTGGAGAATACCGTGACCAAACCCATCCCTACCGCCTTGGTCGGAGGCATCCTGATATTTCGGATGGCTTACGCCGCGGCTGTCTGTACCCAGGAGGTAGTCCTGGAAGAACCGGCGGCCAATCAAACCTATGCCGGCATCGCCAATCTGCGGGGCTGGGCTGTGGGCCCCAATCCCATTGACCGGGTGGAGATGTATATCGACGCTGCGCATGTCTTTGATGTCCCTTATGGCGCCACCAGACTGGACGTCGGCGCCGCGCGCCCCGATTGCCCGGGTTCCTCGGCCTCTGGATTTTCCATGGCGTTCAGTTACAGCAACCTCGTGCCAGGGGTTCACACTTTTACCGCCAGAGCCGTGGACCACACCGGCCTGAGCTTCGAGGATCCAGCCCAGATCTCGGTTATCCGCTTCGGTGACATCAAGTTCGTCACCGCGCAGGATTTGGTCAGCGTGGATGGGGCGACCCTGGCGGGCAGCGGGGATTCGGTGTCGATCGGAGGACTCAAGGTCAAAGACAAGGAGTACGATGTCACCCTTACCTGGAACACCGCCAGTCAAAGTTTCGCTACCGTTCGCATCGTGGAGAAGGGCTCGGCTACCTTGGATCTCCGTGGTAACTTCGCCTACGAACGGACATCCTTCACCTGCCCGGGAAAATCCGAAAAAGGGACCCTTACCTCGAGTTTCAGTAACGGTGCCTTCACCTTCGGCCTCTCCACCTCAAGCCGTTTGAATACCAACTGCTCGTTCAGTGGCGCCTGGACCTATATCTCCTGCACCGCGGCCAGCTATGTCTCGGGGGCTCTCAGTGTAGCCGAGATGGCCACCATCCCGGCCAAGTGTACCGACCCTATCTATAGCCTGTTTTTCAGTAACGTCACCATTCTCGATAGTGACGAATTTATCGGCGGCGGCAATTATTCCGGTGCTCCGGGAGGGGTGGAAGTCAAGCGGCAATAGGTCGCCCAGTGTAGGTTAGGGCACTGGGAGCCACTTCGGGTGGAGTGACTGGGTGAATATCGCCGAAATCAAGGATCTCGCGGCCAGAAAGCACTGATCCCAGCAATCCCCTGTGCCCCATAAGCCAGGGCTATATTAAGGTCACCCGCTTCCATGCCGCCCAAGGCATAGACTGGAAGAGGCATCGGCTCGATAAGATTCGCGAAGCCTTCCCAGCCTAGAGGATGGAGATCGGGATGGCTGAGACTGGTTTTGACCGGGGATAAAACGGCGAAATCCACCCCCAAAGCCGCGGCATGATCAAGCTCCTCTCTTCCATGGCAGGAGGCGCCCAGCAAATATTCTTCATCCAAGGGGCGAGTCAGGTATCGTTGCAATTCAGCACTCGGAAGATGTACCCCATCGGCACCCAGTTCGATGGCTTGGATGGGCGCGGCATTCAATAAGACTCTGGCACCAAATTCATGAACGCAAGCGATCACCTCTCGTGCCAGGGATTGATAAACGAGTCTCGACAAACCCTTGGCGCGGAATTGGACGAGCTTGATGCCGCTCGCCAGGCGGCGCTCCAAGCGTTCGAGAAATTCCCTTGGACGGCTGGGATCTTCGCCTGTGATGAGATACTGCCTGGGTAGTCTCAAAGCGGTCAGGATAGGCCGATCCGCGGCCGGCAACTGGAGCCCCTTGAGTGACTCCTGATGCAGCCACATAAGGGGTTGACCTTCGCCGGAGACCAGCCGCCCGGTCCAGCGTAACACCCGATGGACATCCAACAGCACCTCTATATCACCATAGCTGTGGTGGACCCGGATCAAAGGCTCCACCTCTACCAGGGTGATACCGAGTTCCTCCTTGAGTTCTCTCGCCAAGGCCCGAAAGATACTTTCCCCCGGCTCGACCTTGCCTCCCGGAAACTCCCAGAGTCCCCCTTGGTGAACATGGGCGGGCCGCTGAGTGACGAGTATCCGCCCCCGATCATCCTCGAGAATGCCGACGGCGACATGCAGCGGGCGCTGAGGCATAGCCCGGACTCAGGTACGATATTCCGCATTGATGCGCACATAGTCATAGGAGAGATCGCAGGTGAGCACGGAAGACTCGACCTCGCCCCGTCCCAGATGTACGCGGATACTGATCTCATTTCCCTCCATGGCCTGCTGGCCGGCGCTTTCGCTGTAACCCGGGTCCCGGGCCCCTTGGTGTACGATACGCACCCCGCCGAGCCAGATCTGGACCCGACCGATTTCCAAGTGCTCAACGCCGGCCCGTCCCACCGCCGCCAATATCCGACCCCAGTTTGGATCGGCAGCGAATAAGGCGGTCTTGACCAAAGGCGACTGGGCGATGGCATAGGCCACCAAGCGCGCTTCTTGGCGATCCCTGGCGCCGCTCACCTGGACCTGCACCAACTTGGTCGCCCCTTCGGCATCCCGAATGATGGCCCGGGCCAGATCGCTACAGATCTCCCCAAGCGCCCGGGAGAATTGTTCAAACACATCACCCCGGTTGGTTTCGATCCGGGGGGCCGAGGCCCGTCCGGTGGCCATCAACACACAGGCATCGTTGGTCGAGGTGTCGCCATCCACGGTGATGGCATTGAAGCTTTCATCGACTGCCAGGCGCAACGAATACTCGAGCACGGCCTTATTCACGGCCGCGTCCGTGGCGATGAAGGCCAACATGGTCGCCATATCGGGCCGGATCATCCCCGCCCCCTTGGCTATCCCGGTGAAGGTGATCGGATGGCCCCCGATATCCACGCGCCTGGAAACCAGTTTGGGCACTTTGTCCGTTGTCATGATCGCGGCCGCGGCTTTACCCCAAGCGGTATCGCTGAGCGCCGCCAGCGCCGCGGGCAAAGCCCGGCGTATCTTTTCGACGGCTAAAGGCTCGCCGATCACCCCGGTGGAAAAAGGCAGAACTTCCGCAGCTTGACAGCCGGTCAGGTCGGCGAGGGTTTGGCAACAGGCCAGGGCATCCTGCAAACCCGTATCACCGGTGCCGGCATTGGCATTCCCCGAATTGATGAGGAGGTATCGAGGCGCCTGCCGTCCGAGATGCTCTCGGGCCAGAATCACCGGGGCGGCACAAAAGGCGTTCCGGGTGAAGACCGCGGCGCTGGAACTGCCCGGGGCCAATTCCACAATCAGGAGGTCCTCTCGATCCCGATACTTGATCCCGGCACCCGCCGTGCCCACTCGGACCCCCGCCACAGGAAAAAAGGCCGTTTGGCTGGCCATGACTTATAGCTCCATCATTCGAGACGACCATGGCACTGCTTGTACTTTTTCCCTGAACCACAAGGGCAGGGCTCATTACGCCCGATTTTGCGGCCAGCGCGGACATAGGGACGCTGGGCTTCAGCGGCTTCCTCGGCCTCGTCGCCTTGTTCCAGCTTGGTTTCCTCGCCCTCTTCCTCCGCGAATCCCTTGAATTCTTCGTGCCTGAATTCGAAATCGCCGGATTGCTCGCGGCGCTGGGCCTCCATGGCCGACACTTCCGCCTCGGTACGCACGACAACCTTGGACAGAACGCCGATAACATCGTGTTTAATCTCTTCGAGCATGCGGGAGAACATCTCGAAGGCTTCGCGCTTATATTCCTGCTTGGGGTTTTTCTGGGCATAACCACGCAGATGGATGCCCTGGCGGAGATAATCCATGGCCGCCAAGTGTTCCTTCCAATGACTATCGAGGGTCTGTAGCAAGACCCCCTTTTCGAAATTCCGTAACACCTCGCTACCAACCAGGCGTTCCTTCTGCGCGTAATCTTCCTCGATCTGGCGCAGGATACGCTCCCGCAGGGGTTCCTCGTGGAGATCCGGGTCATCATCCAACCAGGATCGAATCGGCCAATGACCAGAGAACTCCCGCTCCAAGGCTTCCGACAGCCCGGGGATATCCCATTGCTCTTCAAGGCTCTGGGGCGGAATGAAGGTATTGATGACCCCCATGACCACATCCCGGCGCATGACGGTGATGGTGTCGGTGATATTCTCCGCATCCATGAGGTCGTTGCGCTGCTGATAGACTACCTTCCGCTGATCATTGGCGACGTCATCGTATTCGAGCAACTGCTTGCGGATATCGAAATTACGCCCTTCCACCTTACGTTGGGCGTTCTCGATCGCCTTGGTCACCCAGGGATGCTCGATCGCCTCGCCTTCCTGCATCCCGAGCTTCTGCATCATCCCGGCCACCCGATCCGAGGCGAAAATACGCATCAGATTGTCTTCCAGCGACAGATAAAAACGGCTGGAGCCGGGGTCTCCCTGGCGACCCGAGCGTCCCCGGAGCTGATTGTCGATACGCCGCGATTCGTGCCGTTCGCTGCCTATGACATGCAAGCCGCCGGCGGCGACGACCTGTTCATGACGAAGCCGCCATCCATCCCGGATCTGGGTAATGGCGTTCGGCTCCGCCTGCGGGCCGAGGGCCAGAATTTCCGGATCCGGGTTACCACCCAACACGATATCCGTACCTCGCCCGGCCATATTGGTGGCGATGGTGACCGCCCCCGCCCGTCCCGCCTGAGCGACGATATGGGCCTCGCGCTCGTGGTTTTTCGCATTCAACACCTCATGAGGAATACCCTCCTTGTTTAAGAGTTCGGAGAGCATCTCCGAGGTATCGATCGACGCCGTCCCTACCAGCACCGGTTGGCCACGGGCGATACAGTCCCTGATATCCGTAATGACGGAGGTGAATTTTTCCTTGGCCGTCAGATACACCAAATCCCCATGGTCCTGGCGAATCATGGGTTTGTGGGTGGGGATGACGATCACCTCAAGACCGTAGATGTGCTGAAATTCATAGGCCTCGGTATCGGCGGTACCGGTCATTCCCGAGAGTTTTTCATAGAGACGGAAATAGTTCTGAAAGGTAATGGAGGCCAGGGTCTGGTTCTCGTTCTGGATAGCCACCTTTTCCTTGGCCTCGACCGCCTGATGCAGCCCTTCCGACCAGCGCCGTCCGGGCATGATGCGTCCGGTGAACTCGTCGACGATGACCACCTGGTTGTCACGGACGATGTAATCCACATTCCGCTGAAACAGCACATGGGCCCGCAGGGCGGCATTGACATGATGCATGAGGAGGATGTTGGCGGTGTCGTAGAGGCTTTCCCCCTCCGTCAAGAGTTTGCTTTCCATCAGCATCTCTTCCACATGCTGATGTCCCTCCTCGCTCAGAAATACCTGACGCGCCTTCTCATCCACCGAATAATCACCCGGGCCGAATTCTTCCTTCCCCTCGGCGCCGATAAAGGAAGCTTGGCGGGTCAGCCTGGGAATGATCAGGTTGATCCGCTGGTAGAGTTCCGAGTTGTCATCGGTAGGACCGGAGATGATCAGGGGCGTCCGCGCCTCATCGATCAGAATCGAGTCCACTTCGTCGACGATGGCGAAATGCCGACTCCGCTGAACCCGGTGCTCGGGACTGAAGGCCATGTTGTCCCGCAGGTAGTCGAAGCCAAACTCGTTGTTGGTGCCGTAGGTGATATCGCAGGCATAGGCCTCGCGACGGGTACAGGGGTGAAGGTGGCGATAGCCGCCGGTGGATTCGTCGTGACCGGGGTCATAGACATAGGAGCCGGCATCCGGCCCCATCCCGCCCGAGGAATTGATGACCCCCACACTCAGGCCGAGAAAACGATACACGGGTCCCATCCAGGTGGCGTCGCGTCGGGCGAGATAGTCGTTGACGGTGACGATATGCACACCTTTCCCTGGCAGGGCATTCAAGTAGGCCGCCAAGGTAGCCACCAGGGTTTTTCCTTCGCCGGTGCGCATTTCGGCGATTTTCCCCTGGTTCAACACCATGCCCCCAACCAGTTGCACATCGAAATGACGCATGCCGAGTGTCCGCTTCGCCACTTCACGGACGGTGGCGAAGGCCTCCGGCAACAGGGTCTCGAGTTCCTTTCCAGCCTGCAACCGATCGCGCAATACCTGAGTCTGGTCCTGGAGTTGGGCATCGCCGCGGGCCTGAAACGAAGCCTCCAACTCGTTGATCTTCGCCACCTCTTTCATAAGGCGCTTCACGACCCGCTCATTCCGGCTGCCGAAAATTTTACTGAAGATATTGCTCATCATGAGGAAAGGCGCTCTATGCCGAAAAATTTTTAATTATATCCAAATCCCCTCAGAATGCCTGATCCCGCTTTTGTCCGATTTGGCCGTCCCAGAGCCATCCTGATCTTGGCCCGGCGTTGAACCGGTTGGAAGGCGTTGCGCCTGCCGCTGAAGCTGTGGTACCAGCCGTCGAACCGGAGGGAATGGCCTACATCGCCGAACCCCGAGATGTGTTCAGAGAGGACAAGCGGTTGAGCGCAAGAGACAGCGATCCGTCACGGCTGGCTCCTCCGTCTGTCGATGCCTCCGGGCCTGGGCGCTTTGACCCCGTCTATTGTTCTTTAATTTAGAACAATGGCTCAATTATACGCCATTCAGTTCTCTAAAAAAGAACAAAAACGGTCATTTTCGGTCAATGCCCGGAACAACCGAGCGCCAATACCATCCCCTCGCTACGGCGCCGGGTGAGAGGGCGGGCTGGAACCCAGGCATGACCTCTAACCAAGTCGACCCCAGACTCTTGCGATCAGCGATGCCGAGGCGGATCAAGGAAGCCGGGGGTCACACTTTTTCGATCTTTCCAGCCAAGCTCGCCGCCTGCGACTTGATACAGCTCTCTCTCGGGCGCCGCCGACGCCTTGCAGGATCGGCAATGGATGATGGCCCGGGTTGGCAGTGGCTCTGGCTTACTTGAATCAGGGGTGATTTGCTACAATCGCGGCGGCGTCGTGGCAATACCTCGTCGCCAATCCCAAATGTCTTGAGAATCATAGCCTTCTCAGTACGTAAAGAACTTTTTGTTCGGCATCCCTCAGTTTTTTGGGCGATCAGGCACTTGGCCCCCAGCGCATAAAGGGCATTACAGGGTGCCCAGGTTTCAGGGGGAGGGACCGCTAAGGCCCGGAAGCGATGACAGACCTCCATCTGATAAGAAATTTTTCCATTATTGCCCATATCGATCACGGCAAATCGACACTGGCCGATCGTTTTATCGAACTCTGCGGTGGACTGAGCGGACGGGAAATGGCCGAACAGGTGTTGGATTCCATGGATTTGGAGCGCGAGCGGGGGATCACCATCAAGGCGCAGAGCGTCACCCTCAACTACAGATCCATGGATGGAACAGATTATCAGCTCAACTTTATCGACACCCCTGGACACGTGGATTTCTCGTATGAAGTCTCCCGTTCCCTGGCGGCCTGCGAGGGGGCGCTCTTGGTGGTGGATACCGCCCAGGGTGTGGAGGCCCAGAGCGTGGCCAACTGTTACACGGCGATCGAGCAAGGTCTCGAAGTCCTACCGGTATTGAACAAGATCGATCTGCCGTCGGCGGATCCAGTCCGCGTGATACGTGAGATCGAGGAGATCATCGGACTCGAAGCCCAGCAGGCGGTACGGGTCAGCGCCAAGACGGGGGAAGGGATTCGGGACCTGCTGGAGGCTCTGATCAAGCAGATCCCGCCGCCCCGGGGCGATGGGGACGAGCCGTTGCAGGCCCTGATCATCGATTCCTGGTTCGATCCTTATCTTGGCGTCATCTCGCTCATCCGGGTGGTCAACGGTGTCCTGCGCCCGCGCGACCGGATCTACCTGATGTCCACCGGGCGAACCTATCAGATCGAGAAGCTGGGCGTCTTTACCCCCAAGCGCCAGGATCGATCTCTGCTCGGGCCGGGCGAGGTGGGATACGTCGTGGCCGGGGTCAAGGATATCGATGGGGCCCCGGTGGGGGATACCCTGACCCATACCGATCGCCGGGCCCAGTCGGCCTTGCCGGGATTTCAACAGATCCAGCCGCGGGTGTTCGCCGGTCTCTATCCGGTTGAATCGGACAGTTACGGAGATCTGCGCGAGGCGTTGCAGAAACTGAGGCTGAACGATGCCTCCCTGTTCTTCGAGCCCGAGACCTCCCAGGCCCTGGGGTTTGGTTTCCGTTGCGGTTTCCTCGGTATGTTGCACATGGAGATCGTGCAGGAGCGGCTGGAGCGCGAATACGATCTGGACCTCATCTCCACGGCGCCTACGGTCATCTATGAGGTGGTGACCACTGATGGCGACCTGGTGCGGATCGAAAATCCGGCGGATCTTCCCGAGGCCACCAAGATCAGCGAGATCCGGGAGCCCATCATCGAGGCCAGCATCCTGGTACCCCAGGACCACCTGGGGAATGTCATCAATCTGTGCGTGGAAAAGCGTGGCGTGCAGAAAAACCTGCAATTCCTCGCCGGTCAGGCCCAACTCACCTATGAATTGCCGCTCAATGAGGTGGTGTTGGACTTTTTCGATCGTTTGAAATCGGTCAGTCGGGGCTATGCGTCCTTCGAGTACGAACTCAAGCGCTTCAGCTCGGCTTCCTTGGTCAAGCTGGATATCCTGATCAATGGTGATGAGGTCGATGCCCTTTCCCTGATCGTGCACCGCGACCACGCCCAGTCACGGGGACGGGAACTCTGCGAGAAGATGCGGGATCTCATCCCGAGACAAATGTTCGAGGTCGCGATTCAGGCCGCCATCGGCAATAAGGTCATTGCCCGTACCACGGTGAAGGCCTTGCGCAAGAACGTACTGGCCAAATGTTATGGCGGTGATATCACCCGAAAACGCAAACTGCTGGAAAAGCAGAAAGAAGGCAAGAAACGGATGAAGATGGTGGGTAGGGTGGAGATCCCCCAATCCGCCTTCCTTGCCGTGTTACAAGTTGGCAAAGATAATTGACCGGCGCCTGGGCGCTGTTAAAGGGATCAAGACACCATCATGCATTTCGATTTTCCCACCATTCTCGTCCTCGCCTGCCTGGTTACCGGCGGTATCTGGCTGATCGACTCTCTGTTTTTTGCCGCGGCACGACGCCATCGCCTGCCCGGCCCAGGCGAAACCCAGGTCAAGGAGCCTTGGGTGGTCGATTATTCACGCTCCTTTTTCCCGGTCATCCTCATCGTCTTTTTGGTGCGTTCCTTTCTCATCGAACCCTTCCGCATACCCTCGGGTTCCATGATGCCGACACTCCTGGTCGGCGATTTCATTCTGGTCAACAAATATGCTTATGGAATCCGCTTGCCGGTGATCAACCGCAAGGTGATTGAACTCGGGGATCCGCAATCCGGGGACGTGATCGTCTTCCGCTACCCCGACAATCCGACCATGGATTACATCAAGCGGGTGGTCGGTGTCCCGGGGGATAGGATCGGTTATTGGAACAAGACCCTCTATATCAACGGAAGGCGTCTCCCCCAGGAAACGGACGGGGTATATCAAGGCGAGGGTGGGGGCGCCCGGGAGACCGGGTCTCTACGTCACTATGAGCAACTCGGGTCGGTCAGGCACGCCATTCTGATCAATCCGAAGGCGCCTGATCTGACCCCAGGGTGTAATGTATTACGCCTAGGCGAGTTCGAGGTTCCTCCGGGAAAGTATTTCGTCATGGGCGACAACCGGGACAACAGCAACGATAGTCGCTGCTGGGGGCTGGTGCCGGACGAGAATATCGTCGGCAAGGCCGTTGGGATCTGGATGAACTGGGATTCCGCACGTAATGGTTTCCCGATCGCCTGGGATAGGATCGGTCAGGGTATTCACTGAAAACCAACACAGCTTGGAGATCGACGATGATGCAAAGCAATCCACCACGTCACCAGGGTGGCCTGACCTTCATTTCCTGGGTGTTCGTATTGGCTATTTTCGGGTTTTTCGTGCTGCTTGGTCTCAAGTTGTTCCCCATCTATTCGACCAACTACTCCGTCAGGCAGGCGATGGAGTCGGTGGGGAAGGAGCCGGGTGTCGGCGACAAATCCAATACCCAAGTGATGGACTTGCTCGAGAGTCGGCTGTATATGAACTATGTACGCGACCTGCCCAAGGACGCGATCAAAATCAAGCGTGACACGGATGGCAGGCGCGTGCTGGAGGCGAACTACGAGGTCAGGGAAAAGATCATGTTCAATGTCGATGTCATGGTAGCCTTCAATCATAAACACGGGATCGGCAATTGAGAGAGCCGCTTCCCAGGCTGGCGCAATCGCTCGGCCATGGTTTTTCCGATCCGGATCTGTTGGAAGGGGCGCTGACCCACCGGAGTGCCGGTTCACGAAATAACGAGAGGTTGGAATTTCTCGGCGATGCCATCCTGAGTTTCCTCATCGCCGAAGAACTCTACGCCAAATTCCCCCAGGCCGACGAGGGGCAACTCAGCCGTCTGCGCGCCCTTCTGGTGGGTAAGGAACCCTTGGTGGGCATGGCGCGGGAATTGAATCTGGGCGCCTATCTCAATCTTGGTGCCGGAGAGCTGAGAAGCGGTGGCCAGTCGCGGGATTCCATTCTGGCGGATGCCTTTGAGGCGGTGATTGCCGCCGTCTATCTGGATGGAGGGCTGGGGGCCTGTCGCCGGCTGGTGCAGGATCTTTTTTGCGCCCCGCTGGAAAAGCTTCGGCTCGATTTGGTCATCAAGGATCCCAAGACCCAGCTACAAGAATACCTCCAGGGTCGCAAATTGGCCTTGCCCTTGTACAGCGTGGTGGCCATCGCGGGCAATCAGCATGCCCAGGAATTCAGTGTCCGCTGTCTGCTCGAAGACCTCGGACAGGAGACCCTGGGGCATGGGAGCAGCCGTCGGCGGGCGGAACAGGCGGCCGCCCAAGCCATGTTGTATCAACTGAGGATCCAGTCCCATGCCTGATCACCGTTGCGGCTATGTCGCCATTATCGGTCGACCCAATGTCGGCAAATCGACCTTGATGAATCGTCTGCTCGGCCAAAAGCTGGCGATCACCGCCCACAAACCCCAGACCACCAGGCATAACCTGCTGGGGATCAAAACCCTGGAACAAGGCCAGATCCTCTATGTCGATACCCCAGGGAGGCATCAGCGGGGAGATTCCGCCCTCAACAGATATTTGAACCGTGCCGCCGAATCCATGGTGCAGGATGTGGATCTGGTGGTCTTCGTCATCGAGGCCCTGCGTTGGACCGCCGAGGACCAGGCGGTATTGGATAACCTGGCCCAGGCCGGGGCCAAGGTGGTGTTGGCGATCAACAAGATCGACCGACTGGGGGATAAAACCAGGTTGTTGCCTTTCCTCAACGACATGGGGGAACGCTACGACTTTGCCGCCCTGGTGCCCATCTCGGCGCAGAAAGGGAAAAATCTTCAGGCGCTGCAAGCCGTGGTGTTGGAACATCTGCCCTTGGGTGAGGCGGTCTTTCCGGAAGACCAGATCACCGATCGCCCGGAACGCTTTTTTGCCGCCGAACTGGTGCGGGAACAACTCACCCGGCGTTATGGCGAAGAATTGCCTTATGCCGTATCCGTGGAGATCGAACACTTCGAGGAAGTCGGACAACTGTACCGGATCAGCGCCCTGATCTGGGTCGAGCGGCCCGGACAGAAAAAGATCATCATCGGCCAGGATGGAGCGGCGCTCAAGGAAGTGGCCACTTTGGCCCGGCTGGAGATGGAGCGGATGTTTGAACACCGAGTCTTTCTCAGCCTCTGGGTGAAGGTGAAAAAAAGTTGGTCCAGCGACGAGGCGAGCCTGTCCCGCCTCGGTTATCGACTTTGACGCCCGCCGGTTCCGGTCTCTGGTTTGTCTGACGACAGCGGGGCGGGCTTGGTCGGTGAGCATGAGTGCCTGAGTGACCATGGCGAGCCTGCAGCCGCTGCAAAGACACTTCGTTCTGCACTCACGCCCTTTTTCCAATACCAGTCTGCTGCTCGAACTCCTGTCCGCCGAAGGTGTGCGTTTCCCCGCCGTCGCCAAAGGGGTCAAAGGCCAGGGATCGAGAACCCAGGGACTGTTGCAACCCTTCCGCCCCCTGCTGCTGGAGGTACGTGGCCGGGGCGAGGTACGCACCCTGATACGCATCGAGCCGGGCGGGCCGCCGATCGCCTTACTCGGACGTCGCCTCTACTGTGGGATCTATATCAATGAGCTGTTGGTGAGACTGCTCGGGCGCAACGACGGCCACGCCAAGCTGATGTCGCTCTATGAAGAGACCCTCGGCGCCTTGGTCAGCGGGGAAGAGATCGAATCCCCTTTACGCCGCTTCGAGATCGGTCTGCTCGGTATCCTGGGGTATGGACTGATCCTCGATCATGACGCCCTGACCGGTCTCAGGGTAGCGCCAGAGGCGAGCTATGAATATCGGTTGGAGCTGGGGCCCGTGCTGGTGGACAATCCGGGAACAGGCGGACGGCACCTCAGTGGCCGGACCCTGCTGAACCTGGCCTCGGGAGAACCCCTGCTGCCGGTGGCCAGACGGGAGGCGCGGACCTTGATGCGCCGCGTCCTGGGCCACTATCTTGGCGACAAGCCATTGAAGAGCCGGGAACTCTTTCAACACTTCGGCGGCCTGTAATACCATCCCAGCGCCTGCCCCCTGGCCAGGCCCCTATCCCGCAACGAGCAGAATTGCATGACCGAACAGAGCGAAATCTTATTGGGGGTCAATATCGACCATGTCGCCACCCTGAGACAGGCCAGGGGGACGCGCTACCCGGAACCGATCCAGGCCGCCTTGGTGGCCGAGGAGGCCGGGGCGGATTCCATCACCCTCCATCTGCGTGAAGACCGGCGGCATGTCCAGGAACGGGATGTGCGCATGCTGGCGGAGATCCTGCAAACCCGCATGAATCTGGAGATGGCGGCCACCCGGGCCATGCTGGATTTCGTCTCGAACCTTCGCCCGGCCGACTGTTGCCTGGTGCCGGAACGGCGGGCGGAACTCACCACCGAGGGTGGTCTGGATGTGGCGGCCAATCTGCCCGCGCTCCAGGAATATTGCTCGGCCCTGAAGGAACAGGGTATCCGCGTCTCCCTCTTCATCGACGCCGATCACCGCCAGATCGAGGCGGCGGCGGCGAGCGGCGCCCCCGTCATCGAGATCCATACCGGACATTATGCCGATGCCCCCAGCCGTGACCTCGCCACCCAGGAGCTACAGAAAATCCGCACCGCCGTGCGTCTGGCCATGGATCTCGGACTGGTGGTGCATGCCGGGCACGGACTGAACTATCACAACGTCCAGGCCATTACCGCCATCTCTGGGATACGGGAATTGAACATCGGCCATGCCATCATCGCCCGGGCCTTGTTTCAGGGCCTGGGTCCCGCGGTACGGGAAATGAAGCGGCTGATGAATCCTGTGCTTTTTATCGAGAACCGAGGACGCTGAGTGGACAGATCCTTTCCCCTGATCGACGACTGTGTCGGCAACACCCCTTTGGTGCAATTGCAACGGCTGCCGGGTGATACCAGCAATCGCCTGCTGGTGAAACTCGAAGGCAACAACCCGGCCGGTTCGGTCAAGGATCGTCCGGCCCTGAGCATGATCAAGCGCGCCGAGGCGAGAGGCGAGATCGCGCCGGGAGATACCCTGATCGAGGCTACCAGCGGCAACACCGGTATCGCCCTCGCCATGGCGGCGGCCATGCGGGGCTATCGCCTGGTGCTCATCATGCCGGAACACATGAGTCTGGAGCGTCGCGCCTCGATGCGCGCCTATGGCGCCGAGATCCGGCTCACGCCCAAGGACGGCGGCATGGAGGCGGCCATCGACCTGGCGCGGCGGATGGAGGCCGAGGGTGAAGGCCGGGTGCTGGATCAGTTCGCCAACCCGGACAATCCCCTGGCCCATTACCAGGGCACCGGACCGGAAATCTGGCGCGATACCGGCGGCGGCGTCACCCACTTTGTCAGCGCCATGGGGACACCGGCACCATCATGGGCACTTCCAGATATCTGAAGGAGCAGAATCCCGAGATCCAGATCATCGGCGTGCAGCCGGCGGATGGGGCCAGTATCCCCGGCATCCGGCGCTGGCCGGTGGAATATCTGCCCAAGATCTATGATCCCAACCGGGTCGATCGTCTTATCGACGTCACCCAGGAGGAGGCCGAGGAGACGGCGCGGGCGCTGGCCGCCCGGGAAGGGATCTTCGCCGGCATCTCCTCCGGCGGGGCGGTGGCCGCCGCCCTCAGACTCTCTCGGGAGGTGGAACAGGCGGTCATCGTCGCCATTATCTGCGATCGCGGCGACCGCTATCTTTCCACCGGCGTCTTTCGTGCCTGAGATGGCCGCATGAGCCGAAACCGAGCCAAAAAGCTGCCGACCGAACCCATGGTGGCGGAGATCGAATCCTTCTCCCCCGATGGTCGCGGTGTGGCCCATATCGAGGGCAAGGCGGTATTCATCCATGGCGCCCTCCCCGGGGAGGAGGTGAGTTTTCTCCTCAGCGGACGCCATCGGCGCTATGACGAAGGCGTGGTGCAGGAGGTATTGCGGGCCTCCCCGGACCGAACCGAGCCGCGTTGCCCCCACTTCGGGCTCTGCGGCGGCTGTAGTCTGCAACACATGCGGGACGAGGCGCAGATCCGCGCCAAAGAGGAGAGCCTGATCCAATCCCTACAGCGAATCGGCAAGGTGAACCCGGAGCAGGTCCTGCCGCCGCTGACCGCCTCCGCAACCTGGGGCTACCGATCCCGGGCCAGGCTCGGGGTCAAGCATGTCCACAAAAAGGGGCGGGTGCTGGTGGGATTTCATGAGCGAGGTAGCTCCTTCATCGCCGATCTGTCGCGTTGCGAGATCCTGCCTCCCCGCATCGGCTACTTGCTCGAACCCCTGGCGCGTTTGGTGGAAAGCCTTTCCATCGCCGATCAGATCCCCCAGATCGAGGTGGCGCTGGGCGATGAGGTGGGTGCCCTGGTGTTCCGCCTGCTGGTGCCGCCACGCCCGGAGGATCTCGCGGCCCTGCGCGCCTTCGGCGAGGCGCATGAGCTGGAGATCTCCATCCAGGAAGGTGGACCGGAGAGCATCCGTCCCTTGGTCGAGTCTCCGCGCGAGCTTGCCTATCGCCTGCCTGAAGCCGGGGTGGAGATCCGCTTCCGCCCCACCGACTTCACCCAGGTGAACCCTGGCCTCAACCGGCTCATGGTCGAACAGGCCAGGCGCTTGCTGGATCCCCAGGCGGATGAGCGGCTACTGGATCTGTTCTGCGGCCTGGGGAATTTCACCCTGCCCCTGGCCCGGTGCTGTGAACGGGTAGTCGGGGTGGAGATGGAGCCCGGTCTGGTGCAGCGCGCCCGGGAGAATGCCGAGCGGAATGGCGTCCAGAATGCTGAATTTTTCGCCGCCAATCTCTATGCGCCCCTTGACTCGGCCCCTTGGCTGGCCTCCAGGTTCGACAAGGCCCTGCTCGACCCACCGCGTTCCGGGGCCTTCGAGATCCTGGAACGACTGCCCAAGCTCGGCATCAGGCGTGTCCTCTATGTCTCCTGTTATCCGTCCACCCTGGCCCGGGATGCGGGGGTCTTGGTCAACAGCCTGGGCTATCGGCTCCGCCTGGCGGGGGTGATGGATATGTTCCCTCACACCTCCCATGTCGAGTCCATGGCCCTGTTCGAGCGTCCCCGCTGAATCCGGGGGCCTGGCCCAAAGATGACGGCCTCTCTGTTGAATACCCCTATCGTTACCGAGCGCTTACTGCTGCGCGCCTTGGTCGCCGGCGATGCGGCGGACCTGGCCGCCCTGGCGGGGGACAAGCGTGTCGCCGACACCATGATCTCCCTGCCCCATCCATATACCCTGGACTATGCCCAGAGTTGGATCGAACTCTGCCATGAACAAGTGCGGACCGGGAAGGCGGTCCATTTCGCCCTCATCGCCCATCAGGGTGGGGAGCTGCTGGGCGCGGCCGGCATCCGGGCCATCGAACTTGAACACGAACAGGCCGAACTCAGCTTTTGGCTCGGTCACGCTTGGTGGGGCCAGGGTCTGGCTACCGAAGCCACGGGCCGATTGCTGGAACTCGCTTTTACCCGCCTCGGGCTGAATCGGATCTACGCCTACCAGATGGCCCGCAACAGCCGTTCCGCCGGGGTGCTGAGGCGTATCGGGATGCGGCGGGAAGGTCTGTTGCGGCAGCGGGTGAAGAAATGGGGCCAATTCGAGGATGTCTACCTCTGGGCGGAAGTTCGCCAGGATTGGGCCGCGGAACGGGAAGGGTGACCAGGAAGCGCCTGACCCTGAGATGGGTTCAGCCAGAAGATGAGGTTATCCACGAAAGACAGGGGAGCCGTCAAGATCGATTCTTCTGCTTCCGGCGTCCCGGGCCTGGACGTTTTTGTTCGGTTTTTCGTTCTTCTATCGAGAACAATGCCTTTAATTCCGATGTATTGTTCTCGAAAAAAGAACAAAAATGAGCCATTTTTTGCCCAGGCCCGGAACCGCTCGGTGTCATATCGGCGCCTGTCGGCTCTGTCTTGCCGCGACGGATTCGGGGTCTGAACCCGAGCCAGACCAGGATACAATGTATCCAGCAAGGGGATTCCGCTCTCTTTCCCAAACACAGCCGAGGCGGTACGGAACAAGCCATGCACATCCTGATCGTCGAGGATAATCCGGACCTGGTGGCGAACCTTGCCGATTTCCCTTCGCTTTGTCTCAGCTCTCATTTGGCTGCGGTGATATGTCAACAGAACCATGGACGCGGCGACGATGGAGACGAAGGTGGTGGCTTCAGCATTCAACTGATTTACTGATACAAGTCATTTTATTCCATTATTTATATGTGGTATAGAGACCAAGCCAAGCCGCAGACATGGTTTGGAGTACAACAGAGTTTAGCGCTTGGCAGGTGGGTCCTACTGAATGCAATAGCATAATGGATAAAGAGGAAATGACCGTGAAGAGTAAAGAAAGATTGCTTGGATCGTGCTTAGCGATGCTGGTGATCGGCCTCGCAGAGGCATCAAGTTCTACGGTATATGTTCCAGTTCCAGGCTTGGCAAATCCATGGTTGGCTGGAATGCCTGGCGGCACTGGTACGTTTTATGGGGATTCTGCCCCATTAAATTCCCCCGTATTGGTTAATAGCCTAACGCTTCCGGAAGGTAGCTGCTTTAGATTTAGCGTTACAGGTTCCGTCAATAACGAACCTTATCCTGGGATAGATGGCCCAGATGGTGGCCCTTTACAATCACACGAAGCAGGTCCTAATGAGAACGGCATTGCAGATATTATTGCTCCACTAAACTCTCTCCTTGGAGTATTTCTAAGCAATGAAGCTCCAACAGGATCAATGGCGCCACTACCTTTGGACTTCTCGTTAAATGAGAGTAGAAATCAGGAGATATTGTACCCAGAGCTGAAGCAAGTATTTTTTATTGGCGATGGCCATGATTCTATTGGCCTGTCCCAGCAATTTTGTGCACCACCAAATGCTAAAAGGTTATTCCTTGGTGCAATGGATGGCTTGGGATTCTACAACAACTCCGGCATGTTTGATGTAACGGTGTTGCAATATCCGGATATAAATACTGGTCTCATCGCAAAATACTCATTCGAGGATGGGGCTGCAGATCTGAGTGGAAACGGCAATGATGGATTGCTATTGGGTCCCGTTCCGTCCGCTGGGTGGATAGGTAATGCCCTGCTGTTTAATGGTGTATCGGATTACGTTCTGATCCCAGATTCCAACATCCTGGACATTGGAACGTCGGACTTTACTATCGCCACATGGGTAAAATTAGCTAATACACAACGTTTTAATGCTCTGATAGAGAAGCGTGGTGTACAAGGCATACCTATGTCAAGTCTTTCAGGATACAACTTTGCAGTTTATCCTCCAGGGAAATTATCTTTTGCTCTTCGTGATTCAACCAATAATAATCCTTGGGGAAACGGGCAAACGACTTTGTCGCCAAACCAATGGTACCATGTTGCCGTTGTTGTAGACCGAGATGCCTCTGCTACGTTCTTTGTTGATGGTATTGCCGATGGCGGCTTCGGAATCGCTGGAGCGCAAGGATCTTTAGCCGGTCCAGGTGACTTGCTGCTTGGCAAACGTGAAAACTATGTGTGGGATGACATGTATCTTTATGGAGCCATGGATGAGGTAAGAATCTACAATAGAGCTCTCACTGCATCGCAGATCGCTGAACTGGCGGCAGAAGGGCTTCAAGAAGTAGAGGCCGATGCAGGTCCGGATCAATCGGTGCCCGAGAATACCATGGTTATCTTGGACGGCGCGGGAAGCACTGGCGATAACCTATCTTTTCATTGGACCCAGCTCGCCGGACCAACCGTGGTTCTCGACCTTTCCAACCCGGCGTACCCCACCTTTACGACGCCAACGGTGCCGATGGGCGGTGTTATCCTCACCTTCGAGCTTCAGGTCAGCAACAGCACCGGGAATTCTGCAACGGACATAGTCGACATAACGGTCACCAATGTGAATCACAAACCTGTGGCGGATGCTGGTGATAACCAACTGGTATCCGAGTCAGTAGTAGTGACACTCGACGGTTCCAACAGCTTCGATGAGGACAACGAGTCGTTGACTTGCACTTGGTCACAGACATCGGGGGTGTCTGTGGCGATCAATGATCCGAATGCCTGTGTCACCAACTTCACTACCCCTACTCTCGTACCGGTTGCAGGTACCGAGTTGGCGTTTCGCTTGATCGTGTCTGACGGTATTGCCGTCAGCGATCCTGACACAATGACAGTTTGGGTTTCCCACGCCAATCTTCCCCCAGTGGCTGATGTGGGCGATCCCGGTCCTTTGACACGCGATGAATTCTCTACCGTCATACTGGACGGCTCTGCGAGCCGAGACCCGGAAAATGACCCCTTAACCTACCAATGGCGTCAAACCGCGGGGCCACATGTCCAGATCAATAACGCCGGGCAGGAAGTCGCCAATTTCACTGCACCTGCCGTAGGCTTTGGAGGGCAAGATCTGGGCTTTGAGCTGTCCGTATCGGATAGTCAGTACACGGTTGCTGCGGGGGTGACAATTCATGTCCAGGATATCAACGATCCGCCTACCTGTGGGGATGCTGTGCCAAGCGTAAATATACTATGGCCAGCCAACCACAAGATGGTGGTGGTCTCCGTGCAGAACTTGACTGATCCTGACAATAACAGCGTCCATATCAACATTGCAGGTGTTACTCAGGATGAGCCGATCGAGGGCACGGGCGATGGTGACACAGCTCCTGATGCAGTAATCAGTTCTACGAACCCGCAGATCCAGACCGTCTTGCTAAGGGCTGAGCGCAACGGTAACGGCAACGGGCGGGTGTATGTCGTCCACTTTATTGCCGATGATGGCCAGGAAAGCTGCTCCGGCGCTATATCGGTTGCAGTTCCGCACAGTCGCAAGGGGGTGGCAGTCGACGACGGTCAGCAATATGATTCAACCCAACCGTAACAACTGAGGCTCTTGGCCGGACGGGATATCTCATCCCGTCCGTAACCTGTACCCCGACGGCTGACGTGGCGTGGCACTAAACCTCTGTCGGGTAGGTCGAGCACCTTTCGAGGTACCCGACATCTTCCACTGTAGTCGTTGGGCAACGCTACGCTTTTGCCCAACCTATATCACTTGCCGCGACGGATTCGGGGTCTGAACCCGAGCCAGGCCAGGAACCAGGATACAATGTATCCAGCAAGGGGATCCCGCTTTCTTTCCCAAACACAGCCGAGGCGGTGCGGAACAAGCCATGCACATCCTGATCGTCGAAGACAATCCGGACCTGGTGGCGAACCTTGCCGATTTCTTCGAGACCCGCGGTCATACCCTGGACATCGCCTACAACGGCTATAGCGGTCTCGGCTTCGCGTTGGACAACCACTACGATGTGCTGGTGCTGGATCTGATGCTCCCGGGAATCGATGGTCTGGAGGTGTGCGAAAAGTTGCGGGCGGCGGGCCATGCCTTGCCTATCCTCATGCTCACCGCCCGAGACAGCCTGGAAGACAAGCTGGAAGGCTTCGCCAGCGGGGCGGACGATTATCTGATCAAGCCCTTTGCCATGCTGGAGCTGGAGGCACGCCTGGAGGCCCTGCTCCGGCGCCGACGGCGAGATGGAGAGGGAGGCGGGCCTCGGTTGCAGATCGCCGATCTGGTGCTCGACACCGGCACCTGGCAGGTCAGTCGCGCCGGGCGGCTCCTGGAGTTGCCGCCGATTCCCCTCAAGCTGTTGGATATCCTGATGCGGCAGTCGCCGAAGGTGGTGGGTCGTGACGAATTGGAGCGTGCGCTCTGGGGCGATAACCCGCCCGACAGCGACGCCTTGCGCAGTCACATGCACCAACTGCGCGCCATCATCGACAAACCCTTCGGGCGCCAACTGCTGCACACGGTGCGGGGTTTCGGCTACCGCCTGGCGGTGGACGATGCGCTTTAATCTGGGGTTGCGGCTGCGGGTCACCATCGGTTTCGCCGTCATGGGCTGCGCCATCGGCTTCGGCTTCGGCGGCTGGCTCTATGTCACCTCCATCGAGCTGGATCAGCGTCTGATCGAGGAAGCCCTGTCCGCCGAGGTGCAGGATTACCGTGCCCGGCTGCAACGCAACCCGGCCTCGCTGCCGCCCATGACCGCCACCGTTCGCGGCTATCTGCTGGGACCGGAGCGATCCGAGGCGCTGCCGGCCGGGCTGCGCGATTTGCCTCCAGGCCGTTCCCAGGTACTCCTGGAGGAGGCCTCCTATCTCGTCGCCGTGGAACAGGTGGGCGATCGCACCCTCTATCTGCTGCATAACCGCTCCCAGGTCGAACAGCGGGAGCATTGGTTACTGGTGTTGATCCTGATGCGCATCCTCGTGACCAGTATGCTGGCGGCCGCTGGCGGCTGGTGGCTCGCCGGGCGGGTGATCGCCCCGGTGCGCGAACTGGCGCGACGGGTGCGGGAACGCCAGCCCGATGACCTGGACACGCCCTTCGCCGAGGGACTGGCGCGAGACGAGGTGGGCGAGCTGGCCCAGGCCTTTGAGCGCTATCTGGCCCGATTGCGTGCCTTCATCGCCCGGGAGCGCGCCTTCTCCGCCGACGCCAGCCATGAATTGCGTACCCCCTTGGCGGTGATCCAGGGGGCGGTAGAGATGTTGCAGGTCGACACCAGCCTCTCCCCCCGTGCCCAGACCCGGGTCGAGCGCATCGCCCGGGCCGCCCGCGGCATGGCCGATCTGACCACCACCCTCTTGATGTTGGCGCGGGAGCATCCTGGTGCCGCCCTGGAGGTCGAACCCTGTCCGGCCGCCGAGGTACTGCGAGAGGTGGTGGAACAGCATCGGCCGCTCTTGAGTCATAAGCCGGTGGCGGTGGAACTCGACCTCCTCGCCCAGCCCCGGCTCCCGGTGGTTCGTCCCCTGCTCGCCATCGCCATCGGCAATCTGGTGCGCAACGCCTTCACCTATACCGAAACCGGGCGGGTCAAAATCACGCTGGAGGCCGCAAGCTGTACGGTGGAGGATACCGGGCCCGGGGTACCGCCCCAGGAAGTCTGCTGCCTGTTCGAGCACAGCGACCGCGTCCATCGCGCCAGCCGCGGCGCCGGCATCGGTCTGCCACTGGTCAAGCGTATCGCCGATCGTCAGGGTTGGCGCGTCACGGCCGAGAACATCGAAGGAAGCGGCGCCTGTTTCCGGCTCATTTTTCAGTAAGTTGATTTCCGACGAATCCCTCTCGGGCGATAGGAATTCAAGGCTGGTGCTGCGGCGTCAATCACCGCAACCCAGCTTCTTGGGCAGGCAAAGCGTAGGGTTCGCTCATCGCCAGCCTTCCCTGGCATGCCAGCTGGGACTCAACCTGGGTAACAGGAGCTTTCTGATGATTCTCTGGGTCATGCACCCTTGGGGTGCGGTTGACTCGTACCCGCGCCGGACCTAGTCTTGGCCGAAGTCGGATGATCAAACCGGCCTTTGATCCCATTGGTTCCACCATTCTGTCATCGAGGGAAAATCCATGCTTGCAGCGGGAGATATCGCCCCAGCTTTTGCTTTACCTGATGCCGATCTGAACATGATCGATCTGGCCGACTTCCGTGGTTCCAAGGTCGTGCTCTATTTCTATCCCAAGGACGACACCCCGGGATGCACCATCGAGGCCCTGGAGTTCACCGAGATGATGGACGAGTTCGTCAAGCAGGATACGGTCGTCCTGGGCATCAGCAAGGACAACTGCCAGAGTCATGGGGCCTTCCGCGACAAGCACGGACTCACCGTCCAGTTGCTCGCCGACAGCGACGGCGAGGTCTGCGACAAGTACGGCGTCTGGCAGGAGCGGGAGAAGGAAGGCCACAAGCTCATGGCCATAGTGCGTTCCACCTTCGTCATCGACCGCGAGGGACTGATCCGACAGGCCCTCTATGACATCAAACCCAAAGGACACGCCTTGGCGGTGCTGGATCTGGTTAGGGACTTGCCATGAGATGTCGCCCTTCGACAAGCTCAGGGCGAACGGCGGTTTTAGGCCTGCCATGAGATGACGCTGAGGGAGCCATGGGATGGTCACAAGCCTGATTCGTCTGTTTTCCTTGTATGAAATGTGTGGCCAACAATCGTACGCCGTCGATTCGGGCTGTTAGGCATCATTGATCCAAGCCGCCGCCTTGAAGCTCCGCACCCAGATCCTGCTGTTCCTCTTTCTGTTCGGGTTGGCCCCACTCTTTGCCGCCGTCTCCATCAATCTGCCGCTGGTGCTGGATCGCGTCGAGCTCTTCTATCATCGGGCCCATTTGCTCAATCTGCGCGCGGATTTTCGTGACCTCGACCAGCACCTCGCCAGCCGCCACGAAATGGTGCGTCTGCTCTCCAAACTGCCGGAACCCGGGGCCGTCTTGGGAGATACGGAAGATGACAAGGACATCCTCCTCGCCCGCGCCAGATATACCCAGTGGATCAACCAGATCCTCCAGGACCAGCTGGATATCATCCAGATCCTCTTTGTCGCCGATGATGGGCGGGAGCGATTCTGGCTCGAACGCGATCGGGACAGCCATGAATGGAACCCGACGATCGAGGCACCCCAACGCCCGCCGCCATCCTTTATCGAGGCCGGTCTGGCGGCGGAGCGTGGGCGCGTTCTGGTCAGTCCGATCAGCATTGATCGCGAGGCCGCCAACCATGACCCACGTCACCTGCTGACCCTGTTCATGACCAGCCCCATCCTGGGTCGGCCCGCTCCTCCCCCGGAAAACGTGCTCGGCGCCGTGATCCTGACCCTCGACGTCAGCGGCATGGCCCAGGCCTATCATGGCACCCTCTGGGTACGATCCGACGGCAGCTACCTCTCCTCGGGCGGGACGGGACAGCCGGAGGCCTTCAGCGATTTTCCCGGTCTACAGGATATCTTTGCGGCCGGCAAACTGGCGCTTTGGGAGGGGGGGCGTCGCCAGGTGCTCTGGGTGCCCATGTTCGTCACCGAGAACGGAGATTTTCTCTGGGTGGGGCGATCCGTCGATCCTTCACCCCTGGCCCAGTTTCGCAACGCCCTCACCCTGCGCGTCCTGCTGATCATCTGCGCCCTGGTGGGAGCCATCTGGGTGGCGGCCAGGTGGTTTGCCCTGCGCCTGGAACGTTTTGGACAGGAGTTGACCGATGGCGTCGGGCGCTTGCTGCAGAATGAGGAACCGGTGCGCTTCGAGTGGCGGGGATCGAGCGAATTGCAGGCACTGGGGGCGAACCTGACCCGACTGGCCGAGAGCCATGCCGAACATACGAAGGCGTTGCGAGCCCATGCCCGGGAACTGGAACGCAGCAACAGATACAAATCAGAATTTCTGGCCAATGTGAGTCATGAGTTGCGCACCCCCCTCAACTCCATTCTGTTGCTGTCGAAGATGCTCGCCGAAGGCAGTACCAACGTGGAACAGGCCAAGCCGAGCCGGGTTATCCATGAAGCGGCCAAGGACCTGCGTTCCCTGATCGACAACATCCTGGATATCTCCCGCATCGAGGCCGGGCAGGTGAACCTGCATTTCGAGACCGTCGAACTTCGCCCACTGCTGGCGGACCTACTTGAATTGGTACGTCCCCAGTTCGACGACAAGGGCCTGCGGCTGCGGCTGGAGATCGATGCCGAGGCCCCCAGGAGTCTACTGACCGATTCCGACAAGGTGCGGCAGATCCTGAAGAACTTTCTCTCCAACGCGGTGAAATTCACTCCAGGGGGAGAGGTCTGTCTGCGCCTGGAGGGGCTTGCTGAGGCCACCGAGGCGCCCTGTCCGGTCCGCATCAGCGTCACCGATTCCGGCATAGGCATCCCTCTCGGCAAGCAGGGGCTCATCTTCGAGGCATTCAAACAGGTCGACGGCTCTACCAGCCGCCGCTATGGTGGAACCGGGCTCGGTTTGGCGATTTCGCGCGAACTCGCCACTTTGCTTGGCGGCTCCATTAGGTTGGAGAGTCAGGAGGGTCAGGGCTCGACTTTCACTCTGCGGCTACCACTGGAGCCGGCGGTGAGCCAGCCGGGGGAGGTGATGCCGAGCCGTCAGACCGCCACCGAAGAGACCCTGGAGGCGGGCGCGCCCCCCACGGCCAGCTTCCACGGCCAGGGGCTGCTGATCGTGGATGAGAATGTGCGCGATCTCCTCACCCTCACCCCGCTGCTGGAAGGCTGGGGTCTAAAGGTCACCGCCGCCGCCGAGACGAGCGAGGCGCTGGAGGCGTTGCATGACGATCCGGACTGCGCCCTGGTGCTGGTGGATGTAGCGATACCTTCGGGGAAAGGCTGTGATACGATCATAGGCATTCGGCAACTGGAGCCATTCCGTGACCTTCCCATCCTCGCTTTCACCGGCCTTTGTGACCCCCAGGAGCGACAACGGCTCGAGGAACTGGGGGTGGATGCCTTGCTGGCGAAACCCATCGACGCTCATGAACTGAAGGCTTTGTTGGACAGATATCTGGGCTGAACGGGGAAGATGAAACGTTATTCCGGTTTCAGGCTGCTCATCGTCGACGACAATCGACACAATCTCTACACCCTGAAGTCCCTGATCCAGCGCCACATGGACGTCGAGGTGCTGGAGGCGGATTCCGGGCAGAAGGCGCTGGATATCGCCCTGGGCGAATCCGGCATCGACCTTATCATTCTCGATGTACAGATGCCTGAGATGGACGGCTTTCAGACCGCCTCCATGCTCAAGATCCGTAAAAAGACGCGGGACATCCCCATCATTTTCCTGACCGCGGCCTACAAGACCCAGGAGTTTCAGCAGAAGGGCTATGATGTCGGGGCGGTGGATTACCTGCTGAAACCCATCGACGACAACCAATTGATCAACAAGATCAGCACCTACTTCCGCCTGATCGAGAAAGAGCGGGAGATGAATCAGATCCTGGAGCGGAAGGTGGCCGAACGCACGGCGGAGCTGGCCCAGGCCAAGCAGCACCTGGAGAACATCATCCGCTACATGGGCGAGGCCTTGCTGGTGCTGGATCCGGATGGCGTCATCACCGCTGCTAATCCGGCGGCCTGCAAGATGCTCGATTACGCCGAAAGGGATCTGATCGGCATGGCGATCGGCGATGTCTTCGAGGAGGCGGAGCCGGAACAGGCCGGGGCCTTTTTCGGCACCTGGCTGGAAGCCCTGATCCGGGTGGGGGCCTTGAGTCGCATCGAGGCCAGGTTCATCACCAAGGAAGGCAGCCGGATACCCATCCTCTTTTCACGCACCGCCATCAAGCGTGAGAACGGTGAACTGAGCGACATCCTCTGCATCGCCAAGGACATGACCGGCTACCGGCGGGTGGATGAAGAAACCCTAGATGAGGAGATCTGCGTGGCATGAGGTCGGGGGCTTTAGGCGATTGCCGAACCCCAGGCCGACCCCGGGAGTGAATCGATGAGCGAAGCGGATAAAACCAACCATCACGACGAAGATACGACACTGACCGCCAATGCCCTCAAGGCCATGGCCCATCCCTTGCGCTGGAAGATCCTCTGCACCCTGGGGGAAAAGGAACTCTCGGTGGGAGAGATCGTGGCCAAGACCGGCACCTCCCAGAGCAATATCTCCCAGCACCTGGAACAATTGCGCAACAAGAATATCCTGGTGGCGCGCAAGGATGCCAACCGCATCTTTTACCGTATCCGCAACCCCCAGTTGCTGACCCTCATCGGCACCATGCGCAAGGTGTTGTGTCCGGCCAACCTGGATGAGCGCTTCAGCGATGCGGACGACAGTCGCTAAGGTCGGCCTCCGGGATCGGCTGGAGTCGGCTTTTTCCCCCGGCCAACCCAGGGTCTGAGGCCAAGCTATCCATGGAACTCTGGGAACAGATCCTGCTCGGCGCCCTGGGCCTGCTGCTGGTGTTCTGGGTGGGTCCCGGCGTAAAGGCCACCATCGAGCGCAGCCGCGCCGCGCCCAAGGACTGGAAGGGCGCCCTCATCCCACTCGCTCTGGTGGTGATGTTCGTCCTCTTGCTCATCTCCCTGGCCAGAAAAGGCTGATGGACGAAGGATTGGTCGACATCCAGACCCGCCTGGCCTTTCAGGAGGATGGGCTGCATGGCGTCCAACTCACCCTCGTCCGTCAGCAGCAACTCATCGATCGTCTTGCCCGGGAAATCCACCAACTGCGACGCCAGATCGCGCACCTGACCGGGGTGACGGATCTCGCCGCCGACGATGAGCCACCGCCACCCCATTATTGAGTCGGACGCCACCCGGCGCCTGTGCTAGAGCATTTTGGCGACGTTGGCCTGATAGATCGCCTTGTGTACGTCGCCCAGGGTCAGCATGCCCACCAGCACCCCATCCTCGACCACCGGGATGCGGCGGAAACGATGCCTGATCATGACCCCGGCCCCGCGCAGCAGGTGCATATCCGGGTTGATGCTGATGACGCTGGGGGTCATCACCTCGTTCACCTTCAGCTTCAGCACATCCCGGTATTGCCCCATCATCTCATCCAGATCCACCGACGCCATGCCGTCGCGCAGGTCTTCCAGGGTGGGAAAGAGACGGTGCAACACATCTTTCTCGGTCACGATACCGACCAGACGATCGCCAGTATCCACCACCGGCAGACCGCTGAAACGATAGAGGCACATCAGCGAGGCCACCTCGATCACCCCGGTCTGGGGGGTGACGGTCTTCAGATTTTTCGTCATCACATCACGAACTAACATGGGTAGGTCTACCTCTTTATCATCACATACCAGCCGACGGCCACACTCCGCCGCCAAGGAACCCGGGCGGAAACCCTTGGGCCTACGTTCGACCATTCGGGGATCGGGGTCAAGAGTTGCCCAGGCCCCTTCTCGACCCTGGCCCGCCTAATCTATTAGCGTTCCCGAATATATTTTAGCCTTCCGAGCGGTCGGGTGCGGGGCCGACCCTGAATTCACCCAATGCGGAAAAGAGCCGACAAGAATGGATATGAGCGCTCAGTGGCGCCGGGCATCAACTGAGAACGACTCATTTTCGTTCTTAATTTGAGAACATTTTCGATAATAAAGAGGGTTATTGTTCTCTTTAAGAGAACAATAACCGAGCCAAATCGTCCCGGCCCGGCAGCGCCGAGGGCTAGACGGGGCCACCTGACGGCTTAAATGTCCGCGGTTTGCTTCGCTCACCATATCCTCGAACTGAACCCAGCGGCGGGTTCCGCAGGCCAGCCTCTCTCCCTACCGATTAGGGAAAATCGAACCGGAATTGGTGGATCGCCCTGAATCGACTGCTTGACTAATTGGATGGGGTTTCCCCATACCAGTCCCGGGGCTTGAGAAAGAGGTCATAGAGCCTGGCCTCTTCCGTCCCAGGCGCGGGATGCCAGTTGTAACGCCAGCGTACCCGGGGCGGCAGTGACATCAGAATGGATTCGGTGCGTCCACCCGATTGCAGCCCGAAAAGGGTGCCGCGGTCGTAGACCAAATTGAATTCCACATAACGGCCACGGCGGTAGTGTTGGAAATCGACCTGGCGGTCGCTGTAAGGAGTATCTTTGCGCCGCTGGACGATAGGGAGATAGGCCGGGAGATACCCATCGCCGACGCTCCGCAGGAAGGCGAAGCTGTGCTCGAAGCCGCCCTCGGTGAAGTCATCGAAAAAAATCCCCCCCACCCCCCTGGGTTCCTGGCGATGACGCAGAAAGAAATACTGGTCACACCAAGTCTTCAAACGCGGATAGAGATGCCCACCGAAGGGGGCGCAGAGGTCGTGGGCTACCCGGTGCCAGTGCCGGACGTCCTCGATGAAGCCATAGTAAGGGGTCAGGTCGAAACCACCGCCGAACCACCAGATCGGCTCGCGATCGGGACCTTCGGCCAGAAAGAAACGCACATTGGCATGAGAGGTGGGCACATAGGGGTTGCGGGGGTGGATGACCAGGGAGACCCCCATGGCCTGATAGGAACGCCCGCCCAGCTCGGGGCGTTGGGCGGTGGCCGAGGTCGGCAGGCTGTCGCCCCGGACATGGGAGAAACCGACCCCGGCCTGCTCGAATACCTCACCTTCCTGGAGCACCCGGCTTTGTCCGCCACCTCCGCCGAGGCGCTCCCAGGCATCGGTCCCGAAACGGGCCCGGGGTTCCTCCTGCTCCAGCGCGCTACAGATACGCGCCTGGAGTCCCACCAGGTAGTCCCTGACGGCCTCGCTGGAGATGGCTTGCGTCATCTTGTCTCCTCGAATCGAAGGCGGATCAGCCCCGGACCAGGACCTGGCTCAGGGCATCGCGGATGGGAGTGGGACGGGCCAAGCCGCCCAGGGGGCCATGCAGAATGAAGTCGAGCCCGGTAGGAAAATACTTGCGGACCCGTAACGGGCTCCGGGCCGGCGGTGACCCGGTGGGATTGGCGCTGGTGGAGATCAGCGGGAAACCGGCGGCGAGGCAAAGCTCCCTGGCCGGGGGATGGGCGGTGATCCGTACGGCAATGCGGTCATGGGCGCCGCGCAGCCAGGTTGGTGTGCTGGGAGCGGAGGGTAACAGCCAGGTGAAGGGGCCCGGCCAAGTGCTCAGGGGCGTGGCCAGCCATTCGGGGCTGGGGTCGCCGATGAAGGGCAGGAGTTGTCCCAGGTCGGCGGCAATGAGAATGAATCCCTTGGCGCCCGGTCTTCGCTTGAGGGCCAGGATACGTCGAGCGGCCTCCTCCCGCCTGGGATCGCCGCCCAAGCCGTAGACCGCTTCCGTCGGATAGGCGAGGATCCCGCCGGATTTGAGACAGGCGGCGGCCCGACGCAGCTGCTGGGGATGGAGGGAGCCCGGTCCCGGTCCGGTTTGGACGGAGATCAACGGGGAAAACGTTCCTGCAACTTGGCGTCCTTGGCCCGCACCTCGTCCGCATGACGTTCCCGATCCGCCCGTAGGCGCCGCGCCAGTTCTCCGTCGCTCAGGGCGAGCATCTGTGCCGCCAGATAGCCGGCGTTTCTGGCCCCGGCCTTACCGATGGCCACGCAGGCGACGGGAACGCCACCGGGCATCTGCACGGTGGAGAGCAAGGCATCCAGGCCCTGCAAAGCGCCGCCTTCGAGGGGAACGCCGATGACCGGCTTGAGGGTCAGTCCGGCGACGGTACCGGCGAGATGGGCGGCCATCCCCGCCCCGGCGATAAAGACGGCACAGCCTCGGGCCTCGGCGTCCTTCACATAGGCATGGGTGGCGTCCGCTGTGCGATGGGCGGAGGTGATCTTGGCCTCGAACTCCACCCCGAGGCTGCTCAGCACATCCATGGCGGCCTGCATCACAGCGAGATCCGAGTCGGACCCCATGAGTACGGCGACGAAGGGTTGATTGGGCATGGTGCTGTTTTCCCGTGCTCGATTCAGCGTTGTTTGATGGTCTGTCGTTTGGGCTTGGTCGAAGCGGGCTTGCGTTCCGGGGCCTCGGCCAACAGCCCTTCACATTCCTCCAGGGTGAGGGATTCGGGCTCCCGCCCCTTGGGGATGCGGGCGTTTCTGGAACCATCCGTCACGTAGGGTCCGAAGCGACCGCGCAGGATCTGTGCCTGGCTGTTGGGAAAGACGCGTATCACCCGTTTTGCCTCGGCCGCTTCCTTTTCCGCTACCAGTTCCCGCGCCCGTTCCAGGGTGATGGTGTAGGGATCGTCGTCCTTTTTCAGGGAGACGAACTTATCCCCATAGCGGACATAGGGGCCGAAGCGACCGATATTGGTTACCAGGATCTCCCCCCCCTGGGGATGTCGTGGTCCGAGTTCCCGGGGCAGGTTGAAGAGGGCCATGGCCTCGGCCAGGGTGATGGTCTCCATGCTCTGGCCCGGTTGCAGGCTGGCGAATTTGGGCTTGTCCCCATCGTCCCGGGAACCGATCTGCACAAAGGGCCCAAAGCGGCCCATGCGCACGCTGACCGGCTTGCTGCTGGCGGGATCCACGCCGAGGACACGATCATGCACCACCTCACTCCGTGAAACCTGACTCTTTTCTTTGACGCGATGACTGAATTCGAGCCAGAACCGGCTCAGCAGCGGGATCCACTGCTCCTCGCCCCGAGACACGGCGTCAAGTTCGTCTTCCAGCTTGGCGGTAAAGTCGTAATCCACATATTGCCCGAAGTGTTCGGTCAGGAAGCGGTTGACGATGCGCCCGACATCGGTGGGAAAGAATCGCTTGTTCTGCAGGGTGACGTATTCTCGATCCTGCAGGGTCGAGATAATGGCGGCATAGGTGGAAGGTCGACCGATACCGTACTCCTCCAGGGTCTTCACCAAGGTGGCTTCGTTGTAGCGTGGTGGCGGCTCGGTAAAGTGCTGCTCGGCCCGAATATCGAATAGGTCGACCAACTCCCCTTCGGTCAAGGGGGGCAGGGTTTTGTCATCGCTGTCCAAGGGTTTGGCATCGTCCACCCCCTCCAGATAGACCTGGATGAATCCTGGGTCGGCGATGGTTGAGCCGGTGGCGCGAAAAAGGTTGGCCTGACTGCCGCAGGCGAGGTCGACACTGACCGTGTCGATGGTGGCGTGGAGCATCTGACAGGCGAGGGTACGTTTCCAGATCAGCTCGTAGAGACGAAACTGCTCTTTGGTGAGTGCCCCTTCGATCTCCTCCGGACGGCGGAATACCGAGGTGGGGCGGATGGCTTCGTGGGCCTCCTGGGCATTCTTCGCCTTGGTCTTGTAGCGCCTGGGTTCATCTGGCAGTTGTGTGGGACCGAAACGTTCGGCGATATAGCGCCGGGTCTCGGCGATGGCCTCCTCGGAAAGGTTCACGGAGTCGGTGCGCATATAGGTGATGAGACCGACCTCGCCGCTGCCGATATCCACCCCTTCATAGAGTTGCTGGGCGAGACGCATGGTGCGCTGGGCGGTGAGCCCGAGCTTGCGCGCCGCCTCCTGTTGCAGAGTCGAGGTGGTGAAGGGCGGCGCCGGATTGCGTCGTCGTTGTTTTTTCTCGACGCTCAGCACCCGCAGCTTTCCCCCCGCCTGTTTGAGCAGGTCTTGGCGTACCTGCTGAGCGGAGGCCACGTCGGTCAAGGTGAATTGCTCGACCTTCCCACCCTGGTACTGAATGAGTCTGGCTTCGAAGGGCGGCCCCTGGGCGCCGGCATCCGCTTCGACAGACCAGTATTCTCGAACCTGAAAGGCCTCGATCTCCTCCTCACGTTCGACGATGAGGCGCAAGGCCGGACTCTGCACCCGTCCCGCGGAGAGGCCACGCCGCACCTTCTTCCACAACAGTGGCGAGAGATTGAATCCCACCAGGTAGTCCAGTGCCCGGCGGGCTTGTTGGGCATTGATGAGGTCGGTGGACAGGGTACGCGGATGGGTCATGGCGTCCTGTACCGCTCCCTTGGTGACCTCATTGAACACCACACGGTGCACCGGTTTATCGTGCAGCACCTGATTTTCCCGCATCAGTTCATAGAGATGCCAGGAGATCGCCTCTCCCTCGCGGTCGGGGTCGGTGGCGAGGTAGAGGGCGCTTGCCTTGCGCAGGGCCTTGGCAATGGCCTGGACATGACGTTCGTTTTTTTCGATCACCTGGTAGTGCATGCGGAACCCCTGCTCGGGGTCGACCGCGCCATCCCTGGGGACGAGATCCCGCACGTGTCCATAGGAGGCGAGCACATCAAAGTCCTTGCCCAGGTACTTTTTGATCGTTTTGGCTTTCGCCGGTGATTCGACAACAACAAGATTCATGACGCTCGATGATTCGGTTCAGATCCCCTGTCGCCCGGCAAAGCCGACCTCCCACGCTTGTGGTAGAGCCTAGGGCTCCCCGGTCGTTGGAAATCTCCTACCAGGCCGGCGGAATATCAGTGAATGGAGGCCCCTCTCATCTTAAAGACCAGGTCCTCCAGATGGGCGACGGTGATCTCCTGGCCAGGGCGATTAGCCAGCACCATCAATATGATCCACCGCAGTTCTTCGATACCGATTTGCGGTGTGTCCAAGGCCAGCACCCGTTCTAGCACCAATTCTCGACAGGCGCGGCTGAGGAGACCGCTTTGTTCGAGCACCAGCATCAATCCCCTGGCATCGGTGTCGAGATGACGCATCTCTTCGGCGGAAAACATGCGAAAGGAATGGGTTCCCGGCGACAGGATATCGAGCGGAAGCGGGGTGCTCACCAATTCATCCAGCCAAGCCAAGGCCTTGTCGATCTCACCATCGGGAAAGCCCGCCTCGTTGAGCTCCTCCCGCAACACCCTCTGGGAAGGCGTGGCGGGGGAACCGGGCTCTTTCAGATGCTCGTAGATGAAAATCAGCACATCAACGACATTTTCATTCATTCAATCATGCACCTCGGGAGATTGATGGGCACCCTCTTCGGCCCTGGACGGACGCTTACCCGGTCTGAATCCGGCTGTAACGTCCGCCCGGAACCGATGATACATGACCTTCAAGTTCCAACAACAGCAGCATGGAGGAGATGGCCGCCACCGACAGGCCGGTTCGGGCGACCAGATCATCCATCGCCATGGGCTCGTAACCGAGTGCCTCCAGGAGCCGGGCATAGTCTTTATCCCGCGAGGTTTCCGTGGCCACAGGACCGGCAGCGACTGGACCGGGAGGAATTTTCATGAGTGGGGCAAGTTCTTCCAAGATGTCCTGGGCAGTCTCCACCAGCTTGGCGCCCTGGCGAATCAGGGCGTGACAGCCCCGTGCCAGGGGGTTGTGAATGGAACCCGGGATGGCGAGCACCTCGCGACCCTGTTCGAGCGCATGTCGGGCGGTGATCAATGAGCCGCTGTGCATGGCCGCCTCGACCACCAGGGTTCCCAGGCTCAGACCGCTGATAATCCGATTGCGTCGGGGGAAGTGTTCTGCTTTGGCTGAGGTGCCGGGAGGGAATTCGGTCACCAGTGCCCCGCCCTGGGCGATACGCTGGGCCAGTTCCCGATGGCGGGCCGGATAGAGGCGATCCGGTCCGGTTCCCATCACCGCGATCGTAGCCCCAGGACCGCCGCTTTTCAGTGCCCCTTCATGGGCCGCCGCATCGATTCCCTCGGCCAGTCCGCTGGTAATCCCCAGCCCGGCACCAGCCAGGACCTGGGCAAAATCCATGGCGGTCTGGCGACCACCTGCCGTGGGGTTACGCGAGCCGACGACGGCGAGCTGGGGTTGTCGCAGGGTTTCCGCATCCCCGGTTACGAACAGCAGCGGGGGCGGGTCATCAATGGCGGCCAGATGTGGAGGATAGAGGGGGTCCAGGATGGTGACGAGCTGACCGCCGGAGGAGAGCCAAGCCAAGTCCGGCTCGATCAGGCTCCAGTCAAAGGAGCGAAGAAACTCGCGGCTTTTGGCACCGAACCCGCAGTTCTCCAGCTCGGCTGGCCTAGCGGCGAGGACAACCGCCGGGTCGCCGAACTGCCGGAGGGCCTTGGCAAAGAGCTTGGGACCGACCCCAGGGGTACGCCAGAGCAACAACCAAGGACGAAGATCCCGCATTCCCTTGCCTCAGCCTGACGAACTATCAGCGGGAGATTCCAGTCGCGGAGGAAGGGATCGTTTTGGGTGCCGCCTCAGGTCTCAGGCGAAAATACCCTGTCCATGACATGGATGGCCCGGGTCGCGCGCATGATCAGACCGAAACTGACTTTGTCGAAGACACGATAGATCATCATCACCCCGGATTCGTCCAGTGGCTGGACATAACTGATATTACCCTTGACTCGGTCGCGGGCACTGCCGCCACCCTGGTGGACGGTAAAGACGTCACCCGCTTCGATGCCCTCACGCTGTCCTAGGTTGATTACCACCGTATGGTATTGACCAATCTGGCTGAGGCCGTTCAGCACCGAAATAATACGCCCTTGAACTGGACGGGACGGTGGTTTGGGGTGGAAGGCCTCCAGAATGAAGCCATAGGTATCGGGTACCAACTTATCGCCGAGTTGGGCCTCCAATCTGGTACGATCCAGTCGCAGTACGGCCGGATCGCCCGGCCGTTCCAGGATGGCCTTCCCTATGTAGGTGGCTTCATGGCCCAGGATCTCGCCGGTGTCCGGATCCTTATAAGGCTTTCCTTCCCGCACCACGACAAAGGGCGTAGATTCCGGGGCCTCGATGGCTCTCGCCCAGATGCGGTCATTGGATCCGCCAGCGATGTGCTCGTCGGCAAAATCCACGATATAGGGGGCCTTCTGCAGTTCCTCGACATCCTCCACCATCTGGGGTGAAAGGAATTGTCTGACGGCGGATATGGGAATGGCCGGGATGGCCGACGGCAGAGCCTCGCGGCGTATCCCCGGAGAGAGCTTGACCGTTCGCCCGGCGGAGGGAGATCGCTCGACCGAAAGCCGGGGTTGCCCGTCAACATAAGATAGCGCAATTACATCGCCAGGATAAATAAGATCTGGATTATTGATCTGGGGATTGGCCTGCCAGATCTCCCGCCATCGCCAAGGCTGTTGGAGGAAACGACCCGAGATATCCCAGAGGGTATCCCCCGTTTGGACTTGGTAACTTTCGGGATGGCCTGGCACTAGGGCCGGTGGAGCGGCACCTAGGTTTGAGCCAGAAAGCATCAGCATGAGGAGCCCCGCGGCTCGGCGACACAAGGTTGACATACTCATTCCTTTGCAAGCAAAACGCCGGGAGTGTAGCTTAGGCATGTGGGATCGCGAAATCATCTTGTTTGGGAGAATTCTGTATCATCCTGGGGTTGAATAATACCGCTCGGATCAAAAATTGGGACCATGGCCATACTGAATATTCTTCATTATCCCGATCCCCGTCTCCGCAACCGAGCCAAAGCGGTCGAAGCGGTGGACGAGGGCATCCGCCGCCTCCTGGACGACATGCTGGAAACCATGTATGCCGCCCCCGGCATTGGTCTTGCCGCCACCCAGGTCGACGTACCCAAACGGGTGGTGGTGGTTGATGTCTCCGAGGACCGCAGCCGTCCGCTTTGCCTCATCAATCCCGAGATCCTCGACCGTCGGGGACAAGAAGCAATGGATGAAGGTTGTCTCTCGGTGCCAGGAGTCTACGATAGCGTAACTCGCTCCGCCTGGATTCGTGTACGCGCCCTGGATCCTCAGGGCGAAACCTTCGAGTTGGAGGCGGATGGGTTGTTGGCCGTCTGCATTCAGCACGAGATCGACCACCTGGACGGCAAACTCTTCGTCGATTACCTCTCAGGGCTCAAACGCCAACGCATTCGCCGGAAGTTGGAGAAGGAAAAACGCTATCCCTCCAAGGATGCGGCGGCCAGTCCACATACAATTTGAGCCAAAGCCCGCCCTGAGACCAGTGGACGAGCGTCGAAGAGTTGCGACAGGGTCCCCAATTCCAGGAGTCGGGCCGATTGACGCAGGCACTCTGGTAGCCTATCCCAGCGTGTCTTGCTTGCTATTGAATAGATTAATCTTGCCGTGACTCAAAACAAACCATGCCTGAACCAGTGCGCATTCTCTATGCGGGCACGCCCGACTTCGCCGTCCCTGCTTTGACGGCCCTACTTCAGGCCGGTTATCAAGTCGTAGCGGTCTACTCCCAGCCTGATCGACCGGCCGGGCGCGGCCAACAATTGACCCTGAGTCCGGTCAAACAGGCGGCTCTGGCCGCCGGACTCCCGGTCTATCAACCGTCGAGCCTGAAACAGGCCAGGGCTGTTGCCGAACTTGGTGCCCTGCGACCGGATCTGTTGGTGGTGGCGGCCTACGGATTGCTATTGCCGCCGCCCGTGTTGGCCATCCCACGACTCGGTTGCGTTAACATCCACGCCTCTCTGCTCCCCCGCTGGCGCGGTGCGGCGCCTATACAACGGGCACTCTTGGCAGGAGATAGCGAGACGGGAATCTCGATCATGCAGATGGATGTCGGACTGGACACGGGCCCGGTGCTGCATCAACTGGTTTGCCCGATCGAACCCGAAGCTAACGCAGGAGATCTGCATGACCGTCTGTCGATACTAGGGGCCAACGCCCTGTTGCAGGCCCTGCCGGACATCATCGAGGGGCGCGCAGTCGCGTGGCCCCAGCCCACGGAAGGGGTCAGCTATGCCCACAAGCTCGATAAGAACGAAGCCGCGATCGATTGGCGACAGAGCGCTTGGTCAATCGAGCGCCGGGTCCGAGCCTTCAATCCCTGGCCCGTGGCCTATGGCACCTGGCGTGGCCAGCAACTGCGGATCTGGGAGGCGAAGGCCCTGACCGGCCCGACCACTGGCGCCCCGGGCGAAGTGGTGGCGACCTCGAAGGAAGGGATAGACGTTGCTACCGGTGAGGGGGGGCTCCGCCTGCGACGTTTGCAGTTGCCGGGGCGCCGGGTGTTGCCGGCGGCGGATTTTCTGAATGCGCATCCGTTGCTTGGCGAACTTTTGGGTTAATGGCCGGTGAGGACGGATCGACATCAACGGGACAAGCCAGCGACGCCGGATCACCCCCTCTCGGTGCGGGGGTTCGCCCTGGAAGTGCTGCAACAGGTGGTTCAGCAGGGACGTTCCCTGACCGAGGCCATCGGGCCTTTTCGCGGGCGTCTGGGTGAACGAAGGGATGCGGCCCTGCTACAGGAACTCTGTTACGGCACCCTGCGCTGGTATGGATGGTTGCAGGTCCTGGTAGCCAAGTTCATGCATCGGCACCTGCGCGGGCGCGACCAGGATATCCAGCTCTTGATCCTGCTCGGGATCTACCAGCTCCTCTATACCCGCATTCCTCCCCACGCCGCCATCTCCACCAGCGTCGAGCTGGCTCGCGCCCTGGGGAAGGATTGGGCCACGGGTCTCGTCAATGGGGTCTTGCGCCAGTGCGTCCGGCAACTCGACGAAATAAGGGTCACCCTGGAAACCGCCACCCCCTGCCGTCACGCGATGCCAGGTTGGTTGCTGCAAAGACTGCAGACAGCCTATCCGGACCAGTGGCCGGCGATTCTCGGTGCCAGCCAGGAACGTCCACCCCTGGCGTTACGGGTCAATCTCCGGCGACTGAGTCGGGATGATTACCTTGCCAGGCTCAAGACATCCGGCATCGAGGCCGTCCCCATCGCCCATACCGCTTCTGGCCTAGTGCTGAAATCGCCCATGGAGGCGGAGGAGATACCCGGTTTTGTGGGTGGCGAGGTCTCGGTACAAGACGGGGGAGCCCAATTGGCCTCCGCTCTGCTCGATGTGCAAGCCGGGCAGCTGGTATTGGACGCCTGTGCCGCCCCTGGAGGGAAGACCGGCCATATCCTGGAGACGGCCCCACCTGGGGTCGGCCTATCCGCCGTAGACAACGATCCCTCTCGGCTGCAGCGGGTGAAGGACAACCTGGATCGCCTGGGACTGACGGCCGCCCTGTTCCTAGGGGATATCACCGACCCCGGCGGGGCCTGGGCGGAAAAACGCTATGATCGCATCCTGCTAGATGTGCCTTGTTCGGCGACCGGGGTGATCCGCCGACACCCAGATATCAAAGTGCTGCGGCGTCCAGAGGACATTCTGTCCCTGAGCGATCAACAGAGGCGGATGCTGGAGGCGGTCTGGCCTCTGCTGACACCGGGGGGGCGATTGCTTTACCTCAGTTGCTCCTTGCTGCCGGAGGAAAATGAACTCCAGATGGCCGCCCTTCTGCAGCGGCATCCGGAGGCCCATGAGATCAAGATCCGGGCGGACTGGGGGCAGGCCCGCCGGCTGGGAAGACAAATCCTCCCAGGAGAAGCGGGAATGGATGGCTTTTACTTTGCTTGTGTGGAGAAAACCTGAATGTCGCGCCGACGACGTACACCCTGGTTCCTGGCTTTATTACTCGCCTGTGTGCTGGGGATAGTGGAGGCGGACTTTGCCCGCGCCAAACTGACGACCGAACGGGTCAATGCCGCACTGGTTCTCAACGGCCAAATCAACTATCGATTGAGTGATGCCGCCCTCGAAGCCCTCGACAACGGCGTTCCCTTGAGTTTCAGCGTGCAGATCGAAGTAAGACGTGAGAACAGCTGGTTTTGGGAGCGGGCGGTCGACACCCAGAGATTGCGCCTCATCATCCGTTTTCTGCCCCTGTCCCGGGTCTATCAAGCGATTTTCCTGACCACCGGCGAAAAGATTACTTTCGCCACCCGAGAGGCGGCCTTGGCCGCCATTGGCGAATTACGCCGCATCCCGCTGATCCCAGAGGACAGGTTGCTGGCCGGTGAGCGCTACGAGGTTCGGGTACGAGCTTCGCTGGATATCGAAGAATTGCCCTTGCCGATGCGTCCCTTGGCCTACCTTTCCCCCGCCTGGCACCTCAGCAGCGGCTGGCTAAAGTGCGCCGTGGAGCCCTGAGCCTTGATGAACTCGCCCCCCCTTCCTGGGCGACGCCTCGACACTCCAGGCCCGCGAAGGGGCTCTGATTTGGCTGGCGGCAGGCCATCCGCCCCTTCGCGAACAGGCTGATGAACAGACTGACCCAGGCCTTGAGTGGGCGGCGGACCCGCATGTGGGCGGCGGCCGGTCTGTTGGTGCTGCTCCTGGTGACACTCGATCTGATGAGCGGGGCGGTGCAGAACTCGGTTGAGTTGAGCCGGATCTTCGTCCCCCTGCTGGTGGTGAATCTCCTGGGGCTGGTGATGGTGCTCGGGCTGATCGGCTCCAACGTCCTGTCCCTGGTCAAGGATTACCGGGTACGCTCCGCCGGATCCCGGCTCAATCTGCGGCTGGTGATGATCTTCGTACTCCTCAGTCTGCCGCCGGTGGCTGTGGTCTATTTCTACTCCCTCAGCTTTCTCATGAAGGGGATCGATAGCTGGTTCGACGTCCAGATCGACCAGGCGATGGAAGATGCCCTGGATCTGAGTCAGGCGTCCATCGCCCAGAATCAGAAGGTGCTGCTGAGGTATACGGAATCCCTGTTGAAGGAACTCGAGGGTTTGTCGGACGAGGACATGGCGATCAGTCTGTCTTTATTGAGAGAGCAATCCGGGGCTACCGAACTGGCGGTAATCACCATGGGCGGCATGGTGATCGCCTTCGCCAACGAGAGCCCGACGGTGCTGGTGCCGGAGAAGCCCGGGAGCGAGGTACTGCAACGCCTGCGGGAAGGCAAGGATTATGTCGGACTCATCCCTCGCGAGAAGGATGACCTACAGATCCGGGTCCTCAGCCGCGATCCCAAGGGCGGCAGTAACGGGCTCATTCTGCAGGGGATTTTCCCAACCTCCCAGCATATCAGCGCCCTCTCCAGCCATATGGAGGATGCCTATAACCGCTATAAAGAACTGTCCTACCTGCGGGCCTCGCTCAAAATCAATTTCTCCCTGGCCCTGACCCTGGTGCTCATGTTCAGCTTGCTGGGGGCGGTCTGGGCCGCCCTGTATTCGGCTCGGCGCCTGGTGGCCCCGGTAACCGAGATCGCCAAAGGTACCCGAGCGGTTGCCGCTGGTGACTACGGTAAACAGTTGGCCTTGCCCAAGGCACGGGATGAGTTGACCTTTCTGGTCGCCTCATTCAACGCCATGACCAGGCGTATCGCCCAGGCCCGGGATGAGGCGGCAAGGAGTCGACAGGAAGTGGAAGAACAACGGGCCTACCTGGAAACCGTGCTAGGACGACTCTCCTCCGGGGTCATGACCTTCGATGCCCAGCAAATCCTGCGCACCGCCAATCCTGCCGCCGGGCAGATTCTGCGCGCCGCACTGGAACTCCATCTCGGGAGCACGCTCAGCGAACTCGGGGCTATTTCCTCTCCTTTCCACCAGTTTGCCGAGGCGATCAGACAGCCGTTGGATCAGACCTCGGGGGAATGGCGCGAGGAGGTGACTCTGTATGGTAGTGAAGGCCGTCAGGTTTTATTATGCCGAAGCACGGCTTTTACCCTGCCTGGTGCCGGGGAAAAAGGACATGTCCTGGTGTTCGACGATGTGACCACCCTGATCAAGGCCCAACGGGATGCCGCCTGGGGTGAGGTGGCCAGGCGTCTGGCCCACGAGATCAAGAACCCACTGACGCCTATTCAGCTCGCGGCCGAGCGGTTGCGTCACAAATACCTGCGCACGATGCCGGAAGAGGATGCTCGGGTGCTCGACCGGGCCACTCATACCATCGTTCAGCAGGTGGACGCCATGAAGGAGATGGTGAACGCCTTTTCGGACTACGCCAGGCCTCCCAAGATGCAGCCAGAGCCCCTGAAGGTGGATGCCCTGGTGGCCGAGGTACTGGACCTCTATCAGACAGCGGGGACAGCGAATCTCGAGGTGAGTCTGAATGCTCCAGAGGCGCGAATTGAAGGGGATCCCCTGAGATTGCGCCAAGTGGTGCATAATCTGGTCAAGAATGCCCAGGAGGCCATTTCCGAGCGAAGCGACGGCCGGGTCTCGGTGCGTACCTCGGTAGTGGCCGAAGAGGATTGCCGGTTTTTCGAGCTGCGGGTGGACGACAATGGACCAGGTTTCGATGAGCAGGTTCTCACCCGTTTGTTCGAGCCCTACGTAACCACCAAGGTCAAGGGGACCGGCCTGGGTATGGCGATCGTGAAAAAGATTGTCGAAGAGCACGGGGGGATCATCTCCGCCGGCAATTCGACCTTTGGTGGCTGCGTGGTGTTGCGTCTTCCCCTGGCTGGCACAAGCGATCGTCCCTTGCGTCCCTGTCGTCGACTCGACGGCGACAGTCGCTAGCGACCAGGTGCGGTCTCTCCCATGGGGTTGTCACGCCTCAGCGGACGGGATCTGCCGTCCCAGGCAGAGCTTGCAGTTGCCAGGGGAGCGGTGGAAACCCGCATCCGCCAGAGCTTTCGGGGTGATGAAAGGCAGAACCTCGCCTTAACTCGCTTGCCTGAACGACATTGAGATGAATCTTGAGGGGTATAGATCATGGGTGCGCCGCATATCCTGGTAGTGGATGACGAGCCCAATATCCGGGGAATGATCAAGGATATTCTGGAGGACGAGAACTTTGAAGTAGCCACCGCCGAAAACGGGGCCACGGCCAGGCACGCCATGCGCGAGCGACGCCCGGATCTCATTCTGCTGGATATCTGGATGCCGGATGTGGATGGGATCACCCTGCTCAAGGAATGGGCGGAAGGCGCGGAGGGGCTGCCCTGTCCGGTGATCATGATGTCCGGCCACGGCACCATCGAAACCGCGGTCGAGGCCACCCGTCTCGGCGCCTATGACTTTCTGGAAAAGCCCCTCTCCCTGGCGAAGCTGCTGCTCACCATCCAACACGCCTTCGAAGCGGACAAGCTGAATCGGGAAAACATCGGCCTGCGCCGACGCCTGCCCGCGGTGATCGACCCCGTGGGCAAGAGCCCAGCGATGCAGCGATTGCGCGAGCAGGTCAAGCGCATCGCCCAGCACGATACCTGGGTGCTTATCACCGGCGAACCCGGCAGTGGCCGCGAGACCTTCGCCCGCTATCTGCACGCCCAGAGTGCCCGCCGTGAACGTCCCTTCGTTGACGTGGGGGTGTCCTCCATCGCCCGCGGCAATTCGGCGCGGGAATTGTTCGGCAGCGAAGAGGAAGACAAGATCCAGTACGGCGCCCTGGAAAAAGCCAGCGGCGGCACCCTGTTTCTCGACGAGGTGGCGGACATGGACCTGGAAGCCCAATCCCAGTTGCTGGGGGCGCTGGATACCGGCTCTTTTCTCCGGGTCGGGGGCACGGAACCGGTCAAGATCAATGTCCGCATCGTGGCCGCCACCCAGCGCAACCTGGAAAGCGATGTCCAGGCCGGTAGTTTCCGCGAAGACCTTTTCTATCACCTCAATGTGGTGCCGTTACACATCCCGCCGCTGCGGGATCATCACGAGGATGTCCCGGAACTCCTGAACTACTACGTCGGTTTCTTCGTCACCCACGAAAAGCTCCCCTATCGACGCTTCAGTGTCGGTGCCCAGAACTACCTGCGCAACTATGTCTGGCCGGGAAACATCCGGGAACTCAAGAATCTGGTACAGCGACTCCTCATCCTCGGCGCCGGCGAGGATATCAGCCAGGAGGAGGTGGAGGCCGCCATGGGTCTCGGAGCCCTGGCCAATGAGCGCGATCTCGACGCCCTGGTATCCTTCGATCAACCCTTGCGGGAGGCCCGGGAACAATTCGAGAAGGCCTATCTCGAATACCAGTTGGAAAAAAATACCGGCAATGTGAGCAAGATGGCGAAAGAGGTCGGCATGGAGCGCACCCATCTCTATCGCAAATTGCGTTCTCTGGGGATCGAAATCAAAGAACGGCGCTAATTTGAACCCCGCCGGGTCTGGTCCTGGGGGATCCGGTAGTTCCTTTCGACACTTCAGGGGCGACCGCGAGGCCATCTGCGTCTGTTTCTGGAGGCTGGTCCAGCGGGGATCGGCCTCCAGAAATGTGCAATTTTTCTTTTATTAGCGAGCAACCTCAGCTCGAAAGAGCCAGGCCGTCATTCCGACAGGGACTGACGGAATCCAGAATCATGGATGCTAAGCTCGAAGGCCATCCTGGTGACTGGATACCGGCCTCCTTGCCGGTATGGCAAGTTGGCTGAGTTTTCTCGCCAATCAAAATCTTTCTTATCCATTCGTTCGGCAATGTCGGCAATGAGGGAAATATTTATGGGTAGACCCATTGATACCTTAGAAGCTGTTTGGAAATTCTCGCCGCAACTTTCGAGCCTCGGGGCAGAGGTCTGTTTCTGTGGCTATTGTTCTTTTTTAGAGAACAATCTAGGAATTATTTCTTTATTTATTCTTTTTAAAAGAACAGAAATCCGGCCTTTCAGGTCGATGCCCGGGGCCTTCAAGTTTGCCGCTCGGGAGCCGATGGTTTCTTCCAAACAGCTTCTTAGGCCCGCGGACTCTGCCGCCGAATCAGGATCTACCAGCGGTACGCTGACGCCGAACCGGGGAGAAGCTTTCTGACCCCTAGGAGAAGCTTTGGTGAAATGGTCGCCATTCATGAGCCTGCGCAGCCGGGTGCTGGGGCTGGCCCTTTTGCCCACCACTCTCTTGGCCTTGGCTTTGGGCTGGTACCTGGCGCAGGCCGGGAGACAGGATGGAGAAGACTCTTTTCGCCAGCTCGGACAGGGATTGGCGCGGGAACTGGCGGCGGGCAGTAGCTACGGGCTGTTGCGGGACGACAGGCACAGCCTCGGGATGGCGGCCCAAGCCATGCTCGATCAGCCCGGTGTCCAGGCGGTGGCAATCCGCGACCGCCTGGGCAAGATACTGATCGAACGCTCCTTGGCTCCTCCGACGGGGATACTGGGTCCGGAATCCCGCTTTAGCGCACTGGTAGGACTCGCCATCAGTGGCACCAAGGATATCCCGGAACCCCTGGACAACTCCGGTGAGACGGAGAACCCGATCCTGGGTTCGGTAGAGGTGGTGCTTTCCAGATCGGAACCGGTCCGACGACAACGCCGGATCTTCCTCACCAGCCTGGTCCTGGGTTTTGCTGGACTCCTTTTCAGTACCCTTCTGGCCTGGCGGGTCAGCCGCCAGCTCAGCCGTCCCCTGAAGGAACTGGGACTGGCCTTTCAACGCCTGGGCGAAGGGGATACCGAGGTGAGACTATCCCAGTCCACAGCGGCTGAACTGGCACAACTTCAGGCCGGATTCAATGCCATGGCGCGGCAGATCGGCCACAGTCAGGAGCAACTGCAACATCTGGTCGAAGAAAGCACGGCCGAGTTGCGAGAGACCCTGGAGGAACTTGAGGTCAAGAACGCGGAGCTGGACATCGCCCGCAAACGGGCGCTCAAGGCGACCGAGGCCAAGTCGGAGTTCATCGCCGATATGAGCCACGAGATCCGCACCCCCATGAACGCCATCATCGGCTTCACCTCCCTGCTGCGGCAGACGGCCCTGAGCGGCGAACAGGAGGACTATGTGGAGACCATCAGAAAGTCCTCCTCCGGGCTGCTGGACATCGTCAACGACATCCTGGATTTCACCCGGCTCGAATCCCGCAAGCTCAGCCTGAACCCACGGCCCTTCAGATTGCGGGATCTGTTCGAGGAATGCGTCTCCCTCATGGCACCCCAGGCCCACACCAAGGGGCTTGAACTGGTGCTTTTGATCTACTCCGATGTCCCCGACTATCTGATCGGCGATGGCGGACGGATACGGCAGGTGCTCTACAACCTGGTGGCCAACGGTATCAAATTCACCGAGCGGGGCGAGGTAATCGTGCGGGTGATGCTGGTGGATGAGAATCCTACTGGCGTTCGCTTGCGGCTCAATGTTACCGATACCGGCATCGGCGTCAGCGCCCAGGAGCAGGAACACCTGTTCCGACCATTTATTCAGGGGGAGGAAGCCGCCCAGGGGCGCTTCAGCGGCAGCGGCCTCGGTCTGGCGATCAGTCGTCGCTTGGTGCAGGCCATGGGCGGGGAGATCGGCGTGGAAAGCGAATCCGGACGGGGGACCACCTTCTGGGTGGAGATCCCCCTCGGCTTGGGACGGGATCTCGCTCCGATCTACTCGACCCTCGCCGGTCGGGTGGCCTGGATCTTCGATCGCCATCGGCTCTCGGCCCTGGCGTTGCGACACAAGCTCGGAGATCTCGGCCTGGTGGTGCGCGAGTTGCCTGAACCCGAGGAAGTGCGAAGACTGGTCGAACGGGGGGAAAAACCGGACTTGGCGGTGGTGGCTGGTACGGCCCAGGAGTTGTTTCGCGGTCTGGCCCTGGAGGTGCGGCGCGCCTTCGAGAGTCTGATCCCCCAGACCCTGGCGTTGGCGCTGGTGAGTTCATCCGATCAGACCGTCTTCTCCAATCTACGCCATGCCGGTTGGCGTCGTCTTCTGTCCAAGCCTGTGAGTGGCAAACTCCTGCAACAGGCGATTCAGGATCTCCTATCGACCGACACCGCGACCGGAGCCGGGCACTGGGCCGCGATCACCAAGCGAAGTCTGCAAGGCCGCCGGATTCTGGTGGCGGACGACAACGAGATCAATCGACGCCTGCTGGCGATCTTGCTCGACAAACTGGGCGCCGAGGTGGTGACGGTCGCCAATGGGCGGGAGGCGGTGCAAAAGACCCAGGAGCAGCATTTCGATCTCTTCTTCGTCGATCTCTTCATGCCGGACACCGATGGTTTTCAGGCGACCACCCAGATACGGGCGGGAGAGAGCGATGGACGCCACCTGCCGATCATCGCGCTGACCGCGGATTCCCGCCCGGCCACCCGGGAACGGGCACTGGCCGCCGGCCTGGACGATTGCCTGATCAAGCCGGTGACCGAAAACGATCTACGCCAGGTGATCGAAACCACCCTCAACCCCGGTGGGAAGCCTTTTCCCGACCCGGTCCCCCAAGCGCCTACCCCAGCCTCCCCTCCCATGGTGCGGGACCTTGAACGCGCCGTACGCATCGCCGGGGAGAATCGACAACTGGCGGACACCATGTATGCGGCCCTCCTGGAACGCCTCCCCAAAGCGATCGCCGATCTCTGGGAGGCCGTGCGCCGGGGCGACATCAATCTGGTACAGGCCCAGGCCCATGGTCTCCGCGGAGGCGTGGCCTATTGCAGCCTACCGGCGCTGGGTCTGGCGCTGGAACAACTGGAAAAGGCCGCGGCCCAGTGGCGCGATGCCGATATCGAGGACCTCATGGGTAAGGTACAGCGCGAGGTGGAACGGCTCACGGCCAATCCCGATGCCCCGGAGCCGCCGGGTGATGTCGCCGACCCATCTTGTCCTCTGGAATAAGCTCAGAACAACCATTCGGTAGGGACCCAGGCGAGGTACACTGATAGCCTTGTTCACCAGATCATCGAAACCAGCATGAGTCAGAATCATCCAGGCCCCGGCCAGGGATCAGCCTTTTCTCCCGACCTCTCCAGCATCCGTGAGTTCTTCAAGGGCGATCGTTTTGCCCGTCACAGTGCGATCGAATTGGTGGATCTCGCCCCCGGTTATGCCCGGGCGAAAATGGACCTGCAATCCTTTCACCACAATGGGGTGGGAATAGTGCACGGCGGAGCCATCTTTACCCTGGCCGACTTCGCCTTTGCCGTGGCCTCGAATTCCCACGCCACCCTGGCGGTCGCCATCAATGCCACCATCTCCATTGTCAAGGCCACGACCGAGGGCGTGCTCTGGGCGGAGGCGCGGGAAGTCTCCCGCAGCTATCGCCTGGGCACCTACAGCGTCGAGGTGAAGAACGAGGTGGGAGAGCTGATCGCCCTGTTCCAGGGCACGGTCTATCGCAAGGGCGATCCCCTGCCGCTCTGAGAAGCTGTTTGGAAATTCTCGTCGCAACTTCCGAGCCTCGGGGCGAGGTCTGTTTTTGTGGTTATTGTTCTCTTTCAGAGAACGATGTCGATCTGGCTGGGCTATTGTTCTCATAAAAAGAACAAAAACGGGCCATTTTCGCTCGAGGCCCGGAACAATTGTGGAGAATACCAATTCCTGTCGCGCCGGTTTCTCTCTGGCTTATGAGAAGAGAGCGCCCACGCCCGACCACTCGTAACAAAAAAGCCCGCTTGGCGCGGGCTTGATTGGCTGGGGGACGAGGATTCGAACCTCGGTTAACGGAGTCAGAGTCCGCTGTCCTGCCGCTAGACGATCCCCCAATAGAAACTTTAACGCTTGGAGTACTGCGGACGCTTACGCGCCTTGTGCAAACCGATTTTCTTGCGCTCAACCTCCCGGGCATCGCGAGTGAGAAAACCGGCCTTATGGAGTTGGGATTTCATACTGTCATCGTATTCGGTAAGGGCGCGGGCGATACCGTGACGTATGGCGCCAGCCTGGCCGGATGAGCCGCCACCCTTGACAGTGATTTTCAGATCCACCCGATCGGCGAGGCCGACCAACTCCAAAGGCTGCATTACCACCATACGGGCGGTCTCGCGCCCGAAAAAGGCGTCCAGGGAACGATTATTCACCGTAATCTTGCCGGAACCAATGGTCATGAACACCCGGGCCGCGGCGGTTTTGCGCCGGCCGGTGCTGTAATACTTTTCTAACATGGACACTCCCTATGTACTCTCGTTGAAGTCGCCGGGTCAGATCTCGAGGAGCTTGGGTTGTTGGCTCTGGTGGGAGTGCTGAGACCCAGCATACACCCGGAGCTTGTCGAACATCGCACTGCCCAGGGTGTTTTTGGGGAGCATCCCGCGCACGGCGTGCTCAATCACCTGCTGCGGCGCTTTGATCAGAAGCTTTTCCAAGGATATGGACTTCAGATTCCCGACATAACCTGTGTGATGGTAATACATTTTGTCGCTGAGCTTGCTGCCAGTGACACGGACCTTCTCGGCATTGACCACGATGATGTAGTCACCGGTATCGACATGCTGAGTGTATTCGGTCTTATGCTTACCGCGTAGGCGCCGGGCTATTTCGGACGCCAACCGGCCCAGGGTCTTGCCCGTGGCGTCGACCAGATACCATTCGCGCCGGACCTCGGCTGGTTTAGCGCTAACCGTCGTCATTCGTTGTTGCTCCCAGGGGGAATTCAATGGCCTTGGATGGAGAAGACCGGCGATTTTAATGGAGTCAATCTGAACATACAACTTTTTGCCTCTTCCAAATGACGAACGGGCCTGAAGATGGAGGTGAGATGTCGACTTGAGATGGACCTGAATTTCCAGTCTGGTTCGCCAGCCTTCTGGAACCTCTCAGCGAGTACATCCCGCGACCTGTGCTGGCGATCCTTTCCCCCCGGCCATCCTGGGCGTTCGCAGCGATACCGGCGGCGCCCACCTCGGCGCCCACCGCGCCTCAAGTTCACCAGGTGGCGCACGACGCCTCCGCGACAGGGCTCGGGGACACGCCAGCCCTTCGGAGCGATGACTTGCCATGGACTGTGCGGTTGGGGAAGAGGCTGAGAACGTCTTCCTCCCCGCCGAATGATCTACTGCACGATATCGGCAGGCTCGGCTACCAAAGATGAGGATCGATCGTCGGCCTCTTTCAGCATGACCGGGACGACTTCCGCCTCCATGCTTAGTGTATACAGCGCCCCTCCCACCCGGCTGGTCCGGGCCGTGCATGGTATTTCCTTGTGGGCTGTGTTAAAGTAACAATTCAGGATATAATAAAAATATAATTATAACATTATTATTGAAACCATGGACCATTCGCACATCAGCAGGAGGCGGTGCGTGCTTTCTCGTATTGACGATCCAGACAGCAAACCAGACTTTCCCGAAGGCCGTTTATATTTATAGCACAAACCAAACCGATGAGGCCCGTTATGAAAAAACCAGTTCGTGTAGCCGTCACAGGTTCCGCCGGACAAATAGCTTATTCCTTGATTTTCCGCATAGCCTCGGGTGAGATGCTGGGTTTTGATCAGCCGGTGATATTGCATCTTCTGGAACTTCCTGTCGCCCTGCCGTCTTTGAAGGGCGTCGTCATGGAACTCGAGGACTGCGCCTTTCCATTGGTGGAAAATATCATTGCGACCGACGACAACGCCGTGGCCTTTAAGGATGTCGACTACGCCGTATTGGTGGGCGCCAAACCCCGTGGACCCGGCATGGAGCGTGGCGATCTCTTGCGCGACAACGCCAATATTTTTATCGCCCAAGGTAAGGCCATCAACGAATATGCCTCCCGCTCGATCAAGGTATTGGTCGTCGGCAATCCTGCCAATACCAATGCCTATATAGCCCAGCAATCCGCGCCCGACATCGATCCGCAGAATTTCACTTCCATGATGCGCCTGGATCATAACCGCGCCCTCTCACAGATCGCCATCAAGACCAACAGTCCGGTTACCGAAGTACGCAATATGATCGTCTGGGGCAATCATTCGGCGACCCAATATCCGGATATCAGATTTGCCAGCGCCAAGGGCGACCCGGTAGCCAATCTGGTTGAAAGCGAATGGGTACGCTCGGTCTTTATCCCCAGCGTGCAACAGCGTGGCGCGGCTATTATCAACGCCAGAGGCAAGTCCAGCGCCGCTTCCGCGGCCCATGCCGCCTTGGAGCATATGAGAGACTGGATCCTACGCGGGACGGCGGAAGGCGATTGGGTCAGTATGGGTATCACCTCCGACGGCAGCTATGGCATACCTGAAGGGGTCATGTATTCGTTCCCGGTAACTATCGACAACGGACAGTATACTATCGTCCAGAACCTGGAAATCGATGCCTATAGTAGAGAGAAGATGGATCTTACCCTGCGCGAACTTGAGCAGGAAAAGGCTTTCGTAACCGAGTTGTTGAAGAAAGCCTGATGGCGTTGCTCGAGCCGGTCGCGGCGTCTTAGACTCGACCCAATCGATAATGGAAAGCCGTTGATTCTCGACTCAGTCGGGTTGAGGCGGCTTCTCTAGACAAGTTATTTATCCCACCGGCTCCCAGTCTGGGAGCCGGTGGGATACCGACTCGCCCCCTTCCCTCCATTTCCTCTCACAACTCGGGAAACCAGCCGATCTTGGCCGCCTGTTTCCCCAGATCTGTGTTGCCGCAGCGGCGCACCAGTGCCTTGTAAAAGCGGTCGGCGCCCTTGGGATCCAGGGTCTTGAGCCAGGTGCCACCGACGGCGAGCACCCGGGCGGTGTCTGGGGACTTGTCCGGCATCAGGGCGGCGGCCTTCCAGGCGAAGTCGGCGGCCTGCCAGCGATAGTGAAAGCGACGATCCGGCTCGGGACGATGTTGGCGGGTGCGGGACAGCTCCTCAGCGCTACGGCGAGTGACGCCTTGGGTGGGGCGATCATTGGCGTCGACGCCCAGATCATAGGCGCCATCGAGCGCCGCCCAATCGGGATCAGTCTCGGTGCCCAGCAATTCCATGCCTTTGTGCCTGGCCAGTTGCGCCGCGTTCCAGAGGGCGGCGGCCTGCTCCGCGGCTGGTGACATGGTGTCCTGGCCCAGACGCACGGCCTCGGCGTAGGCTTGGAGATCCCCTTGCAACTTGGCGGGGAAATAGGACGCCGCCTCGGCCAGCCGCCCCTGTCGAGCCAGACGACGGGCCAGGAGATGGCGCATGGCCGGACCAGGATCCAGCCCCTTGTCTCCTGGGGCCGTCACCCGCTCCATCGGCCAACGCCGATCGACGAAGTCTTTGAGTTCCTGGGCCGTGAGCACCTGTTCGGCGACATAGGCCACATCCAACCAGTGGCGGGCGTACTGGATCTGGGCCGGCGCCTCGCCGAGCCAGTCATTGGCGCCCAGCCCCAGCAGGAGGGCCTCCAGGGCGGCGATGTATTCACCCCGGCTCAGTTGCAGGCTGCCGATCTCGGCCTGGGCACGATGGGCGTCGAACTGGGAATCCTCGAGGTCGATATCGCGACTGATGAAGACTTCCGTCGCCGGCGGAAACTGGGCCGCGGCGGCGGCGATCAAGGGAAGCGCCGCCTCGATCTGGCCTTCTCGCAGCAACAGCTTGGCCCGCAGCCATTGGGCGATGGGGGCCTGCGCCGGGGCTCGATCCAGCCAGGTCTTGGCCTGGGCCCAATCACCGCTGCGGTAGGCCCACCAAGCCAAGCGTTCCGCCTCTTCCTCCGGAATGGGCCGGGCCTTGATGCTCTCCAGCCAGCCGAGCACCCGGGGATCCTGGTTGAGCAGACTGGCGGAGAGGAGATAGCCGGTGATGAGTCGCCGGGCGGTGGGATTGCGGACGCAGGCGGCACGCTCCTCGGCATCGGCCTCGGCGGCGGCGTGACGGGCGGCGATCAGCAATGAGATGGGGGCGCTGGGCTCGCCGCCTTCGAGTTGCACCCGATAAAGCTCCAGGGCCTCGGCATAGCGACGTTGTTTCAGTGCAAGCTGGGCTTCCCAACCCAGGCTGGCCATGGCCAGACCGAGGCTATCCGCATAGCCTTCGGCGACCAATTCGCGCACCCGCTTATACCAAGACCGCGCCTGCTCGGGGTCGCTGGCCGCGTAACCGCGCCCCAGCATGAAGGCGGCCCAGGTGGAGCGCAGGCGGCGTTGCTCCGGCGGTCGTGCCAGCAGTTCCCGCCAGGCGGTCTGGGCGGCCCCGACCTGGTCTTGGGCATAGGCGATGGCCCCGCGCAAGTAATCCTGAAATTCCCCCGGCAACCCCTCAGGCAGGGGTTGGGGCGCCAGGGTCGGCCTCTGGGGATTGGTGGTGACGTCCCAGCTATCCAGGCTTTTGGCGTAGGCGGTCAATGCCTGGCGTACCGCTGTATAGGCGCTCAAGGTCTCTTGGCGCCGTTGCGGATCGGGTTGGCGGCTCGCCAAGGCCGCGGCCAGCTCACGCAGATCCGCGTCCTCGGTCTGCTGCCGGGGATCCTCGTTGGCTGGGGGCACCGGGGCGAAGGCGGGTCGGTAGGGACTGGGGACCTGTTTGAGCTCCAGGGCGAAGGTCGAGTAGGGCAATTCCAGAAAGGCACTTTCTGGTTCGAGCAGGATGCGATTGGGCCAGAAGGGACCGCAGGCTTGGACCGGCAGCGCCGGACCCAGGCCGACAAGAAACCCGAGCAGGGATTCAGGGAGACGAAGTCTTGGCCTCATAGGCGGTAATCTCCGGTGGATGATCGAATCGTAACCAACCGACCCGCAGCCGTTGCCCAGGGGCCAGTCGGCGTGGGGTGTCGGTTGGTGGTTGCAGGCTGAGTCGGTCGGGCGCCAGGCGTTCGCCGCGGAATCCCTCCAGCCCGTCGGCGGCGAGGAGTTGGGCCCCGCTCCAGTGCAGCACCAATTCATGATTGAGCCGGCTGTCCGCCTCGCCGGTCGCTTCGAGGACGACCTCGATCAATCCGGTCTGCGGGCGCTCCAGGAGCAACTCGGTGCGGGACAGGGGTTCCCGACCCTGAAGCACGCCCCGGAGCGTCGGCCAGGACCAATTCAGACGGTCATCGGGCTGGGGTAGGCGATACCAGATGAGACCACGCAGGGATTCGGCATGATTGGCGCCGAGATCGCGCACCAAGGCGGCCAGGGTTCGGGGATCGGCGCGAATCTCCCGCGAACTCTGGCCCGCCCCGGCGTGCAACTCGAGACCTTCGGCGGCCAGGGTCACAAACTGTCCCTGGTGGTCGAACCAAGCGCGGTAGCCATAGGTCGGCAGCGCCACCCAGAAAGGCCGGCCGCGACGCGCGGCCTTGGCGATGGCGGCCTTGGCGGCCTGGGGTGGGCAGAGGTCGAAGGGGGCATCCATATCCCGTGGTCGCTCCAGGGAATGCACCTGAAGCACATAGCCGTCCGCGGCGGCGACCAGGGAAGTGAAGGCGGGGCTATCGAGCCAGGTGGGCAGGGCGGTGAAGATCACAGGGGTCGGGGCGATAGCCTGGCGTAAGGCCTCGAGCCAGATACGGTAGCCGTCGAGCTTGGCGGTGGCGGCGTCGAAGTCGAGCTGCAACTCCAGTGGCTCGATACCTTGCTTGCGGGCCTCGGCGAGCACTTGCCGGGCGAGTTCGACCAACTGCCGGGTCAGCGGATGCTCGCGGCTGAAGGGACCACCGAAGGGTCCCACCCGCAACGCCAGTCCCACCGGCCGCCCGCTCTCGCGCAAGGCGGCCCAGTCCAACCCGGCGCGCGCCACCCTGGGCGCCGAGCTGGCGCGTGGCTCCACCTCCGCCGCCAGCACTACCCAGGCATCCAGGCTGTCCTTGGCTTGCTCCATGACCTCGCGCAAGCCCGGGGTCCAGGTTCGTTGCCAGATGTAGGCGCGTTGGCTCAAGGGTGGGATGGAGCGGGGATTGGCCCCATCACAGGCGCTCAGGCCCATTCCCAGAAAAAGGCTCATTATCAGGATAATAGGGATTCCTGTTAGGTTCCAAGCGATCCGTGGATGGCGGACCGGCGCCCTCAGTCGATCGGCCATGGACTATCCTCGGCGGTGTTCAGGACGAGTCCGGACGAGACGACGAGCGACGGGGGAGTCGTCATGGCTGGCCTGTCCACCCGCCGTCGCTCCGGGCACGGGCCGTTTGGGCTGGTTTTTGTTCCATTTAAGAGAACAAACAATACAATAATTGATGCATTGTTCTCCAAATAAGAACAATAAAGAGTCATTTCCAGTCAATGCCCGGAACCTCTCGGTGTGAATCTCGATTCCTGTTGAACCATTCTCCCGACGGCGGACGAGTGGTTGGCGCCAGCATCCACTCGCCCCGTCGGACGCCAACAATGTATTCGGAAAAGATCCAAACGGGACGGGAGAGGATCGACTGGGCATTCGCCGCTGGTAAAAGTGGGGGAGAAGGCCAGATAAAGAGTGTGCGGTGCCCTGGCCCTGGGGTCAATTGCCCATCCCGGGGATCCTTCAGCTCAGGCCACAACCCCTGGCCTTGACCAGTTCGAGGCGGAGTGAAACATTTCGCGATACCCGTGGATGTATCCAGGGGACTTTTTTATTATGGTTTCATACTCACCATGAGCCAGGAGCCGGTCACTTCGCGGTGTCCGGACTTCCCCAGCGCCATGGGTATCCTGGATTGAAACCAAATTCGCAAGGGACTTTTCCATGACGACAAAAACCTCGAATCCCCGTCGCTCTTCTCCCCCTGCCGCCACCCCCGGGATCATCCCCGACAGCTTCGACGCCGCCTGCTTGGGGGCCTTGCGCCTGGCGCTGGGCACGGAACCGGACAACGCCAGTGCCTACGACAAGTATCAGGCCCTGGCCCTGGCCGCCCGCTCCCGACTGATGGCGGATTGGCTGGCGACCGAGGCCAAGATCCGGGCCAAGGACGCCAAGCGGGTGAACTATCTTTCGCTCGAGTTCCTCACCGGTCGGGCGCTACAGAATGCCGTGCTCAACCTGGATATCGAAGGGGAATCCCGGCAGGTATTGCGTCAACTGGGGATGGTGCTGGAGGACATCTACGAACTGGAGCACGATGCCGGGCTCGGCAACGGCGGGCTTGGACGCTTGGCGGCCTGTTTTCTCGATTCCCTCGCCACCCTCGGCATCCCCGGCTGTGGCTACGGCATCCGTTACGAATACGGCATCTTCAATCAACTCATCGAGGATGGTCGTCAGGTCGAACAGCCCGACTACTGGCTGTTCCGCGGCAATCCCTGGGAGACCCCCCGCCCGGAGCAGATCTGTCGGGTGAGGTTCTACGGCCGGGTGGAACACCGCATCGATCACCAGGGGCGGTTGCGCAGCCAATGGCTGGGCACCGAGGATGTACTGGCCCTGCCTTACGAGATCCTGATCCCCGGCTTTCGCAACCATCAAGCCACCGCCCTCATCCTCTGGTCGGCCCGGGCCACGGATGAGTTCAACCTGGAATATTTCAACGACGGCGACTATGTGCGGGCGGTCGAGGCCAAGAACACCAGCGAGACCATCTCCAAGGTGCTCTATCCCAAGGACCACAGCCACGCCGGCAAGGAACTCCGACTCAAGCAGCAGTATTTCTTCGTCTCCGCCTCGCTCCAGCGGATCCTGAACGAATTTTTCCAACAGCACGACAACCTGGAGTTCTTGCCCGATCAAACGGCCATCCACCTCAACGACACCCACCCGGCGGTGGCCATCCCCGAGCTGATGCGGATCTTGCTGGACGTTTACGGTCTGAACTGGGAAAGCTCCTGGGATATCTGCCGGCGAACCTTTTCCTACACCAACCACACCATCCTGCCGGAGGCCCTGGAGACCTGGCCGGTGGATCTCTTCGGTCAACTCCTGCCCAGACACCTGGAGATCATCTACGAGATCAATTATCGCTTGCTGCAGGAGATCGCCGCCCGCCAGCCGGGGGATATGGATTTGCTGCGACGCCTGTCGCTGATCGAGGAAGAAGGCGGAAAAAAGGTCCGTATGGCCAATCTGGCGGTGGTCGGTTCCCATTCAGTCAACGGGGTGGCGGCGCTACACAGCCAGTTGCTCAAGGAACAACTTTTCCGCGACTTCCATCGCCTCTGGCCGGAACGCTTCAACAACAAGACCAACGGCGTGACCCAGCGCCGTTGGCTCTATCAGGCCAACCCGGCGTTGGCGAGACTCTTGTGCGAGACCATCGGCGAGAGCTGGATCACCAATCTCGAACATTTGCGCCAGCTCGAAGCCCGGGCCGAGGAGCAGGGATTTCGCGACGCCTGGTCTGCCCTCAAGCAGGCCAACAAGGCGGTGCTGGCGGACCTGATCGAGCGACGTCTCGGTCTGGCTATCGACCCGCAGGCCATGTTCGACGTCCAGGTGAAGCGCATCCACGAGTACAAGCGCCAGCTCCTCAACATCCTGCGGGTCATCGCCCTCTATCTGCGACTCCAAGACAACCCTGGCGATACTTCGGTGCCCAGGGTGGTCATCCTCGGCGGCAAGGCCGCCCCGGGGTATTTCATGGCCAAGTTGATCATCCAACTGGCGCACGATGTGGGCCGGGTGATCAACCGGGATCCCCGCACCTCGTCCCGCCTCCAGCTCGTCTTTCTCCCCAACTATGGGGTCTCCCTGGCGGAACGCATCTTTCCCGCCAGCGATCTTTCCGAACAGATCTCCACCGCCGGCATGGAGGCCTCGGGCACGGGCAACATGAAGTTCGCCCTCAATGGCGCCCTCACCATCGGCACCCTCGACGGCGCCAACATCGAGATCAGAGATGCGGTGGGCGAAGACAACATCTTCATTTTCGGGCTCACCGAAGCGGAAGTGCGGGCATGGAAAGAGAGAGGCTATAGTCCAATGGCGATCTACCAGCAAAACCAGGAATTGCGACGGGTATTGGACCTGGTGGGGAGCGGCTTCTTCTCCGCCGGCGAGCCGGAACGCTACCGGCCTTTGTTGGACCAGTTGCTAGGGAGCGACCACTTCATGGTGCTGGCCGACTTCGCCGCCTATCTGGCTGCCCAGGAACGGGTGGACGCCTGCTATCGAGACACCGAAGCCTGGACACGCCGATCCATCCTCAACGTCGCCCGCATCGGTTTTTTCTCCAGCGACCGTACCATCCGCCAGTACGCCGAGGAGATCTGGCACACACCGCCACTGATCTGAACCCAGATATCACGACTGAGGGGCTAGGGAAAATACAGGCCGATCCTGGCCCCGCCGAGATCGCTGCGACCGATCTCCAGGCGTCCGCCATAGAGGCGCAGGATCTCGTCCGCCAGGGTCAACCCCAGTCCCTGGCCGGGGAGGTTCTGATCCCCCCGCTCCCCCCGGCGCAACACCCGTTCGCGCAATTCCTCCGGGATGCCGGGGCCGTCGTCATCGATGGAAATGGACAACCCGATCATTCCTTTGCCCGACTCGGACCGCTGCGCCAGGACCCGGACACGTCCCTCGGCATGCTTATAGGCGTTGTCCAGCACATTCCCCAACACCTCCATGAGATCGGCCTCATCGCCCTGGAAGGCCAGTGACTCGGGTACCTCGATAGCCACCTGTCGACCGGCCTCGGCGTAGACCTTGTCCAGAGAGCGTTGCAACTTCGCCAGCACGGGCGCCAGGGGTACCCGCTGGGCGAGGGTGGAACGCCCCGAACCGGCCGCCCGGGCCAATTGGTGCTGCACGATGACATTCATGCGCCCCACCTGTTCCTTCAGCACCTGGGCCAGCCGTTCCGTACCCTCCTCACCCTCGGCGGCGCTCTGCAGTACCGCCAGCGGGGTCTTCAGGCTGTGGGCGAGGTCCTGCATGCTGTCGCGGTATCTGGTCTCGCGTGATCGCAGATGGTTGAGCAGAGCGTTGAGACCCTCGGTGAGGGGATGGATCTCCCGCGGATAGGAGGCGGTGAGGGCCTCGGCCTGGCCTTCCTGGACCTGTTTCAGTTCCCGGGCCACCAGCCGCAAGGGGCCAAGACTCCAACGCATGAGGATGAGTTGGGCGGCCAAGAGCACCAGAGCCATGCCGCCCAACCAACCCCAGAGGGTGCGACGGAAATCCGCCAGTTGGCGATGCAGGGACTCCAGACTCTCGGCGACGGAAAAGGTATAGGCCTGCTCGCCGCCGTCGTCCAGCTCCCAGACCACGCCGTAGCTCACCGCCAGTAGTTCCTCGTTATGATCTCCGCGCAGCTCGCGAAAGGCGAAGCGCCCGGGTGGTTCTTCCGCCGCCAAGGGCATCTGACTGCCGAGCAACGAGGCCGAGCGCCAGCGCCAATCGGCGCCGGTGACCTCGGCGAAAATACCCGAGCCCGGTTGGTTGAAGCGCGGATCGGGCAACAACTGGGGCAATCGCAACGCCCCCCGGGCATCGTCTTCGGCGGCGGCCAACAAGGCATAGACCATGCCCAAGAGGCGATCCCGCATGGCCTGCTCCAGACTGGCCTGGAAGGCCTCGTCCAGTGCCCAGCCGGTGAGGCCGAGAAAACCGGCGAGCACCAGACTGGCCGCCAGCAGGAGGCGGCGTTGTAGGGAGCCCCTCATCCGCTCTTGCGCGGCAGGGTGAAGCGATACCCTCGTCCGCGCTGGGTCTCTATGGGTTGGTAGAGATTCTCGGGGTCGAGCTTGCGGCGCAGGCGACCGATGAAGACCTCGAGCACATTGGAGTCGCGCTCGAAGTCCTGATCATAGATATGTTCGGTCAACTCGGTCTTGGAAACGATCTTGCCGCTGTGCAGCATCAGGTATTCCAGGACCTTGTATTCGTAGGCCGTCAGCTCGATGGGGTGATTGTCGACACTGACCTCTTGGCGGCGTTGGTCGAGCCGGATGGGGCCGCATTCCAGCACCGGCACCACCCAGCCCGCGGCACGCCGCAGCAAGGCATTGATGCGGGCCAGCAGTTCTTCGATTTGGAAGGGTTTGACCAGATAGTCGTCGGCGCCGGACTCCAGGCCCTCGACCTTGTCCTGCCAGCGGCCCCGAGCGGTGAGGATGAGGATGGGGAAATGGCGACCTGCCCGGCGCAATTGCTGGATAACCTCGATGCCGGAGAGTTTGGGCAGACCCAGGTCGATCACCCCCACATCAATCGGGTATTCGCGACCGAGGAACAGCGCCTCCTGACCGTCCGCCGCCTGATCCACGGCATAGCCTTCCCGGGCCAGACGCTCCGCCAGTTGGCGGCGCAGGGAGGTCTCATCCTCCACCAGCAGCACCCGCATCGTCCCGCTCCCCTAACGTCGCCGCGGCATCTCGTCGCCGGTGCGACCGTCGACCTGAAGCCGGCGCACCCGACCCTCGGGGGTGAGGATCTTGATGTCGTGGACGCTGCCGTTGTCCCGTCGTACCGTGTCGGCGGAAAGAATGCGCGCGCCGGTGCGATCGCGAACGCGCCCGACGGCCGAATCGAGGTTCACTCCGCCTGGGGCCTCATAGTACCCCTGACGCCATCTGGAATCCGCTTCGCCCGGTCGGGGAGACAAGGCCAGGACCAGCGCCGCCAGCAAGATTGCCGCTAAGTATCGGATCCTCGACACTGGACTCGGGGAAAGGAGGCATCGCGTTCCAAGAAGGGGTTTCATTGTCGTCTCGCATCGAACACCCTTGCGGGAAGAGATCGCGCCCTCGACAGCGCCACTCCGGGAAGAAGAGATCTTACCCAGGGCGGCGCACCTATGATTTCGCTCCCGGCTTTACCATCGCTCCCGAGGTCTGACCGCCACGGAAACCGGGATGTAGTCACCCGGACGCTCCCGGGTCTGGGTGGTGAAAGTGCGGCCCTGGTATTCGTATTCTACACGATAGCCTACCAGCCGCCGTTCCTCCTCCACCCGGTCCACCGTCTCGCAACGTCGCTCCGTCTGCTCCCAGCCCGGCCCCGGATGCGCCCCGGCCTGAGCGCCGACCCCGGCACCGATCAGGGTACCCGCCACAGTCAGGGCATCCTTGCCGCGACCGCCGCCGAACTGATGCCCCACCACACCACCGATGATGCCGCCGATAATGGGGGCCACGGGATCCACTACCGGCGCCGAATATTGCACCCGCTCGTCCCAGCATTCCCGTTCCGGTCGGTTGACCCTGATGGTTTCGTAGATCGGCTCGGTATAAATAACCCGACCGTAATCCTGATATCCCCCTCGAGGCCCACCGGCCAGTGCGCTGCCGCAGAGGCAGATACCCAGCATAGCCACCACTTTATGCATCTTCGTAATCATCGTTGCGTCCTCCCCGCCTTTCCGGACTGAACTCTTTACTCTTCTCTTGGATTCATACTAACCGGGTCTGGCTGAATGACGGCTGAATCCAGCACCCGTCTTTATCCCAGGGGTGACAGGGATTCAGCCGTCAACCCCAGGACCTGTCTGCCGATGTCGATCGCCTCGGTCAGAAACGCCTCGGTCTCTTTCCAGGCGTCGGAGCTCCCCATGACCTCAGACATGGCGGCGTTCACCAGCCGCATCCGATAGGCCCCTTCTTCCCCACTCCCGGGACGATAGCGTTCGCAGCAGAGGTACAAGGCCGGTCGATTCATACCGGCTTCGACAAAAGCCAGGATGTAACGGTATTGGATACCGTCGCCGCTCTCGATGTCGCCCAACAGGGTGACCTGATAGTTACCGAGTTGATGGCGTTGCAGGGGGATGGCGGTACGGATGATGGGGGCATTGGTCATGCTGTTCCTCCGCTGGGGCTATCTTGGGTGGTGAATTGAATCTGGATTCGCACCCTGGATCCATGGGGGCGAAGACCTTCGGAGAAAAGCGCGAACGCCTCCTCCCTCAACCCATCCGTCGTTCCCACCAATGGCGGAGCAGACCCCAAAGACCGCCGAGAAGAAAGCCCCAGGTGGCGCCATGCCAAGCGCCACGCCAGAGCCCGGCCAGATACCAACCGAGGATGTCGGTACCTCCCAGCCTCGGGGCATCGATCTGGGAAAAAAGCGACTCGCTCGGACCGAAGACCCTCAGCCCCAGTCCCAGGGTTCCGCCGGCCAGAGCCAAAAACAGGGCCACGCGAACGGCCTGGGTCAGAATGGTCCGCCAATCATCCATCATGCTACTCGACGCCTGGAACAGCCCCGGTCATCCCTCCTGGGCTTGGCGCTTCCACTGGCTGATCTGCGTCGGAGGTACTTGGAATTCACTGGATTCACTCAGTGGTGGTCTTGATCTTCTTGATCGCCCGCCTCCAAGACTCCCTTGTCCTTGAACTCCGGACTGTGACCTTGGCCTCTCTCGGGCCTGGAACCTGGCACCTTTTGCGGCCATTTTCTGCTCTCCCGGCTTACTTGGCGGCCTGTCCAGTGTCTGGGGTCCGCTTCAGGAGATCAGTAGCTGATACTGGTCCCGATCATGATCGAGTACCGATACAAGGCCCCGAGCTCGGTGTTCGGCGACCCCGAAGTCCAGTCCGCCAGGGTGAAGAACTCGGTATAGTTGTTGAAATCGTAATTCAAGATGGCGATGGAGCGACTGGAGCCGTCGTTCAGGTTGATGATCCCACGCAACGTCAGATCCAAGGCGGGGTCGACGAAACCGGTGTGAAAATACTGCACCAAGCCATAGTCGCGTCGGTAGAAGGAGAGATCCGGGTCGGTATCGTCAAAGGGCGCGAAACAATAGGCGATCTCTTTGCGTAAGCAGCTCTCGGAATTGCGGTAGTACTCGGCGGCCAGGGTGGCGCCATTGGTAAAGGTATAGCTACCGCCGAACAGGGTCTGGTTACGGCCCGCGTCGTCCACATGGCCTTCCAGGTGCAGCAGCGCGGCATCGGAGAGGGTCAGACCGCCAAAATAGCCCAGCCGACTGGGACCAGACTCGCGATGGGAGAGGATCAGACTGGCGAAACGGCCCGTCCCCGTGTAGTCGATCTTCCCGGCATAGGTGGGGCGAAAGTCCCGGAACAGATCGAGACGCCCTTCATCGGTGTTGGCGATGAGCTGGGTCGACCACTGGGAACTGGTGACCCAGGTCAGCTTGCCATAATCGAGGCCCGGCATCTCGAGCCAGGGGTTATTCTGCCCGTTGCGCGGATTGAAGGGATTCGAGGGCGAGAGCAGGAATGACGGCCCCCATTGCAGGTTCTCACGGCCATAGGAGCCCACCAGGTCCTTGTGGAACCGGTAACCGATCCCCCATTCGTTGAGGTAGGCCTCGTCCTTGGTGCGGGTCTCGTCGGCACGGATTCCCTGGTCCCAGCGCTCCCAGGTGAGATTGAGTCGGGGTTTGGCCGCGAGTTCGATCTCGGGCAGATTCAGTTTCAGGTCCAGGCGTAGTTCCCCCGTACCCTGATATTGGCTGATGTTGAGGATGTTGTTCTGGTTCAGTAGCGAGGGCTGGAGATCGCGTTTGATGCCGTAGAGAAGCCCCTGAATACGATAGGAGAAGGGGCCGTTGGTATCCGACCACCAGTGGCTGGCAGCGGTGGTGCCTTCACTGGTCTCGGCGGCCAAACTTACCCCGGCTAGGAGACCGGATACCAAGAGCAGGGCAACACTGGGGGTGTGGTGAGTCATTGTGTCAACAGATCCAGGTTGAAGGCGCTATCCGGGATGGGTTGCAGCATCGGTGTACTGAACACCAGGGTGGTGCGTTCGCTGCGGACCAGTTCGCCAGTGATGAGGATCTTGGATATGAAGGGTTTCATGGTTCCCTGCCGGGGGATCAGGTTCTCATATTCCATTCGTGCCGATTTAAACTTTTCTCCCGAGACGGTGAAATATTCGGCCTTGATGCCTACCAGTCGTCGCTTGTCTATCCAGTATTTTATGCGGTCGTAGGTGGTTTTGTTATGCAGGGAGACCAGATCGTAGACCAGACAAGGGATGTCGTCGACTACTTCCTCGCCGCTGAGATCGGCGGCATAGTCATTGGCATAGTTGGTGGTGGCGATATCGCCGTAGGAGGCCGTGCCCAATAATTTCTGCCGCTTGGAAATGGGCACCGGCTTGCTCAAACCCGGTTTGTGAAACCACATGTTGTCCTTGACCATGATCAGCCGATCGCCTTTGGAGCGTGGTGGAGCCAGGGTCGTGGTCACCACATCGAATCCCCGTGCCTTCACGGCCAGAGACATTTCCTGGGTGTGGCTGCCGGTTTCGGCGAGGATGTCCAACCGCCACTCCACGCCGTCGAGATTCCCCCGCGCCTCGTCGGCCTGAGCCAGAATCTCTTTCTCCGACATCCGGGGCGGTGCCTCCTGCCCGGCGGCCATGCCGGCCGACAAGAGCGCCAAACCCAGCAACGACCAGCTCAACCAAGGCTTAGACATGACCCAGGGCCTCCACGATATTGCGCCGAGCGATGCGGCGGGCCGGGAAGATACCCGCCAGCAAGGAAAGCAGCATCAACAAAAGTCCGCTCTGCAGGAAATAGGCGGGCACGAAATACACCTCCAGGGGGATGGCGCGGGCGATCTGGGGTGGCGTCCACATCGGCTGGAGCCATCCAATGAACCCCAGACTGCATCCGAACAACCCCGCCCCGAGCAGACACCCGAACAGGCCTAACAGCAAGCCCTCCAGCCCGAACAGCCGGACCACCAACCACCGCTTGGCGCCCATGGCGCGCAAGGTGCCGATCTCACGGCCACGCTCCAGCACCGACATGCTGACGGTGTTCACTACGCTCATGACGATGATGACGGAGACGATGACGAACATGAAAAAAAAGATGATCTGGAACATGCGTTCGGTCTTGACATAGAAGGGGGAAAGCGACGGCCAGGGTAGCACCTCGACCGCCAATCCCGCGGCTCGTAGGGCTTGCTCCAGGCGATCGCGCTGAACCGGGAGCTCTTCCCCCTCGGTCAGCAGGATATTGAACTGGCTGGCGCCCTCGGTATCGTACAGACTTCTGGCGAAGGCCAAGGGCATGATGACCCATTTGTCCTCCAGCAGTTCCATCGGCGCCTGGGTGATCTGATAGACCTTGGCGTCGAGGGCGTTGATCTGACCATGCACCGTCGGCGCCATGAGGATGGCGGGGGAATCGCGCCCGATGCCGAGCCGCTTGCCGAGGTCACGACCGATGCCGATGCCGTAGCTGCTCCCCCCCTCCTCCAATGGGCGACCCTCGAAAAACTCCAGGCGGGCCATCAGGCCCCTGGCGGCTTTCTGGATGCGGTATTTGTCACCGGGCGGCCAGGCGACGCCGACGAAGATGGTGGATGTGTCGCCGTTGCTGATCAGACCGGACAGAGTCAGCACCTCCAGAAAGGCGCGGGTTTGCAGCCGCGCCGCGGCGATCTCGCGGATCCGCTGGATCTCTTCCCGGCTGAGCAGATAGCGCTGGGGATCATCATCACCGCCATGCTCCCGGGCGCCGATCTTGAACACCGAGAGGTGGCCATTGCCCTGCACATAAATGAAAGATTCCCGCAGATTGGTAAAGATGTACTGGGTAAAGCCGCCGAATACATTTACCGCGGCAAAGCCGATGGCCACCGCCAGGATGGTGTAGAGCGAACGGCGCCGGTTGCGTAACAGGTTGCGAAAGGCGAAGCGCAGCCAGATCAACATCTTCCGGCCCCAACGACGCCTTCGTCCGTCTCCACCAGCCCGTCGCGGAGGTGAATCTGCCGCTCCACCCGATCGAGCAGTCGGGCGTCATGGGTGGAAAAGAGGAAGGTAGTGCCCAGGCGACGATTGGTGTCGTGCATGATGTCGATGATCGCCTGGGCGTTGACGGTATCGAGATTCGCGGTGGGCTCGTCGGCGATCACCAACGAAGGCTCGCTGATGAGGGCGCGGGCGATGGCCACCCGCTGTTGCTGCCCCCCGGAGAGCTCATCGGGTCGGCGTCGCGCCTGCTGATCCAGCCCCAGGGCGGCGAGCAGATCCAGCGCCCGGGTGCGACCGGCCTTGGTGAGGGGACCGCGCAATTGCAAGGGCAGCAGAACGTTCTCCAGCGCGCTGAACACCGGCACCAAGTTGAAACTCTGGAAAATGAAGCCGATGTGTCGACTGCGCAGCTCGCTACGCTGGTCATCGCTCAGTGAGGCGATGGGGGTATCGCGGAAGACGAGGGAACCCTCGCTCGCCTCGTCGATCAGTCCGGCGAGGTTGCAGAGGGTGGATTTTCCCGAGCCCGAAGGCCCCCAGACGGCGACGAACTCCCCCGGATCAAGCGCCAGGTCGATGCCCCGTAGTGCCCAGATCGCCACCGATCCCGAGCGGTAGGCTTTCTTCACCCCCTGGAAGCGCAACAGCTTCACGCCGGCGTCTTCCCATCCGAAGCTTTTTCCGCCAAGGCTCGCCTCTCCAGTTGGTGCAACTCGTGCGGGGTCCAGACGAAATGCAGCCGCCGCTGCAACATCCGATACAGCCAGAACTTGGAATAAAAATAAAACCCGAGCGGTCCATAGCCGTCGGTCAATCTGGCCTTGGTGAAATTGTTGAGGATACCGAAATAGACGCGGTCGTAGCCGTTCGCCAGGGCATGGTCGAGGGCGGTCACCATCACCAAGTCGTAGATGGGATTGTCATAGGTGTACGCCCGGTCGAAACCGCCGAGGATAGCCCCCAAGCGGCGTCCGCAGCGTTTGAAGGTAGTGAAGCCGACCAGTATCCCGTTCATGCGTACCAGGATATGCAGATAGCTTTCCGCTCGATAAGCCTCGGTGTCGAGGATATGGGCATCGAAAAAGCCCTGGAAGGGGATGACGCTGCGGGTGTTGTCCGCCGAAGAAGCCAGGCATTTGCGTAGCGCCGGTTTGTCGCCCTCCTCGAGCGTACCAAGGAGAACCTCGACCCGCACCTCCTGGCGGCGCTGGAAGCGCGCCAGCTTCTTGCGCGTTCGGCTGTGTCGGGCCAGATACTCGTCGATTGAGCGATAGCTTCCAGCGTCGATCCAGGTGCTGGAACAATAAGGAAAGGCGGTGAAACCGGCGGCCTGATAGGTATCGCTGTCTTCGCTCGCGTCCATAACGACGACATAGGCCGCGTCCCGCTTGGTGCGCAGGTACTTGGCGACGGCGGTCTTGACCGGCTCCCGCCAAGCGACGTCGACGCAGAACACCGGACCGTCCAGATTGGCGCAGAGGATCTCGCTCATGGCGCAGTACATGACGTTGCGACCGAACAGACGCGACAGCCGCAGCATCTTTTCCAGGAACCGGAAGCGTCGCCACTGACTTCCCAAGGCCCGGTAGGGATTGTACTGCTCCACCCGGGCCACCGTGGCGACCCCCACCAATTGCTCGCCGGCCATGACCTTGAGGAAAAAGAAGCTTTCCTCCCGGGTTCCCAGGCGGATGAGGTCGGTGAAGAAATCCCAAAGATTGGGGGCCAGCCCCTGTTCCGCCAGATAGACGGCGAAGGTGGCCATTTCCTGTTCGGTCAGCTGTCCCGCTTCGGAACAGCGCAGCGGCGCCGCAGAGGATGTCATGCCAAGGCTCCTGCGCCTAGAAGGTGGCAAGGGTGAGGGGACTGGAGGCTCAAGGTCGGGTAAGGCGGCTGGCAAGTCAAGAGATTCACGGGCAAAGTTCGTATCCCTGGCCGTAGTGTCAGTGTTCAGTAAGCCGTATGGAGTTGATCCTGAGAGACCGAGGAACTGTCACGGTTGGCCCGCTCATCTGTCGGCGCTCCCGGGCACGGGCTCTTTGGCTCGGTTTTTCGTTCTTCATAAGAGAACAATAGCCAATAAGTTAGCTCATTGTTCTCGAAAAAAGAACGAAGCTGGCCATTTTCAGTCGATGCCCGGAAGTAGCGAGCATAAATACCTCTTCCTGTTATGGCTTTCTGCCGTGGCGGATTCGGGACCAGCGCCGGTCTCCGCCCGACCAGTCGCCAGGATCAAATGGATTCGCTTGGCCTCTCCAGCCGCTCGGTGGATGATCTGGTCCAGATCATCGGGATGAGCGGTATCTCCATGAACCAAGCCCGCCCCTGCGAAAGCGAGGGATCTCCCGCCTTCTGCAGATCTTGATCGACAGGGTCCGAACGGTTTGCACCCGGGCCATTCGAGATCATCCCCGTTCGCGGCAGAGAAGACCGGCGGATAAAACATTCTCATACCCTCGCCCCGTCCTACCAACCATTCCCAGAGGGACAGGCGGAAAAACGGCGGTGACTGGTCAGAGGTTTGACTGGGCAGGCGGGTCGTTACTCGCCATGGGAGCGGCTATGAGTTCGGGGAGGTGATTCTCGAGGTGATGATGAAAAAGCCGGTTTTCAGGCCAAACCGAGGCTGCCCGGGGGAACGTCCTTGATGAGAGCCATTCTTCGTCGGCGGGCTTGGATCACCTGGGTGGCCGCGAGTTCGAAGGATCTGGTCAAGGCGTGTTCGATGTTGCGATCCCGATGTCTCCCCAGAATACGCAGTCCATTGTTGAGTTCCGTCGAGACCGAGCAGGTGGTGTAGCCTGTGCCCTCCTCCTTGGCCAGTTCCACATCCAGCCGCTGGATGTGACCGCTGAATCGACCCAGGATTCGATCGCGCAATTCCATCACCTGGCGCCTGACGCTTTCGTCAAGAGCCAAGAGACCCCCATTGATTTTGGTGAGCATAAAATCCTCCAGTGGAAGTAATAGACAATTCTCTATATAAGGATGAAACCCAAGAAAAAAAACCGGCCCTCGGGTTTTCAGCGAAACAAGCGCCGGTAAAGAGCTATCGGCATGACGAGGGGAGCGGTAATCAGGCGAATCTTTCCACCCGCATGCGTTCTGGTGGGAGATGCAGCGTTTCGAGCCGTGGCAATATGGAGTCGACGAGTTCAGCGGGACCAGCGATATAGGCGTTGTATTCGGAGAGGTCAGGATGATCCGCTGCCACTTGGTACTCGAGGCCTTCCATCCCCTGTGCAATGTTTACCTCTGAATAGCTGAAGTTGTCCAGTGCATCTTTCCATGAACGACAGAGTTTCTGCATAAAAAAGCCGTCCTGGGTGTTGGACGCCCAGTAAAGATGGAAACTTTCCGCGTTGTCGATGGAAATGGCATGTTCGATGAGACTCTTCACACTGGCAAAGCCGTTGCCGAAAGCGATGAACAATAATGGCGTTGGGGAATCCTCGAACAGAACAAAGTCCCCTTGAGGGCCATCCAACAAAAGGGTTTGACCCGGTGTCAGACCAGCGAATAGCTGGGCGGAAAAGGGAACATCCGCTTGTCTGGGGACGAAAAACTGGAGTTTCCGGCCTTCACAGGGACAACTGGCGATAGGCAACTCGATAGTCGCGCCGCTTTCCAGGCTGAGCCGGGCCCGTTGGCCGGCCAGAAACCGGAAGGAACGGGTGCGGGGGGTCTGGAGCTTCAGCACACTGACATCGTTCGTCAGCGGTTCAAAGCCCTTTACCGTACAGCGGATCTCCTGATGAGGCAGATCCTTGGGGGCCATGGCCTCGGCGGCCTCAAGAAGAACATCGGTCACCGCCGTGTTACAACAGGTCAGGATGTAGCCCATGGCCCGTTCGCTCTCGCTCAACAGGTAGTCGTGCTCGCGCAGTTTCCACACCTGACCTTTCACGACACGGGCCTTGCAGCTACCACAATTGCCGCTGGAACAGCCGTAACTGAGATGCAGTCCCGCCCGCATCGAGGCTTCGAGGATGGTTTCGGTGCCTTCAACGAAAAACTCGTGTCCGCTGGGAATGATTTTGATACCGGCTGCCATAATGCGAAGAAAGGCGTCTTTGGCGAAGAGTCGGGCGCGTTGATCCGGGCGGCTGGGTTGGCGATCAAGGGCCGACGCCAACCATTCGGCCAACTCCGCCAATTTGTTCGAGAGTTCATGGGGAGCCTCGGTCGCCAGAGACCCTATCCGTGAGAGGCTTTCCTGTAGTAAGTCTTCGGCGGTATTCAACGCGGTCTTGGTCTGCAACAGGATATCGGTCAGTTGTTGCAGACGAGAGAGAAGGATCTCCAGGCTCGGCGCGCCGTCGGAGTAAAAGGTCTTCGGCTGGGCGGTGACCTTGATGTACTCGACCTTCTCCAACATCTCACTGCGATCAAGACTGACATTGGGGTAGATACGCAGGAGATCGCTGACTTCGATCTTCCCTTCAAAGGTAACCACCTCCCCTTGGCGGATCCGCTGCTGGAGTTCTCCCCGGGTCACGCCCGCCAGACGGGCGGCACGGGAAAGGCTCAAGGGTTGAGGCATCGAGGTGGCCATGGCTCTGTCTATCGGGTTGGATCGGTATTTGACCGCGGGGAGGCGCTGACGGCCCGTATTGGTTTATTAGTATCACTGACGCAATGCGACAAGACTGTAGGATTGTGCCCGACCATAGCCCTGGCGTCCATGGAATTACAATAACAGAAGGCTTTTTTCATCGAGAGATTCCCCCGCCTGCTATACAATAGCGCTTCTCGCCGGAGGCTTTTCAAGCCATCATGATCGTTACTATCGTAACGGCGGAAACAAGGTCGTTCAGCCCTCTCCTGACCTAGGCTAAAGAGGACGGTGATCCAGCCGATTTCTTGAGGGCGATCCGGATCGAGGAATTTTCCGCTAAGCCGTCAATGATCCCAACGGGTTTCCCTTTCCGGCAGGGGAAAATCAGTACAAATCGCATCTTTTTATAGTGAGGTTGACCCTATGGCACAGCTATTTTCCGACGCATGGATGAATCAATTGAAAGACGCTTGGAATATGGAGCCCGAAGTCAGGGACAGACTGGCGGAGATCAACTTTTCCTCCGTGATCACCTGCGGCTTCAAGAATGAGCCCAATCCACGAGGTGTCTTTGTCGTGGAACAAGGCACCTGTGTACGGGCCGGCTCTTGGAACGGCGAAGCTCCGAACTGGGATATGCGCGCCGACAAGACTGACTGGATGAAGTGGATCGAGAAACCGCTTGGTATGGCCAGCATGGGCATGGCCTTTACCATGGGAAAACTCAAATTCCTTAAGGGAGATTTCGGCGCCATGATCAAAGATCCTCGCATGGCGGGACCCTTCGTCAAAAGCTTCGGGCTGATGAGCAAGATCGGCGGCGAGTGATCCGACGCCTTTCATGGCAACAGATTCAGGGAACACCATGAGCCCCAATCAAGGAATAGGAGTGCGCTCCGGGGTTTGGGCGATTGCCGGAAAAAGAAATACCAGAATGTGCCGGCGGTTCGTTCGCCTTCCAGGCGCGCCAGCCGGCGCAGGACGAGTTCTGTAACGGCTGGCGTAACGCCGAAGGCGGACGAACAGACCAGCAGACGGGAATTTCTTTTGACAGAAATCGCCTTATAGCACCACGACCTCTGGGTTTTCCCTGATCCATGCGACGGATACGGATTTTCACGCCACAGCCTCTCGCCGCTGATTCACGGGTTTGGTTGAGTGGTGGGGCCGCTCACCATGTAACCAAGGTGCTGCGCTTATCTCCCGGGGAGAAAGTGACCCTGTTCAATGGCGAGGGATGTGACTATTTCGGCCTCATCCATCAACTTGGTGCCGGGGAGGTGGAGGTCCGCCTCCTTTCGGTCTCTCCGCCTGAACCCCAGCCAGCATTCAGGATACATCTGCTGCCATGCCTGATCCGTAGCGAACCGATGGATTTTTTGATCCAGAAGGCGGTAGAACTCGGGGTACAACGCATTACTCCCCTGTTCTGTAGACACAGTCTGATACGTTTTGAGAACGGTCGTTTGGAACGTAGGATCGAGCACTGGCGTGCGTTGACGGTCTCGGCCTGCGAGCAGAGCGGACGTCGACGCTTGGTAGAACTGGAAACCCCTCTCGCCCTGAAGCAAGTTTTTACCACGCCACCACAAGGCACCTTAATCAGTCTGGACCCCGAAGCGTCAGCAACTCTGGCGAGTCTCGAGGCCCCTCAAGGCGATATACATCTGCTTATCGGACCAGAGGGAGGAATGGCCGAAGAAGAGAAAGAGCAGATCTCTTTGGCCGGATTCTTACCGGTTCGGCTGGGACCCCGCACCCTGCGTGCGGAAACGGCCCCTCTGGCGGCCATAGCCGCTATGCAAATGCTGTGGGGTGATTTCCGCGATTAGTCTTCCAATTCAAGCAATTCAATGAGCTTGGCTTCTATCGAGTCGAGATCAAGTATCAGTGTCGGTTGTCCCGCCACTTCGGCCTCGGCCAAGATCCCGGGAGGAGGCCCCTCTCCATCCTTCCTTGGAGAGATGTTGTCCGGAGTAACCTGAACCAGGCGAGGCAGAGCCCGCGCTAGGATACCTATATAGTCCAATCCTGGCGTTTCCCCCAAAGCATTACAGACCACAATACGGGAGCGATGCCCAGGGGGAACCAGCGATGAACCCAACAAATGCTCCATCGCTACCACAGGGATGATCTCACCACGCCATGCGAGTTGTCCCTGGAACCAGGGTGGGGCTGGGTCTCTGGGCTGAGGACTGGTGTAGTTGACCACTTCAGCGATGCAAGTAGCCGGCAACAACAACTGCGCCCCGGTAATGGGAATCAACACCGCACGGACGAGATTGGCGGAAGCAGCCGATACAGGGGTCATGCATTGACCTCGGAAAGAACGGAGTGGATGTTTTCGAGCAACTCGGATTCCTGGTAAGGCTTACCGAGATAACGTTTGATTCCCAGTTCCATGGCCCGCTGACGGTGCTTCTCACCCGTCCTGGAGGTGATCATGATGATGGGTATCTTTGACAGCTCGGGGGTGTTGCGCATATGCCGGGCCAACTCGAAGCCATCCATACGCGGCATCTCGATGTCCAACAACATAACGTCGGGGATACGTTCCTGCAACATGGTCACCGCATCCATGCCGTCTTTGGCGGTGATGACGCTCATATTGTTACGTGTCAACAACCGTCCCGTGACTTTGCGTACAGTGATGGAATCATCCACCACCATAACAGTGACCTCGCGTTCGACGACCCTTTGTTCTTCTCCCTTGAAGCGTACCCAAGAACGTTCTATTTCTTTGCGCACCAAAGCATTGACGTCGAGGATCAGGGCGACACGGCCATCGGCCAGAATAGTCCCACCTGTGATCCAACGGATGGCACTCAACTGGGGTCCAACCGACTTCACCACGATCTGGCGGTTGCCGACCAAGTTATCCACCTGCAACGCCACCCGATGGTCGCCGGATCGTACTAGAAGCAAAGGAAACCACTTGCGGCCTTCGGGGAAGCTCATAGCGGATATTCCCAAAATACCGCCAAGATAGCGTACCTGATAACTATTGCCAGCATATTCCAACAGACGGCCATCCTCGTGATGCGCCTCCAAGTCAGCCCGAGCCAGTCGCACTACACCCTCAATCGAGGCAAAGGGGATAGCATAGGTTTCGTCTCCTACCTGGATGAGCAGGGCCTGGCTGATGGCCAATGTCAAGGGTAGGCGGATAAGGAAGGTAGAACCTCTTCCAGGTGTTGATTCAATTTCCAGTGAACCACCGGCCTGTTTCAGTTCGCTGATAACTACATCAAGGCCCACGCCACGCCCGGCAATTTGGCTGACTTCAGAGACGGTACTAAAACCTGGAGCCAAAATGAATTGCACGAGATCATTGTCGGAAACATCGGCATGGGGAGCTAAGAGACCACGCTCGATGGCCCGTTTACGTACCGCGTCCAGCCTCACGCCACCACCGTCATCGGCGATGGTGATGATCACATCCGTAGCCTCTCGCCCAATATGGATAGTGATCTTGCCTACCTCTGATTTTCTCTGTGCCCGCCGCTCCGCTGGCGACTCAATACCATGGGCGACGGCATTTCGCAGCAGATGCTCCAGCGGCGCCACCATTCGCTCAAGGATATTGCGTTCGAGTTCTTGATCGGCACCATAGACTTCCAATTCAGCTTCCTTCGCCAAGGCCCTACTGGTTTGCCGTACCAGACGGTGCAGTCGCGGTACAACCTGGGCAAAGGGCACCATCCGGGTACGAAGCAATCCATCTTGAAGATCGTTGGAAACACGGGATTGTTGCAACAACAAGGTTTCTGTCTCACGCCGCAACTCGCCCAAGACATCCTTAATATTGGAAAGGTCGTTCACCGTTTCCAAAAGACTCCGGGAAAGTTGCTGCATGGTCGAGAAGCGATCCATCTCCAGGGGGTCGAAATCCGCATGGATATCCTGGAATTCCCGATCCCGTTCCCAGCGGTAAAGGATCTGGGTTTCCGTCTCGATTTCGAGCTGGCGTAACAAAGTGCGAAGTCGGGCAACCGTCTGTCCAAGTTCATCCACATTGAATCCGATGGTCGTGTTTTGTTGCTCCAGCCGGGACCGATAAATACTGACCTCGCCGGCATTATTTACTAAGCGGTCGAGCAAGGCGGCACTGACCCTGATCTGCTCCTGTTTGACTCGCACCAATTCGCTGACCGGAGATGGGGCCGTGGCCACCTGGCGTTGGCCAACCGGAAGACCCTTGGGAGAAACTGGAGCCGTTATCTGGGTCTTTATTTCCTCCACCTGATGGATAAGGTCTTCTGCTCGGTGGACATGCCCGAGAGACACCTCATCAACCTGGGCGGCCAAGCGATCAGCCGCCTCCTGAGCAAGCCTTCGGACTTGCTGGTTGTAAGGAACGCTTTGATTGGCAAGGCCGATCAACAAGGTCTCAAAGGCATGGCTGAGATCCGCAATCGGCTCGATACCCGCCAATCGCGCCCCACCCTTGAGGGTATGGAGGCTGCGCTGCATTGAATTCAGCAAATCGAGATCCTCGCCCCCTTTGAGCTTCTGCATCGAGGTATCAAGGGATTCCAAAATATCCGCAGCCTCGGCCAGGAAAATCTCGACCAGATCAGACTCTCCTCCAACCGCGACTTGCTCACTGTCAATAACTTCCGGTGCCACTTTTACCGGAAGCGTTTTTTCTCCGGTATCAAGCTTGGCCGTTTCGAGTTTATGTACCAGATCTTCAGCTGCGTGGACCTGTCCTTGTCTGGCTACCTCCTCGACTTGGTCGGCGATGCGGTCGATCACCTCCTGGGCCAAATCGATATCCTCCAGGCCAAGGGATACACGACCACTATTGATGCCGATCAACAGGCTCTCAAAGGCATGGCTGAGGTCTCCTATGGGCTGGATACCCGCTAAGCGAGCACCGCCTTTGAGGGTGTGCAGGGTGCGCTGCATCGCAGCAATAACCTCGGTGTTCCCAGTATCCCGGCGCCATTCCTGGATGGCATCGTCCAGCTCCGCCAGCAGATCCTTGGCCTCATCAAGGAAGATATCCACCATCTCACGGTCGCCACTGACCTGGAAGACGGTACCCCCCAGAAGGAGATCGGATTCCGTAATTGGGGGAACAGGCTCTTCGCCCATCCCAACCGCCTCGCTTGGAAGAATGGGTTCGATCAAGGGAGTCGCCACATCCCTTGGCTTGAGGCCAGCCAGGGTATTTACGGCCTGATGGACCCGATCTAAAAGTTCACTTGTGCTCGGAAGCTCTCTCCTCCCTTCGCGAACGGCCATCAGCAAGTCCGAGAGCAAGGCCTGCGCCGAGTCGACTAGATCGACCACCCCGACGGTTGGCGGCGTCCCAGAGGACATAAGCAGCAGGATGTATCGCTCCATGGCATCGGCTACCAAGGCCATGGGCTGGACGCCGACCATATGGGAGCTGCCGTGGAGGGTATGAAAAGCGCGGGACAACCTTTCGGTGAGAATGCATGTGGCAGGGAACTGTCTGCACCCGCTGACGAAGTTTTTGAGGGTTTCCAGATGGGACGTCGACTCGCTTTCGAAGATCTCCAGCAGCACCGGATCGATCTCGTACTCCAAGGCCGCCGCCTCCCCGGATACCTCTTCGGCAGCTTCCACAACCTCGGGCGCGGCGCCCAGACCGACGGCTTCTTCCTCTTCAAGCCGCAATTCGCCTACTCTGACGGGTTCCGCCACCTCGCCTCTGACCAAGGCAAAGGCGCGGTCGATCAAAGGTTGGACATCATGCTTCGGGAGGGTCTTGGAACTCTGGCAGTCGATCAGTTCTGGAAGCACATCCAAAGCCTGATCCATAATGGCGTAGAGATGAGGAGACAAGCCTAGACTGCCGTCAATGACCCGGTTCAACATATTTTCGATGGACCAGGCAAACTCCCCAATCTCTACGGCTCCAACTAGGCGTCCGCTTCCTTTGAGGGTATGAAATGAACGTCGGAAGGTTTTCAGTGCCTCCATATCCTCGGGATGGCTTTTCCATCTAGGGTACAGCCGCTGGACCACGGCCAGTTCTTCGTTGGCCTCTTCGAGGAAAATGTCGAGAATCTCTTCATCGACAACCTCCTCCTGGCCGATCTTGGTTTCCGGGACACCGAATTCGCCATGAGCTAGTGTCTCGACAGGAATCGGTTCAGCCGCTTCAACAACCTCGGCGGGGGACTCGGTGGGAGAAACCAGATGGGCATCGGGGGGAGCCTCATAAGGCTGATATACCCCGGTCGGGGGTAGAAGCGCTTTTTTTGCCTCTTCCGTCGTCACGCCTACCAAAGTGGCCAGCGCAAAGGCCTCCTGCATCAAAGGCCCCACATCCAATTGAGGCGCTTGGCCGGCTTCAAGACTATCAATCAATTGAGGCAGTACATCGACTGAAAACATCAAAACATTGAGAAGCTCGGGTGTCGGCATCAAGGTCCCGTCGATTACCCGGTTCAGCATGTTCTCAATCGACCAAGCAAACTCGCCAATCAGCGTGGCTCCCACTAATCGCCCACTACCCTTCAGGGTATGGAAGGAACGGCGAATAGTGATAAGCGCCTCTTTGTCTTCGATGTTGGTCTGCCATTTGGGTACCCTGTCGGCGATGATCCCAATCTCTTCTTTCGCCTCGTCGATAAAGATTTCAAGGATCTCCGGGTCGACTTCGGGAATCTCTGGTGTTGGTGCAACCTCGACGACAGCGGTAGATAGGCCTTGATCGACTGCAAGGGTTTCTTGGCCCAGACCTTCTAGCTCGGTGGTGCGGAGTTGCAGACGCTGTAGCGCCTGGCGGGCCCAATCCAGAATCCGATGTCGACTTCCCTGGCTTCGCCCTTCCATCAGGGCCTCAATGTAATACTCGACGCTGGTAATGGCGTCAGCCAAGGCGCCCTGACTCTCCTGATCAGCCAGTACAGCTTCCGAAAGCCCGCCCGACTGCATCCAATCCGCGATCGACTTGAACACAACCGCCGTATCGGCTTGGTTGAGAATACGAAAAGCGCCAGCAATGGTACGAAAACGAGCCGGTACCTCAGCGAGTTGGTCTAGGCTTTCCGGCAATTTGATATAGGCCGATATCGCCTCTTTGGCATGGGCGATATCAACCTTGGCCTCTCTCATGGTGAGATCGACAAGGCTGGCCATTTCTCCCTCAGGCAGGCCGAGCTTGTTCGCAGCAGAAACATTATCGGCATGGCCCAATACGGCGTCTCTCCCTGCCGCCTGATTGATCAGCGAAGATTCGACAAAGAGAAAATTGGCCGCTATATCCATGAGGATCGCATCTTCTGGTGGAAGCCCAGATTCCCTAACACGATGGATGCGGTCGACCTGATCGAGCAGTCTTTGCCGCAGATCCCCTTGGCCGATGATTCCCAGTGTGTCGCCTATGCGACGTAGCGGGCTTTCCAAAGCGATGAGCCCATCGGTTTGATCTCTTGTACCGCGGATATACAGATCAAGACTATCTTTAACCTGAACCAGGTCGGTTTTGATCGCTTCTTGGACTGTTTTCAGCATCTCCATGCTGGGAGCCGAGAGTTGTTCCCGCAAACTCAGCAATCGCTCCTGACTTGGTAAGGCGGAATCCAGATCAAACTCCTCCCGAACGGCGCGACTGATATCGTCATCACTTCCCGCGCGGGCGACATAATAAAGTAGATGCCTGACGGTCTCTTCCGCCTCAGTCTCTTTAAGGCCATCCTCGCCGCTTTCGGAGAGTCGCTTGAGATCCCGGTCTAGTTTCCCGATCAGTTGCTTGACGGTAGCCCCGGCATCCATTCCCCCCGCCAAAACGGCAGCGGCCACACCCTGGGCAGAGCGAAAAAGCCCATAAACCAAGGGCGTGCCAGCGCTTCCGGCCAGCTCGGCGAAGACCTCGATCAGGATTTGCAAACCCTGTTGGGCCTTCAGATCCCGATACCAACTCAACAAAGCTTTGTGATAGGTTCCCCTCAACCTTCTAACTTTGGCGGGCAGATGAGGATTGGCCTGCCCCACGACATGGGAGGGTAGACTGGCAGACTCCAGTATGGGATTGAATAAAGCGGCATCAGTGAGCAGCGGGGCTTCCCTGGCGGAACGCAAGTCATTCAGCAAAGGAAGGATCGCCAGAGGGATGTCCTGTGCTCCGCTGTGGAGCTTTTCCAGATAGTCGGGCAACTGGATCATAGCCATCATCAAGGGTTCTGCAACCTCGGATGATTTCACCAAGCGCCCTTCTGCAAAGGCCGCAGCCGTATTCTCCATCTCTTCCGCAAGCATGGCCGGGCCATAGAGCTGGATCATGTGCAAGGTACCGCGCACTTGATGGAGCTTTTCAGCACACTTCACCATGGCATCGGTGTCGCCACTCCCCTCGATATAGTCCTCGAGGTCCCTGCGGGCGCTGAGAATCACCTCGTCGAGAGCGCCTTTAATCCAAATCAAAGTGCTGTGGTCTTGGGTGGCCATGCCTTGGTCCTCGGCTCGAGCAGATCTTCGAAGAGAGATCTAGATGTCTAAGAAAAAAACCACTAAGGGTATACACTTAGATGAAGCAGACTGTACATCCCAAACCGGATGGAGTCTGTGACCGATTTTGATTGGGCCGGGCAAGGCAGACCCCCGGCCCCGAAAACAGTTACGTAGGCAGACGAAATCCGGTAACGGATTTTTGTAGGTCATTTGCAAGATCAGCCAGATTACCAATAGATGCTGCTGTTTGCGTGGTGCTCTCTGTAGTTTGAGATGTAATCTGCCTGATCACAGTCATGGTGTTATTGACACCTGTGGCCGCAGCGGATTGTTTCTGCGCTGAGTCAGCAATTTTACGGGTCAAATCAGCAATATAATTCGACACGTTTTCGATCTCTTTGAGCGCTTCACCGGCGTCCTCGGCGAGTTTAGCCCCACTCACCACCCCTGACGTGCTAGCCTCCATGGAGCGCACAGCTTCATTAGTATCGGCCTGAATGGTCTTCACCAAGGCGTCGATCTGCTTGGTGGCATTACTGGAGCGCTCAGCAAGCCGTTGCACTTCGTCGGCAACCACCGCAAAACCTCGCCCCGCCTCTCCTGCCATAGCCGCCTGCATGGCCGCGTTCAAAGCAAGAATATTGGTCTGGTCAGCAATATCGTCGATCAGCTCAACGATATCGCCAATCTCTTGCGAACTCTCACCAAGACGCTTGATGCGTTTGGATGTCTCTTGGATCTGTTCACGGATGGAATCCATACCTTGGATGGTGCGACGCACGGTGTCCGTACCCTTGGCGGCGATTTCTACCGAGCGCTGGGCCACATCGGCAGACTCGGAGGCATCGTTTGACATCTGATCGATAGCCAAGGTCATCCTGCGGATAGCGTCGGAGGCTGCGGTAATCTCCTCAGCTTGCAGCTCGCTGGCCTCGGCGAGTTGCATCGCCGTCGCCCGGGTATCCTGAGCTGAACGCGACACCTGCTCAGCGGCGCTTTTGATAGTGGTTACCAAGCTGCGTGTAGCCTCAATGGCATAGTTCATGGAGTCGGCAATCGCTCCAGTAATGTCCTCGGTAACCGTCGCCTGTACTGTAAGGTTGCCGTCGGCCAAATCGCCCATTTCATCCAAGAGACGCAGGATAGCGGCTTGGTTGATGTCGTTCTGCTCACGGATCGCAGCGGCTTGCCGACGAGATTCCCGCACCAGGGTCCAGCCCAGCAAGACCAGCAAGAGAGTGGATAGGGCACCCAACACAGAGATGAGCACCGGACCAGCCTTTATACCTAGAATGGAGATACGCCCGGGCGATTCACGGAAAGCGGAGATGAGTTGCTCGGCCGCATCGTTGACCACATCGCTCGACTCCGTCAACTTGTTGGCCGCATCAACCGCCGGTAATACGTTCGGCGTTATGCGGATGATCTCTTCAGCATGTTGTTTGATCGTGGTAAACAACATGGCCACTTCGCGCAGCTTCTGCTCGACCTCCGCATTGGTTACCTGTTGTATGCCCATCTCCGCATCACCACGCAACATACCCTCCAGCACCTTGCCGAACTGCTCGGCATCTTTGCCGAACTGCTCGATGGCTATGTCGGTAGCCTGCCCCCCAGCAAGCACTCTGGAAGCATTGTGTTCAATCCGCTGCGCCAACATGAGCTGATTGGTGGCCAGAAACACCTGATGTTGGGAGGCCTTTTGTTTTAAGAGGATCTTTACCACATCCTCGAAGTTACGCTGAAGCTGGGGCAGCAAGTCGGTGATTACCTTAACGAATTGACCGACGCCGAGAATATCCTGCTGGTTTTTCAACACCAACTCGACCCCCTGGTTGAGCCTGATCCAGCTCCTATCCAAAGCATCCAACTGGGGCTTGACTTCCTGGGGAGAAGGTGGCAGGGAATCCGCTGCCGACCCCTCACGCAATTCCTGAAGAATGCGGGCAAACTGATCCCGCGATTTTTTTAACATCGCGAAAGCATCCGTATCACCTCGCGCCGCCGCCAAGGCGAACTTGGCTATTCGTTGGGAATGGATGCGTTCATCGGAGGACCGCAACAAATATTTCTCGTCGTAAGAACTCCGTTGCGACACATGGAGAAAGGTGAACAACGCCAGAATAATGGTTCCCAGCAATAGTACCGAGAGCAGGACGACAACCTTGTTGGATGCTTTGGCTTGCCCTGCCGATTTCGCTTGTGTGGCCATTGACCCCCCCAATCGCCTCGTGGAATTGTGTTAACGACGTCTTGCCTAAACAGTTGGCCAACTCAGCATGAGCTGAGCGCCTCTCAAGCGTAAAAATATTCTGTACCCATTCGCCAGGATCAACCAAGCCTCTTCATTACGACCCAGTTTCATCTTTGCGTACTCCTCATGGCATTGGCCCTTAGATAGCGGCGCTTTGGAATTCTAGACTATCCGCCAGTTTTTCCACGCTGAACACAGGCCAATAGCTGTCTTCCTGATCGAACCCAAAGGTTACATAACGAAACGCTTGTCCCTTGCCCTCACGCTTGTCGGTTCGATTTAACTGGTCGAAGTGTCGCATGCTGACCAATTCACCGACAAGTAACCCGAATTCGTGTGTCCCGTGACGAAATACCAATACTCGAGAACGGCGGCTAATAGCCGTGAGACCAGCCTCGAGAAAGGCATTGAGATCGATGATCGGTAACAGAACTCCGCGAATATTGGCGATACCCCGCATCCACAGCTTGGCACCCGGAACCGGGGTTACCGAAGCTGGGTAATTGAGAATTTCTGCGATGGCCCCAAGCCCGGCAACGAACCGCTCGTGGCCTATGGAGAAAACCACCCCCTGCCAGAACTCTCGTTCCTCATCCTGCTGAGGTAAACCTGCAGCGGAATGCCGACTGCGAAACTCTATCTCTTTCAGCAGCCTGAAGATGTCTGAGGCATCCACCACCGCTCCCCGTAATTCGTCAATGCGCCAGCAGACCTTTGATCTTGGACAGGAGTACTCGAGTGTCAATGGGCTTGGTTAAATATTCTCGTGCCCCCTGCCGCAAACCCCAATTTTGATCCGTTTCTGCACCCCTGGTAGTCACCATGATGACTGGTATGTGGGCGGTTTCAGGATCCTTGCTCAATTGCCTGGTTGCCTGGTAACCGTTCATCACAGGCATCACCACATCCATCAGGATGAGATCAGGCTGGATCTGTTTTGCGGAGTTGATCCCAGAAGCGCCATCTGCTGCTGTAAAGACTGTATAGCCGTTCTTTTCGAGTAATGTCCGCATGACATGGATTTCTGTGGGTGAGTCATCAACTATGAGGATCTTTGCCATATTCCGCCTGCCTAAGAAACGAAAAGCATCTCATGGGACACCAACCAGCTCCCATACTTCTCAGCAATATATCCAAGATTCAACCTCTGATACATGCTACTCGTCCAGCCCTTACAGATTCCAACGATATTCATGTTCACTGGCTATACCGAGGCTTTCCGGTGGGAGGGTATTCAAACCAACCTGACACCTTACCGCTTTGCGTGTATCTTGATAGCGGTTAAAAGCTCTTCTTTGGTAAACGGTTTAGTCAAATATTGCTCAGAACCAACAATCCGTCCACGCGCTTTATCAAACAAGCCGTCTTTGCTGGATAGCATGATCACGGGTGTTTTTCTGAATTCGGAATTGTTCTTAATGAGCGCACAGGTCTGGTAACCGTCAAGGCGCGGCATCATGATATCCACGAAAATAATATCGGGTCGGTTGTCCGCAACCATTGCCAAGGCTTCGAAGCCATCGGTTGCAGTCAAAACCTCGCACCCGGCCTTACGCAAGAGATTCTCAGCCGTTCTCCTGATGGTCTTGCTATCATCGATGACCATCACCTTTAAGCCACTGAGATCGGGCTCCACATTCATCGCTTACCACCTCACCCTATTAGGCTGGTATCCGTCACGCCGCCTGCCGCTCACCATCGGAAAATGCCGTATCCCTCGGAAATCACCGCTCACCAATGCTCCCCCAAATGGGAGAAATCGACATTTTCTCGCTTTTCCGGTCTCCCTCTGCATTTATCGGCCAGCCTCCTTTTTTCAGCCAATTCGCCTCTATCCTGCAGCAGCTTTGCTTCAACCCGCCCCGCGGGCCCAAAACGCTGTCAAACATAGCAAGCCACCCTGAGGTCTGCAACAGGACATCGGGACAAGCCACAAAGTCTTGACGCAAATCACCCTCAAATAGGCCAAAAACCCTGCCGCCAGGCTTCAGGCAATCGCCTTACCACCGTATTTCCCGTTGCCCCTGAAACCTATTGCTCAGAGAATGGCCCGATTCGCATCGACAACCCGGCCGTACCATGACAGAGTCTCCCGACAAGCATTCAGTCCGTTCTCTGGGTGTGGTGATGGATCCTATCGATTCCATAATCTTCCACAAAGACAGCACCCTCGCCATCTTGCTCGCCGCCCAGGACCAGGACTGGGAATTGTTTTACATGGAACCCCGAGATATCCATCTCAGGGGTTCCCGTAGCTATGCGTATATGCGTCGGCTCAAGGTCCGGGATGACCCTTTACGGTGGTTTGAACTCGCCGGGATCGAGCACAAGGCATTGGACCACCTGCAGGTGATTCTGATGCGAAAGGATCCTCCGGTAGACATCGAATATATCTACACCACCATGCTTCTGGAGGTGGCTGAACACCGGGGTTGCTTGGTGGTCAATCGGCCCCGCAGCTTGCGGGACGCCAACGAAAAGCTTTTCGCCACCGGTTTTTCCGAGTGCATCCCGCCGACTCTGGTAAGTAGTCAGGCAAGGGATTTCCGTGACTTTCTGGCCACGCATCGGGATATCATTCTGAAACCGCTGGGCAATATGGGGGGGCATTCCGTTTTTCGCATCCGTGACGGCGATCCCAACACCAACGTGATCATCGAAACCCTGACCGAGCTTGGCTCACGTTTGGCGATGGCGCAAAAATTCATCCCTGAAATCAGCGCCGGGGACAAAAGGATTCTCCTGATCGAAGGCGAACCTGTGCCCTACGCCCTGGCCCGTGTACCGGCCCCGGGCGAAAACCGCGGCAACCTGGCCGCCGGAGGGAAAGGGCATGGGGTTCCCCTCTCTCCGCGCGACCGTTGGATCGCCTCCCGCATCGGTCCCACCCTATGCGATATGGGCATCCTTTTTGCGGGGATCGATGTGATTGGCGATTATCTGACCGAGATCAATATCACGAGTCCGACCTGTATCCGCGAACTTGATCGGGAATATGGCCTCAATATCGGCGGCTTGGTAATGAATGCCATCAGCGCGAAGTTGGCGCCATGAAGTCGCAAAACACCAAAGGTCTCACTTTCGGGGTCGCCCTGCTGTGGTTGATGGTCTCTTTCAGCCCTGGATGTCGGAATCAAGAGCCGGCCTACACGGAGCGATTTCATGCCTTTGGCACACAGATTGATTTGACGCTCATAGGTATCGATAAAGCCTCCTTCGAGCAAGTGGCCGCTATCATCAAGGCCGATTTCGCCGCTATTCATCAAGCCTGGCATGGCTGGGAACCGGGTCCGCTGGGCTTGGTCAACAAACAACTCCCCACCGGCCAGGAATTCGCCGTTCCGCCCGCCGTATTACCCTTGATTGAGCACGGTATCCTCCTCTCTGAACGCAGCCAGGGTTTCTTCAATCCAGCCATAGGGAAGTTGCTCAGGTTATGGGGATTTCAAAGCGAAGACACGGATTCCTCCATCCCCCTGCCTGCGGATCGGGATATTCAGGAACAACTCCGCTCAAACCCGAAAATGAGCGATCTAGACCTGGAAGGGATCATCCTCCGTGGCACCAACCCAAGCGTCCAACTCGATTTTGGCGCCTTGGGGAAGGGCTATGCCATAGACCTCATTACCCAACATCTCCGTGAACTGGGTGTCCATAATGCTTTACTCAATGCCGGGGGCGATTATCGTGCGATCGGGTCTCGCGATGGTCTCGCTTGGCGGGTTCCGATCCGGCGCCCGTCTGGCGTTGGGGTGCTTGGCACCATCAACGCTCAAGGAGATGAGAGCGTCTTCACGACCGGTCAGTACGAAGGCTCCCACATCCGTGACGGCAAACGGCTTCATCACATCATCGACCCGCGCACAGGGTATCCCGCCAAGGGAACGACGGCTGTCACCATCATCCACTCCGAGAGCATTACCGCAGATGCCGCCTCGACGGCTTTGTTCATTGCCGGCCCAGAGAAGTGGTACGACATAGCCAGGTCCATGGGAATCAAATATGTCCTCCTCACCGCCGAGGACGGTACTTTGCATATGAATCCGGCCATGGCCAAACGGGTTCATCTGTTGGAACCACCGGCGAAGATCCGGATCAGCCCCCCACTGGTTCCGGGATCGTCGGAAGAAGCCGGTGAGCCAACCCGAGAAGCGACTCTTGAAAAATCGGGTAAATGATAAGAGCTGTCACAGGTTACCTTGCCCTGGACCTTGCTCGAACAATGATCCCACCCAATGATCCGGCCTGTTCGTCGTGCACACAGCCACTGCTAAGATTTTTGACTCAGGAATCGGATTCGTCGATGCCGAACCCCGGCTCCGCTTTGGCCTGCTGTTGGTCTTGGTCACCACCTTGCATGCCTTTGTTATCTGGGGAGTGGAGTTTCGCTTCAATCCCCAGGAACCACCGACAAGGATCCAACGCAGTATCGAAGTCACCTTGATCCGCCAGCCACCGGCGCAGCACATCGACCCCAAACCGGACTTTCTTGCCGAGGTCAAGGCGATAGGCGGCGGTCGGGAAGCCGAACAACCCCAGCCTCCCCGTCACGCGGCCACATCGCCGCCCCGGCCCATCCCGACTCCAGTAGCTCCAAGGGTCATGCCGCTGCCACCCCGCCAGAACCTAAAGGTCGAGCCCGGTCCGCACGCCGAATCCCCCCCGCTCCAGCCTCCCGTCGTCAAAAAGCCGGAGCGGGTGCTGGTCAAGGCGCCAACATCGGACAGTCGTTCGCCAATGACGGCTGCTTCGGATACCACTAGCTCGACCACGACCACGACAGAGAAATTCCTCCCCAGCGCCTCTCAATTATTGGCCAGTACCAAACTCGAGGCCGCCCGTCTCTCTGCCGAGCTCGATCGTCATCAAGAGCTGCAAAGCACCCGCCAACGGCGCAAGCACATCAGTGCCAGTACGCAGGAATATAAATATGCGGCCTATCTGGAAGAATGGCGTCTCAAGGTAGAGCGCATCGGCAATCTCAACTATCCGGAAGAAGCCAAAAAACGCAAGCTTTACGGTCACTTGGTCCTGACCGTAGCACTCCGACCGGATGGTTCGCTGGAGAATATCCGGCTCATCCGTTCATCAGGAGAGAAACTTCTGGATGAAGCCGCCATAGGGATAGTTAAGCTTACGGCCCCCTTTGCCCCTTTCCCACCCGATATCAGAAAAGAAGCCGATATCCTGGAAATCACCCGGACTTGGCAATTCCTCAGTTCGAATCGCCTCTTCGCCAGAGATTGATGATGTGTCACCCGTCGGCATCCGCTGGCGAGGCCATATCCTCACCTCAAGACTCTCGAACATAGGCGTTAGTCGGGAAATCCCTCCTTTCGGTACTCCCGGGCCGAGGCCGTATTGCTCGGTTTTTGTTCTCCAAATGAGAACAATATTGGCGTATTGTTCTTGAAGAAAGAAGGAAACCGGCCCGTTTCGGTCGATGCCCGGAACAACCGCGGGCGAATACCATTTCCTACAGGGTCTATTGCTCGGCAGCAAATTCGGAGCCGGTGCCGGAGCAAAAGGTATCGGATAGGAGCGGTGTCACCGCCTTCAATGACACTGACAGCGATCGATCCTGGGCCTCGTACCGAGCCAAGCCCTGGCCGCCGGTGGACCTGAGCCGGACTACTTCCTCCCGTAATCGAACCAGGTGTTCCAGCCGAGTGGTCGCTCGGCAAACCAGGAATCGTCGAATTCAGGCCTGGCAAAGAGTGCCCAGCGCTGGCTGGGATGACGCCAGTCGAGGGGACGAAAGCGAAATCCCTGTTGGCGGGCGCAGGCCGCCATGGTCGCCTCCGGAAATCTGACTCCGCCGGGGTAGATCCAACCGGTCTCGCTAGGCTCGCTGTCGCCGAGAAAGTAGGTGGCGATCAAGGCGCCGCTGGGTTTGAGCAGGCGAATGATGCTGTGTAACCAGTGTTCCAGCAGATCCCGACCGGTATGACTGAAGATGGACTGGGCCAGGGCAAAATCGAAATGGTCGTCGAGATCGAGTCCCTCTGCCGATGCGGCGAAGTGGAAACGCGGACCCTTGATCTCGATCAGGGATGCGCCCAGTTCCCGGGCGATGCCTTCCTCGACCAGCCAGCGGTTGGGCTCGATGCCGACATAGCGCTCGCGGTTCAGATAGGGGATCAGCAGGCGACCATTCCGCAAAGAACCACAGCCGATATCGAGCAGGCTGTGGTGCTGTCGCAGCCCCAGGGCGGTAAGCAAGCCGAAGCTCATGGCCGAGATGAGGTCATAGTTTTGTGGCGGACCGACATAGGCCCGGTAATGCTGGTCGCCGGCCGGGCGCCCCAGGCCCAGGTCTTCGGGAAGACTCATGGCTTGACTCCTGTGCGAAATCGCACACTCTGTGAATCGTTCTGTTGTGTCATCAGGTCGCGGGTTGACGCCCCAGGCTGCCCGAACTGTGCCGGTCCAACGCCAGACGCCTATTTCGACTCGGCGGCTCTCCCAATGCCTGTCCCGGCCAGCGCCTGAGTCGGCTCGGGGACCGGCACCCGCCCCAGCTCGAAATCGCGAAAGTAGATGTTATCGCCCTTCATCACCTCAACCGATTGGCTGTGGCTCGATCTCCGGCCTTCCCGGGTGGCGGCATAGGCGACCCACTTGCCGAGTTCTTCGGCGGAGAGATTGTCCCCGGGTCGAAAGTCCCCTTGGCCCTGGAGTCCGAGCAGGAGGTAATGGGCCATGAGACCGTGTCGGCTGTCCCGGAAGGCGTCGATGGCCTCCTGATAGCCAGCGGCGCCGGCCAGGGTGAGCATCCCGGTGGCGTTGTTGATCTGACCGGCGATCTGCCGGGAACTGGAGGCATTACCCACCGCTCCGGCGAAACAGGTATCGAGCATGAGCATGATGTTGGCGCCGGCGGCCTGAATCTGTCCCAAGCCACCGGCCAACTGGCCCTGGCCGATAGCGCGCTCCTGGATCCAGTTGGAACTGGTGATGGCGTCGTAGGGAAGGAAATAATACTGTTCGGTTCGCTCGTCGGTGAGGCCGTGACCGGCCACATAGAGCACCAAGGTGTCACCGGAGTGGACCTGTTTCGCCAGATCCAGCAGCATGCCGGTGAGATCGGCCTGGGTGGCCTGCTGGTTGTAGCGCTCGATGAGCTTCACCTCCTGGTAGCTGGTGACTCCCACGCGCTGCAGGGCCTTGGTCACCGCCTCGGCATCGGCCACGGCATAAGTCAAGGGGCTCTGGACATAGGCGTTCACCCCCACCGCCACCAGAAAGAGTCTGGGTTTCTGCTCAATACCCCGTGTGCTCTCCTCCGGGGCGATCAGGGTCAGGCCCGGGGAACGGGCGAAGGCGCGCATCTGGTTGTAGGCCCTGATCTCGAAATCGTTGCGCCCCGGGCGTAGCTCCACCAAGTGTTCCAGGCGTTGGTTCTTGGCACCCTCGCCCTGGTTGCCCGGCACCCCGGGCGCTCCGCCGGACGTCCCCGCCAGGGCCACCGGGCTTTGGGCCGGCGGCGGAAATCTGTTGATCAGGCGACCATTGTGAAAGAAGTCGATGATGCCGAGGCCGCTGCCCATGTCGGCGACCTCGAATTGCAGCCGCACCCATTTGTGCTCGCTACGCAGGCTGGCCCCCCCCGGCTCCTGGGTCGGCTGGGCACTCGTCGTCGGCGTCGCCGCGAGGCGGGCGAACCCCCGGGTCGCCGCGGCAATGGGATGACATTCCTCCTGGGAAGGGACGACCGCGGGCAAGGGCGGCGGGGCCTCCTTCACCCGGGCGAAGCCTCGGGTACCTGCCGCATCAGCCACCGGGCGTTGCGGGCAATAGGCGATCCAACGCGCCCTGGGCAAGGGTTGGCGGCGCAACTCGGCGATAAAGGCCTCCGCCTTGGCCTTGATCTCGGTGGACCCGGCAAAAGGCCGGCCGCCAAGGCGGGCGCTGACCAATTCGGGTTGATGGAGTTGGTTGTAGAGCTGGGAGAAATCGGTGAACAGGGGATTGCCGGCGGCGGTGGTATTGAAATGGAGGCCGACCAGCCGTTGTCCGCCGTCGCTGGAATGGGCAAAGAAGCCCTCCGGGGTCCAGGCCACCCAGGTGGAGGTGCCGGGAACGACAAAGAGGCTGCCCAGCAGGCTGAGTTCCTGTCCCGGCACGAGGGAATACCAGCGGAGCGTCCCATCCCCGAGGGCGGCGACGGCGATGCGGCCATCGCCACTGATCGCCACCCCCCAGACTGGCGCCTCGGTGGACTGGCGACGCAGGGGCTCGGCGCTGCCGCGATAAAGATAAAGGCGGTGTTCGCCGCCGATCACCAGGGTGCGACCGTCGGCACTCAGGGCGCCGCTGTGGGCCTGATCCCCTGGGGTGAGGACGAGTTGGACCGTGCCGAGCGCGGGATCGGCCCGATCCTGCCAGTTCTGGAGAGCTTGATCCCCGACCCGTAACCGCGGCGGCGTGGTCAGCTCGTCCTTGGGCGGCTCGGTGTCGAGGTGCATCCGCTTCGCGTCGAAGCGTAGCGGCTGGGTGCCGCCGAACGCGATGCCGAAATCCACCATGGAGGCATCGGCGGAGACGCCGAAGCGACCGGCGTAGAGGCTGCGGAAATCGGCGGTGCGTCCTTGGCGTGTCAAGGTCGGTCGGCCCTTGGCGTCCACCAGCCCCCAGCTCGGATCGCTGCTGACGAAGCCCAGCCGCCCACCGGGGATCTGGGTCAGGGCATTGAGATTGCTGCCGGCTACGGGGATATCCAGGCTCGGTCCCCGGCCCGCCCCACTCCAGCGGCGGATGAAGCGGCGACCATCCGCCGCGTGGGCGGACCCCCCGGCCCAGAGCAGCAGCTCGGCCCCGTCCCGACTCCAGGCCACGGCGGCGAGATTGCCGTTACCGAGATCGCCGCCGGCGGCGCGGTAGAGAGGCTCCAGAGTGCGCCCGGAGAGGATATCCACGGCGCCGCCTTCGTAGTGCCCGACAGCCAACAACTCGGCATCCGGCGAGAAACTCAACGAATAGGGGGCCTTCCCGCCCGGAGCCGGGCGACTCAGGGAGAGTTCGAACTGGTCCGGAGTGGGTCGACGATAAAGGCGGATCAACCCGTCGAAGGCGGCGGTCACCAAGCGGCCATCCGGGGCGAAACTGACCCAAGCGCCCCGTCCGCCGTATTTGGGGTCGGCGAATACCAGCTTGAAACTCTTGCTGTCCCATACCCGCAGCCCCTCGTTCCCGCCCAGAACGGCGGCGACGAAGCGCCCATCGGGTGAATAGGCCAGATCATTGATCACATGGGGCTGACGGGCGACCCGTCCGATCATGCGCCCGGCTTCGAGATCGAAGACATAGAGGGAGGCCGCACCGTCCCAGGTGATCCCGGTATGGCCGGAGACCACCAGACGGGAACCGTCCGGCGCCATGGCGAGGGCATGGAGTTCGCCCTCGGCCCCTTCGTCGATGGGGACACGCAACACCCCCAGGGGTTCGCCATCCGGCAACTGCCAGAGACGGATACTCTTGTCGTCCGAGATGGTCGCCGCCAGACGGCCCTCGGCATTGACCGCCAACCGCCTGACTGCGGCTGTATGCTCGCCGGTCTCGATGCGGAGAAAAGGCTGTTGTGGTGGTCCTTCGGCTCCGGTCGCCGGGACGGCGGACCACAACGGCCAGAGGAGCGCCCAGAGTCGGACCGCGCGGATCAACCCAGAAGCCACATCGCCCTCCCTCGATCCCATCGATATCTTGGGCGATCCACAACCAGGCTCAACAGGCGTTCCACCCCTTGGATAGCCCCGGTCCGCGGCGTATCCAGTTCCAGGCCGCTATCTGCCAGGCTTTCCAGGTTGGCGGTCGAGGTATTGAAGCTGACGGCATTATCCTGGAGCTGGCTGGTACTCTGGGCGATATTGGCCACCAGCTTGCGGTCCTCGTTGGTGGTGGCCGCCGGCGGGGCCTGGGAGTCCGCCATGGCCTTCTGCACCTCCGCCGGGGGGGGAGTCTTCTTTTTCGGCGGCGGCTTTTTCGGCTTTTTCTTGCTTGGGGGCTCCGCCTTCTGGGTGCTGACATCGACATAACCAACCTGGTCCGGCGCCACCTTCATGCCGGCGAACTGCAAGTCATTGGCCCGCTTGCCCAGGTCGGCACGAATGCTGTTCGCCAGTTCGACGTCTTTGGCCAGACGGCCCCGCAACTCCGTCATCTGTCGTTCCGCCTCGGTCCGTACCATCAATTTGCGTTTGTAGGCTTGGCGGATGGAATCGGCGTTGTGCCTACGACAGGCGAGCAGACGATCCATGTCCTGATTCAGCGCCGAGAGCTTGCGGTTTTCCTCGCTGACGTCGTTGAGGAGCTGGGAATAGAACATATTGGGGGTCTGCCCCTGCTGCCGCTGCAAGGCATTGTAGTAACCGCCGATACCGCCGACGACCGCTCCGGCGGCAGCGCCGACGGCGGCCCCCTTGCCGACGTCTTTCTTGGACGCCGAGGCGGTGAGGGCTCCAATCACCGCCCCGCTGACGGCGCCGATGATGGCTCCGGTGACGATATCCTCGGCGAAATGGGACTGATGCCCAGCCACGGCCTTGCGTTCCGCGTAACAGGGATCGCTGGTGTCTTCCAGAACCGTATTGATGGTCTGGTTGCCCGCGCAGCCGCTCAGCGTCGGGGCAATGCCGACCAGAAGCGATAAGCAGGCAAAAAACGAGATATTGAATAATTGGTTAGGCCATTTATGACCGATGTTCATAAGATGTACCTTATGATTTTTGCGAAGAAGATCACTCTTTACTCTATCATGGCCGAGTGTAGACCCCATGGACACCCAGTTGAATGGGTTGGGGCACGAACTCCGCCCGCAACACCGACTCCAGCTCGGTGAGGGACTGGGTCTTCTCCAGCCTGGCCAGGGCCGCATGCAGGTTGGTCAGGGGCCGCGAACTCGCCAGGGCGACGAAGTGATCGGCGCCGAAGGGCGGCTCGACCCGCAGACGCAGGCTATGGGGGCGATCCAGGGGCACCGTCAGGGGATCGGCGAAGCCTGGACCACTGAGGGGATAGAGGAAGTTGAGGCTGCCGTCGCTCGCCAGATTGAAGAGGGTGAGATAGGGGGATTCCAGGCCGCCGACATTGATGGTTACCTCTTTGCCCTGGTTGTAGACCCCATCGTCCGGGGTCAGGCTCATGCGCAAGGGGCGCCGTTCCGCCGCCTGTTTGAGCCCCTCGATCAGCCGCCATTTGTCGATCACCCGTTGCGCCCGGGGGAGATCTTCGAGGCTGCCGCTGGGCGTGGGAGTCGAGGTGGACTGGGGCTCATCCGTGCGCACGCGGGCGAAGGCCCGGGTCGGCGAGGGGGTGTTGCGCTGGGCACGCTCGTTGAGATAGGCCACCACATCCCCCAGGGCATTGAGCATCTCGCCACGAGCGAGATCCCAGGTCAGGGTGGCCGAGCCATCGCTGACCAGACGCACCCTTTGCAGTTTGGCCGCGACTTCCTCCGGGGCTGGGGCCGTGCTGCGAATGTTGATCCCGAGCGGACTCGGGCTGGGAGCCGGTGAGGCTACCGGAGCCGTCTTCGCCTGCTCTTCCTCGCCCTCGCTCATACAGAAATTGAACAGGTTGTAGCGCTTACAGAGGTCCCAGGCCGAGCCCGCGGCGGAGACCAGCTTCAGGGTCGCCCCCGCCACGCCGAGTACCACCAGGGGTAGGCCGCGGGTAGTGGGCAGGGTTGGATGCTGCTGGCCCTCCATGCGGGTGCGGATGATTTCGCGGACATAATCGGTCAACTCGGCATCGGTGACTTGACCATCGTGATTGAGATCGGCCTCGCCCCTCAGGGCCTTGCCCATGGCCCAGCTCAGCGCCCCCCGGGGGTGGCCCTCGATCAGGGTTTCCGGGGCCAGTTCATGATCCTGTACGGCGCCGAAGGCCAAGACCCCATCGATACCCTGGATCTCCATGCGGGCCTCTTCCGGGCTGGGAGGAGGAAGCTGATCCTCGACCAGGGTCTGTTTGGGCAAGGCCCGTACCTTGAACGGACGCACCCTGGTATCCACCCCCCGGGTCATGGTCCCGGAATGACAGGCATCGGCGACAAAGATCACCCGCACCCCGGACCTGGCGGCCATATCCAGCATCCCGGCCAAGTCATCATCCCGCAGTCGTTCCTGATTGTAAGGCGCCTGGGCGGCGTAGCCGGCGAGCAGAAACACCTCGTCCAGGCCGTCGGCCTCCGAACCCTTGATCCGCTCGGGTTCCTGGGTGCCGTGACCGGCAAAGGCCAATACCAGTACATCCCCGACCCGGCTTTGGCGGACCAGGCGTTGCCAGGTTTCCATCACCCTGTCCCGTCCAGCCTCCTTGTTACGCAATACCACCACCTCCTTGGCCCCCGTGCTTTTCAGCGTGCTCCCCAGATCCTCGGCATCGTTCACCGCCCCTTCCAGGTGGGCCGCCGGACCCAGGCGGAAATAGTCGTCGATGCCGATGGTGAGCCCGCGGATATCGGCCCAGGCACTCACTGGACCGAAGCCGAGGCAGCACAAGGCAAAAAAGGCGAAACACCGGATGAGTCGATTGTTTTGCATAGACATGGCGAGGCTCCCCTCCATCGAAAAGGCTGGACGAAGACCGCCACCGGCTCCTGCCGGGGAGGCCGATCCTGGGCACAGTATAGGGAAATTGCCGCGACCCGGTGAGCCTCGGGGATCGGTCGGGCGACGCTGTCAGAACTTGCGGGGAAGGGATCTGGTGCGCTGGTCCGTGAGACCTCCTCGGGCTTATTCCCTGGCCCGGGGTATCATCGAAGGGATGGCGCACGCCGGCGATGAGGGAAGCGAAGCCCGGCCTTTTGTCCACGAACCGGCTTACTTCGACCCGGATATCGAAAGATGGCTCCCGGGCCTGGGCTCTTGTACCTGATTTTTTGTTCTTTATTGGAGAACAATAAGCCTTATTTTGCGATATTGTTCTCTATAGGAGAACGAAAAATGGCCGTTTCCAACCGAGGCCCGGTTCCCCTTGGCGGCTGACGAGCGAAGCGAAGCCGGGTGGCCGCGCTCGGCGCCTCGACACCCAGCCGCTACCTCAACTTCACCGCGGTCACCTGTAGGCAAGGGGGTAGGCGGACGGGTTCAGCTCCTGATCGGCGATGAGCCTTTGGAGAGGGTCATGGCGTTGATTTCCCGGTAACGGAAACAATCCAGCAGATGGTCGTTGACCAGTCCGACCGCCTGCATATAGGCATAGCAAATGGTGGGGCCGACGAATTTGAATCCCCGACGTTGCAAATCCTTGCTCAGGCTGTCCGAGAGCGGGGTCCGTGCGGGGATCTCGGCGAGGGTCCGCCAAGCGTTGTGGATGGGGGTCCCGTCTACCCAGCTCCAGAGATAGGCGGCAAAACCGCCCTGGGTGGCCGCCACCTCAAGCCAGGCGCGGGCGTTGTTCACCGCCGCCTGGATCTTGAGCCGGTTGCGCACCAAGCCTGGGTTCGCCAGCAGGGCCGCGATGTCCTGGTCGGAGAAGCCGGCCAGGACCTGGGGATCGAAATCGGCCATGGCGGCTCGATAGCCGGAGCGTTTTTTGAGGATGGTGGACCAACTCAACCCCGCCTGGGCGCCTTCCAGGATGAGAAACTCGAACAATCTTCGCTCGTCGTAGGTCGGTACGCCCCATTCCCGATCGTGATACTCGAGTTCCAGGTCGCTACCGCAGGCCCATTCACATCTGTGCATCGCTTTTTCTCATCCGGGCCGCTTGAGGGCACGCCTCCCTCTCGTCCGGGGGCAAGTTGAACCGCAACAGATACTTGGCAGAACCGATGGCGGGGATCGGGAGAGGGAACCGCTCGAACCGGACGAGTCTCCGCCCGATTCGAACGCTTTGAGTCAAGCCATATAGGTCTTGGCTTCTTCCCCCGGGTTGGGCAATCCGGCCACCCGCCAGACCTCCCGGCAACTGCCGAACAGGCGCCTCACGGCGGCGGGATCCAAGTGCTGCTTGCGACACACATGGGACATCACCGGTAGCGCACCACAACGGTGATAATGCTCCCGCAGATACTCGATGATGGCCCAATGGGCATCGCTCAAAGGCCCGATCCCATCCAGATCGGCAATAATCTGGGCCAATTGCGGGGTCCACATCCTTGGCCTGGCAAGAAAACCGTCCTCATCGAAATTGGCGGCCCAGAATTCATAGCTCAGAGGTTCGACCTTGACCTTGACCTGTACTTGAAACATTACCTCTCCTCTCCACCCTAGCTAGCGTTCTCAAAGCGCCACGCCAAACGAGGCGTCACGCGAATTCTCGGGAACCCTCAGTCCCGCGAGCCAGCACCCCTGGGTCACCACACCGCCCGGAAACAGACGGGAGAGATACCGCCGTCCGCCCTGGGCATCGAAGCGACCCGCCAGGGCGCCCACCAACTCCCGGGCGTTCAGCGGTTCCCCTTCATAGTGATAATAATCGTGAAGAAAGCGGATCACCTGCCAATGCTCGTCCGTGAGATCCACTCCCGCTTCCTCGGCGCGCTGCTCGACCTGGTAGACATCCAAGCCGCCGGCCGCCGCGCCCGGTTCCATCGCCGGTACAATGTAGCCCATGATACCTATACTCATCTCCTCCCCCTCCCATGCCTTGTATTGATCGTTTTTCCCTATGACTTATGTCAACATTCATAGTACATTTCTCGGGATATACAAGAATTCCGGGGCGATCTGCGCCGAATAGGCGATTTTCCGGCCTTATTTCCTCCGCTTTCCGGCCCTTTCCTCCCCTCTGAGATGGTCACGTCATGGAACCTTTCGTCATCGACACCAGTGTCTTCACCAATCCGGACATCTACAGCCAGTTCGGTCCCTCGACCCAGGAAGCCCTGACGGTGTTTCTGGAACTGGCGAAACAATCCAGGGCTGAACTCTACATGCCCGGCTCGGTGTATGAGGAACTTAGGCTGATGAAGGATCTCGGCGCCCTGGCGGCCGAATTCGAGTTGGTGATGCGTATCCGCTCACCCCGGCGCTACCAACTGGAGATCCCGGCGGAGTTGTTGTACGAGTTCATCGAGGAGGTCCGTCATCGCATCGACCGGGGCCTCCGCATCGCCGAGGAGCACACCAAGATGGGGCAGGAAGGGAAGCGGGTGGAGATCGGACCACTCATCCGCAGTCTGCGGGAACGCTATCGGGAGGCGCTGCGGCGCGGCATCATCGATAGTCGGGAGGACGTGGATGTACTCCTGCTCGCCTATGAACTCGACGGCATCCTGGTCTCGGCGGATGAAGGTTTGCGCACCTGGGCGGACAAGGTGGGGGTCAAGATCCTTTCCCCCATCCATCTGCGTCATGCCCTGGAGAGCCTCGCGAATCCGGCGCCCTGAGCCGGAGCCATCTCTCAGTCGAAAACCAGGCCCCCGCTCATCAGGGTCGCCAATAATCCGGTCAGGCTCGCATAGAGCTTGTCGAACTCGAGGATCCAGAAGCCATCCTCGAAGCGCAGGTCCTGCCAGGTGATATGCACCTGGTGCCCACCGACGCTGTCCAGGTGTTGCATCAGGGCGAAGGCGTGATGTTTGTCGTGGAAACGGCAACGAAACCGCCGCGACACCTTCTGGTCATCCTCGAACTGGTGGAGGGCCTCCATCAAACCATCGAGAAAGGCCGCTCCCAGGCGTTCGTTGAGTGGCGCCGACTGGCTCAGGCCCTGCTCCCGCAGAAAAAGCACCAGACGTAGAATGCGGTTGGTGAAAAACTCTGGCGGCAGTTCCATGATCTCCGCCGCCGTGACCCGGATATCGGCGATGCTGGAGTCGCTGGTCACGTACTTGGCCCTTCGTCCATGGCCGCCTTCCTCCTTGAAGACCAGGCCTTCCCGGCCTTCGACATTGAGTCGCAGCAGGATATCGTGGATGGCCGGGATCGCCTCGGCGGTAAAGCGGCCGAATCTCTGTACCGTTCGCAGACCCAGAGTCTCCATCAGGGCATAGGCCTCCGGTTGCGGCAGGAAGCCCGGACGATTCAGGCGCATCAGGTCGAAGACAAAGAGTTGCACATCCTCGACGACGAACGGGGGATGGCTCTCGAGATAGGGTTGTTCCGGCCCGGCCATCTCGCCGCAGACCACCAGATCGGGCTCCTGATCGAAAATCCCGGGATCCAACAGATCCACAATGCGGTCGGTGGTGAAGGGGCAGATGAAACCGCCCCGGGTCAGGGCCAACAGATGATCCCCCCGGCGGAAGATCCTGACGTTATAGCCGTTGACCTTCTCCTCCACCCAGAAGGCGTTTTGAAAGTGCGCCCTGAGACCGGGCTTGAGGGCGAGCAGGCGCCCGATGCTCGGGTAGCCGAACACCCCCTGATCGCCGATCATCACCGTCCCCCGGGGCAGGCTCCCGAAGCGATCGGTCAGACGCAGATATTCGATGGCGCCGAAGGAGCTGCGAACCGCCTTGCGTTTATGCCGGGCGATCTCGAATGTCTCGGCGAGGTTCTGGAGCGGAGTCGGTTCCCGGGAAGTCATAGCGAATCAATCCCCCCTCAGCCCCTGGGAGCCCAGAGCAAAGGCAACAATTGATCCACAGGGCGGGTATTGAGTACATCGCCGGGCTCCAACCAGCCTCTTCTGGCCTGGGCCACCCCCCAATCGAGATGGGCCAAGCCCTGGGGACTGTGGCTGTCGCTGTCGATACTGATCTTTACCCCCAGCTCCCGTGCCAGGCGGCAATATCTGTCCTCCAGTTCGAGGCGTTGCGGTTGGGAGTCGAGTTCCAGGTAGCAGCCCCGGTCGCGGGCATGATGGAGTATCCGCTCCATGTCCAGGGCCAGCGGCGGACGCTCGTTGAGCAGCCGTCCGCCGGGATGGCCGAGGATGGTGAAATAGCGATTGTCCATGGCCCGCAACACCCGCGCCGTCTGTTTGGCCTCCGGCATACCGAAGCGGTAATGGATGGAGCCGATCACCAGATCCAGATCCCGCAGCACGGAGTCCGGCAGATCGAGCTGGCCGTCTTCCAGGATGTCCACCTCGATGCCTTTGAGCACACGGAAATCCCCGAACTCCTGGTTGAGGCGGTCGATTTCGGCCATCTGCTCGCGCAGGCGTCGCTCGTTGAGGCCATTGACGACCTCTAGGCGCTGGGAGTGGTCGGTGATGGCGATATAGCTCAGTCCATGGTGCCGGGCGGCCTCGGCCATGGCCCGGAGGCTGGCCGTCCCATCGGTGGCGGTGGTATGGAGGTGCAGATCACCGCGCAGATCGCTCCGCTCGATCAGTCTCGGCAATCCCCCCTGGCGGGCCGCCTCGATCTCACCCTCGCCTTCCCGCAGCTCAGGAGGGATGAAGGGCAGCCCGAGGACATGATAGATCGAGGCTTCGCTTTCCCCGGCCAACCGGATGCCGGCGCGGAATACGCCCTCGGCGTCGAGTTCCAAGCCGGCCTCCTGGGCCAGAAGCTGGATCTCCGCCCGGTGCGCCTTGCTCCCGGTGTGATGATGGAGGGCGGCACCGAAGCTGTCCGGCCCCACCACCCGTACCTCCAGATCCAGATCCATGACCAGCCGGGCCAGATAGCGTCGAGGCTCGGGTTGCCAGACCCTGGATACCAGTGGCGAGGCTTCCAGGGCCGCCATGACGAGTTCATGATCGACGGCCGCCGCCAGGAGTACCACCGAGCGCACATGGGCCTTGCCGCGACGATAGCCGCCGACGATGGCTACCTGGTCGATCCCCGGCCAGCTTTCCAGGGTGCGTCGCAATGGCTCGACACCCAGGGCAATCTGGCTGCGCAGTATGGTTACCGGTCTGTTATTCCCTGGAGCAGAGAATGGCCGGAGAGGGGGCTGGTTGTTGGATCGCATAATAGGTATCGGTACCCGACAGCCTGGTCAACACTCTACGAAGTTTGGCTCTTTCGGGTGGCTCATTCCAAACGGCCTCAGACCGATCAGATCTCCCCCCTGACCCGCTCGGTAGTCCCCCGGGCAGGGAACCCCTCGATGAATTCATCCCACATATCCTGCCAATGATCGAGCATCTGATCCATGCCCCGGTACCAGCGCTCCGAATGGGGGTGATACGGCGTGGATTGGGGACCATTCCAGGGGGCGAGGTTCCGCTCCTTGTCAGTCCAGGGACGTTCCGGGACCCGACCCAGCTCGACCTGAAGCTGCAAGGGCCTGGCATCACGCATGAGTTCGACCCGGAGACTGTCGCCCGGATCGAAGAAATTCAGCGCCCGATAGACATCCGCCTTGGAGCTGATGCGACGGCGGTCGATTTTGAGGATCACATCGCCGGCGCGGATCCCCGCTTCCTTCGCCGGGCTGCCGGGAACCACGTCCGAGACCAGGACCCCCTGGTTCCTGGGTACCTGGAAGGTCTCCCTCAACTCATCGGTCAAGGGTTGTATCCCGATGCCGAGATAGGCCTGGCTGGGAAGACTTCGGTTGCCGTCCCGCTCGGTGACGGGCGGATTCGTCGCCGCCACCTCGATCCGCAGGGATTTGCGTTCGTTCTCCCGCAACAACGACAACTCCAGGCTCCCCTGATGGGGCGTGTGTTCGATCAGCCAGCGCAGCTTGGCGATCGAGTACACCGGCTTGGCCTCCACGCTGATGATGATGTCCTGGGGCAGGAGTCCGGCCTTGGCCGCCGGTGTCTCGGGAAAGACCCGCACCACCTGGACGCCGTAGTCCAGGCCCAGGGTCGCCAGCCGGTCGAGGGGCAATTCCCGGACCAGCACCCCGAGCTGTGGCCCGGACTCGATGCCGGATGGCCCTGGTTGACCCGGTGGGGGGTTGGCCAGGGAGAAACCCGAAATGCCCAACCCGAGACACAGCAGCCACATCAACAGCCGCCGGAAACCGGCACCCTTGACAAGGGAAATGGAAAACAGGGATGGCATGGTGGATCAACCTCCGTGGCTTGATAAGGGACAACCTCAAAATACCCCGGGCGGCGGCTCGTCTCCCGGTCATTGGTTGGATGCGAAGCAGGCGGAAAAGTTTGCCCGCTTCCTGATGATCCGGGGAGCTTTAAACCGATTCCTGTTAGGTCTTTACGAATTAGCCGCCGGGGAGCTGGCCCGTCTGTCTGTCGACGCTTCCGGGCCTGAGTTCTTTTAGCTGGCTTTTGTTCTCCCAAAGAGAACAATACAAATATTTATAGCAAATTGTTCTCGAAAAAAGAACAATAACTGGCCATTTTCCGCCCATGCCCGGAACCATGAAGCACTCACACCGATCCTCTTGGGTCTATCCTACATTAACAGATGAGATGTTGCCCCGCGCCTGATGGCCGAAATGTATTCAGAAATCGCCTTAGCTTGGCCAGTGCCGACGCAGTCGCAGAAAAGGACGTTCCACCAGGAAGTAGGATATCCAGGACAAGAGCAACACCAGCGGCAGGGTGAGCAGAAAATAGGCGGGGAAGACATACCCCTGATAGCCCTGGAACCAGGCGGTCTGTTTGACCCAATTCAGGATCGGCAGATGCCAGAGATAGAGGCTGTAACTGATGACACCGACGAACACCGCCAGCCTGTTGTTCAGCAGGAGCCGGGCCAGGGGGGAACCCAGGGCGGTCCCCAAGATGCTCATGGCGATACAGATGGCTACCAGCCCATGCCAGACAAACAGCATCGGATGACCATTCCAATAGGCCAGATGTCGGCCTTTGAGAAAGAACTGGATCAGCAGGCCGATGCCCACCCAGCCGGCCACGAAGAGCAGATTGCTCCATCTGGGATCGAAGGCCGTCCGCCCTGCCGGTTCAAAGCGGGAGTGAGTGCGGGAGACATACCAGTGAGCGGCCAGCATGCCGATGACAAACTGATCCAGGTGCCCCGGGAACTGCTCCAGGCGCCACACCTTGTACTCGATCCCCTGCCCGGTGAGGCCTTGAAACACCACGAAGCGATAGCCGATGGTCAGCACCAGGGCCAGTACCAGCAGGGCGATCCAGCGCCGGCCCGGTAGCCCCCAAGCCAGCAGGGGGAGCAGCAGATAAAAGCCGAACTCCACCGGCAGGGTCCAGTAGACCCCGTTGATCGAGCTGTTGAACACCGGATCCCAGTTGTGCAGCATCAGGGCATGGAGCAGGACATCGCCCCAGTGGATGGCGTAAGGGTAGAGTTGCAGGCTCGCCAGCAACAGCAGTATGGCGATCTGGGCATAGTAGGCCGGGAGCACACGCAGCAGCCGTCGTAGGAAGTAATAACGCAGCGCGACCGGCCCGGCGAACCCATGGGCGTGCTCGGAAAAGGGGAGACAGAGGAGAAAGCCGGAAAGGACATAGAAGATATCCACCCCCGCCCAGCCGATAGAGAACCAAGCCGTGAGATCCAGGGAAAAACCACCCAGATCGACGGCGATCTTACGTGGCCCGGAGAAAGACCAGCTATGGTGGAGATAGACCCAGACGGCGGCGAACCCCCGTAGACCGGTCAGCCCTCTGATGTAGTGCTTCGCTTCCACCCCTCGCCTCCCCAGCGGCCAGATTTCCTGGTTGTCTTGGTTGGGCCACTATCGGTAGCCAAGTGATCCTCCCCACGCCCAGGGCTGGAGTGATCGGAGGGAAAAGAGCCGCGAGCACCCTTGGGCGAGGAGGGAGAAAGGGAAGCGACCTTGATACGGTTGCGATCCCCGCCCCCTGGAGCCGCTCCCCAGCGACTCGTTGGGAGGCGGGTATTATCGCTTATTGGAGCGCGATCCAGGTTCTGTTGATATAAGAATTTATCTAATTGATTTAACAAGCTTTTTAAGGAAATTGGCAACTCTGACCCGTCGATCCAGAAGAGCTCATGGGCTTATGTCAACAGAACCTATTACTGCACTGGTGACTGGAACCCTGAGCCAAGTTCCCGTATCGAGGACCACATCCAAGGGCGGGACCATGGCGACCGCCTCTCTGGCCGTTGAGGTTGGCGACGGCAAACCCGTCTACCTGGGCCTGCTGGCGGGGAAAAGGGGAAAGACAGATATTCAGAAAGCTTTTTACCAGAGACAATAGGACCTATAATTTTTATAGGTTAGCTCACCGTAGCGCCTCATGCCCAACATCTTGTCCTTCCCCATGCCAGCTGAGCACGCCTTGGCATTGATTCGCCAAGCCGTTGGTGAGGGGCGCGTGCGGCTTCTTTCGCCTCCTGCTGGCGGCGATTGGTATCGAGTGGTGACGCACCGACAAGTGGCCTTGTGCCTTAAGGAGGGGGAAATGGTGGCCGCGCCGGAGATCGACGGGCACGGCAACGTGACGTGTTGGTTAGAGCGGTTCGGGGCTGGCCTAACGGTGCGGTTGCACCTTGTCTTGAAGAAGAATCAGAACGATGAATGGGAGATCCTTGTTATCGAAGTGGAGAACCAGCTATGAACGCTTATCACTATGTGCAATGCGGGCTCGATAACGTTTGGCTAATCAATGGGTTTGAGATCATTGAGACGGAATATGGCGCAAGCGTTCGTATCGACCGAGCCGACGAACTGGACGCCACTATCGCGGCGTATCTCACCGAGAAGTCCGCACCACTCACCGGGCAGGAGTTTCGTTATCTGCGGCAACAGCTCGATATGTCGCAAAAGCGGATTGGTGAACTGATGGGAAAGGAGGCGCAGACGGTGGCGCTATGGGAAAAGGGTGGGGCGTTGAATAGGGATGTGGACTTCTTGATTCGGCACATTTACCAGCAGACCGTTCTCAATGAACGCCGCACCTACATTGAGATGGTTGATCGGCTGAACCATCTAGACCGCGCGGAGAACGCGGAACGATTGGAATTCAGAGAGATGACAGGCCGCTGGATCAGGGCCGTTTAGAATTGTAGTAGTCCGCCCAATGGGCACTATGCCTGCCCTGGCCTATCGAGTCGACCGCCAACCCTGGCGGTTTCTGGTGCCGCTGAGTCTCATCGTTGAGGGCCTACCCTTCGACCATGGGTATCCCTGGACGATTGTGATATCGCTACCGGCTTTCTGTTTCATCGTTCGAGAGAACATCAAAGCAGAAGCGGGATGATCCGATAGGTAAAGACTATTGCCTGCAACGCTTACTGAGAGTAAGCGGCGCAAAGCTTACGAACAGGAGGCAAGGCTATGGGCGCTTTAACCCGAGAGAAAAACGGCAGGTTCCTACCCGGAATTCCCCCGGGGCCGGACCGTCCACCGAGACAGACTGAGGCCGGATGTATGCAAGCCATGATGCAGGCGTGCCCCCTGGATACTTGGCGGGCGATCTGCGAGCGGGCCGTTGTCGAGGCCAAGCGAGGGGATGCGAAGGCACGGGACTGGCTCGCAAAGTACCTTGTCGGCGATCCAGGGCACCAGGCCCCGGCACCCATGGCCGTTGTTGTGCAGCAGCTTACGGGAATAGACCCCGCCTTAAACCGGGCCGCTGAGCTTGTGGCTACGGGCGGCGACTTCCTGGGGATGGCATCACCAGACGAGATCGAGAAAGCGAGGGCCGCCATTTTGCTGGCTGAGCAGGCCATCGAGAATAAGCCCGGGGCGTGAACCCCAAATACAACCAGATCATGAAGCCAATGCCCCTAGCCTTTTCGTTTGTTGGGGTAAAGGTTGGGGTAAATCGAGGCTTTTTCGTTTTCTGGCGACTGGGGATTTTTGAGGCTTTCCATAACCCCTTGTTTTAATTGGTCGGGGTGAGAGGATTTGAACCTCCGACCACCTGAACCCCATTCAGGTGCGCTACCAGTCTGCGCTACACCCCGTCCGCTGGGCGCCATCCTAGGCGCGCCCGAACCAATTGTCAAACTGCACTGGAATCCAGATGGCAGAGAGATGGGTGGTGGCTTTTTCCTGGAACCGTTGGACGACAGCTATCGAGGCCGGGGTTCATCTTTGCTCGGCCCCTCGGTAGTGTCCCAGGAAGTGGTGTAAGAAACTGAGTAGTTTGGTTCCCCTCGGGTGCCCCGCATGCGGGGCACCCGAGGGGCGCGATTGGGAGGTCATCGAAAACTCCGGTAAGGTATGGGTTACCA
>JBPOHE010000130.1:0-7172 GCA_052035915.1 Pseudomonadota bacterium
CCCCCCTCATTCCGACCCCCAATCCAGAGAAGGCCGAGGTTAGCGCCGCGAAAGAGCTTCAGGTCATCGAACCCGAGGTCGTGAAGGTACCAGGCGGTTGCTTCCAGATGGGCAGCCCGCCGACAGAAAAGGACCGCAACAGCGACGAGCCTCTGCATCAGGTCTGCGTCAAGGATTTCCGCCTTGGCCGTTATGAAGTAACCCAAAGGCAATGGCGGACGATCATGGGAACCAACCCTTCCAGGTTCAAGAACTGCGACGACTGCCCGGTGGAACAGGTACGTTGGACCGAGGTGCAGAGTTACCTGACACAACTCAGTGCCAAGACCGGGCATCGCTATCGGCTCGCCACCGAGGCCGAGTGGGAGTATGCCTGTCGCAGCGGCGGCAAAAGGGAAGTCTACTGCGGAGGCTCCAGCCCGGATCGCCTGGCCTGGCATGAGGGCAACAGCGGCGGCAAGAGCCATCCGGTGGGAAAAACCGAACCCAATGGTCTGGGGCTCTACGACATGAGCGGCAATGTCTCCGAGTGGACCTGCTCGCTCTATGACAGCGGTGCAAAGGGGGCGGAACAAGAATGCGCCCCAGCCGCCAACCCGGGCGAACGATCCGTGCGAGGCGGCTCCTGGTTCAACAATCCATGGGGGCTCAGGTCCGCCAACCGCGGCAAAAGCGACCCGGCGGGACGCAGTGATGCCAGGGGTTTCCGGCTGGTGTTGGACTGATGAACAGCCAATCCTGCAGGAAAGTTGCCCGCCGTCGCGCGCTCACTATACTTGCCCAGAATAACAACCGGGATGATTCCCTCGCCGAAGGAGATGACACCGCTGAGCGCTTCCACACCCCCCGTCCTTGGACCAGGTGCCCGGATTGCCGGGGATCTGGATCTCTCCACCACGGCCTTGATCAAACTCCCTCCCAATCTCCGTGTGGAGGGCAATCTCTGCCTTGCCGGCGCGTCCATCGATCGTCTGCCCAAGGGATTGCGGGTCGAGGGAAACCTCGACCTCACCGATTCCGCCATCGCCCGCATCCCACCCGACATGTATGTCGGTAAGGATCTCCGTTTGGTGGGCACCAAGGTGGAGGAATTGCCAAAAGGGTTGAAGGTGGGCGGAACCCTCGACTTGCGCGCCACCCCCATCAGTATCCTCCCCAAGGGTCTCTGGGTGGGTGGAGATCTCGATCTTTCCAGCACCAGCATCAAGTCGATTCCGGACAAGATCCACATCGGTGGCAACCTCATCCTCACCGGCTCCGCCATCCTGGAACTGCCGAACCAACTGGATCTGGGCGGAGGGTTGGACATCTCGGCCACGCCCCTGAAGACCCTGCCCAAGACCTTGAAAATCAAGGGCTGGCTCAATTTGGTGGGCAGCTCGGTGGTGGAACTGCCACGGGGCCTCAGCGTGGGGGAATGGCTGGATCTGCGCGCCACCCATGTGCGTCGTCTGCCCCGGGGGCTGCAGGTGGGAGGGAATCTCTATCTGGCAGGGAGTCTGGTGACCGAATTACCGTCCGATATGCGCCTCGGCGGGACGGTCGATCATTAGCATCTGTCTTTCGCCAACTCAAAGATTCCGGTTGTCTGGGGTCTGGGGGGTTTGGCCTTCATATAATGTATCAAGCAAAGACTTCTGCTCCGAACTGATCAATCTTTTGCCAGAATTGAGACCAACGTCCCCTGGTTTGGCTGAGGGAACGAAGACTGAGAATGATCTTGGCGCCGGGCCGCTTCCAGCGCATGCCGGAGCCGCAGAGGCGCTGCTTGATGAGGGTCTTGCAGGCGGCTTCGATGACCCCCGAGCCGATCGGCCATCCCTGAGCGACGAAGGAAGCGTAGTCCATCTGGAGGCGATGATTGGTCAGATAAGTCTTGGCGCTCTCCAGACCTTCGCGAATGATTCGGGAGAGCTTCGGTCGTTGGGTCAAGCGCTCGGCTTCCTGGATGAGGGTATCGACCGCGCCCGGCTGGTGCTTCAGGATTGAACAGTGCTCGGCCTGCCAGGCTTCACGCTTGGCCTGGGCGTCGTGTTCCGGGTGGGCGGCCTGAGCGATCTTGGCCACATACTCGCTGGCGTGGAAGAAGTCGATGAGCTGGTGCTGGGTGTGGTGTTCGAGGAACGCCCAGTTGGAAGCGGCGCCATCGGCGAGACCCAGGTAGATCGCCTCGGGGAACTGGGCCTTTAGCCGCACAACCTCGCGCTCCAGACGCTGGAGGAATTCGGCCTTCCCGTACTCGGGGGCCGCGGCCACGTAGATGGTGTGGCGACGCCCACCCTCGGCGTCGTAGAGCGAGAGCGCCCCGCTCATCGCCTCGCGGTAGCCGCCGCTGTCGGCCATCGGGATCATGGTGCCGTCGAGGCTGACCACTACCGTGCGGATGGCCGCCTCCAATGGGGGAAGTTCGTATTCCCAGCGCTCCTCCTTCGCCTCGGCGATCGTCCCGACCCAGTCGGCGACGTTCTGGATATAGGAGCGCGCGATCGAGCGCCCGTGGTTCTCCATCAAGTCGCGCTGTACCGAACGAACATCCATCTGGGCGTACTTCTGGCTCAGCTGGCGGGCGAAGCGGGGCGTCCCTCCGTGGATGATCCGCGCCTTGTCTTCCAGGGGACAGTGGATGCGCCCTCCCCGAGAGGTCTGGTAGACGTACCGCGTCACCTCGACGGCCCCATAGGGCGTTTCGTAGGACTTTGGGTAGCTCCCCCGCGCGGTCCATTTGACCTCGCCCAGCCGCAACGGGCTGCCGTCCGTATCAAAACGCTTCAACGCCTCGACGGTGGCCGTCCGCCCCACGTCATTGACTCCGGCTTGGATGGCTTCCTCTATTTCTAGGAGGGTGCCCGTCAGGGGGATCGTGACTTCGTTGGGACGCGGCTGAAGGATGATGGCCATCAAGAGTATCCAGGCTGTTAATTAATGAGTTGTAGGATACATCTCGGAGCAACATTATCCAGAGGTCGCACCCGATCAGAGCCTTCGGCGCAATACGGCTCACGCCTATTGCGCCCTACCGAGCTCCGGCACCGGGCCGAGGGTTGGGTAAGAGGTCCGGCGGGATCGCGGGTCCCCCTCTCCGTCGCTAACAAAGAGGAAACAAGGGGGGAGCGGCAGGAGCCCCTCCCGGCTCCCTCTCTTCCCCAAGCTATCAGTCGACGACTTCCGCCTTGAGGGTCTTCAAAAACACCATCTCGCCGCGCTCTACCTCCACCGCGATGCTGTCGCCGGGGCCGAACTTGCCGCGCAATATCTCCTGGGCCAGGGGATTCTCGATCTGTTGCTGGATCGCCCGTTTCAGCGGTCGGGCGCCATAGATGGGGTCGAAGCCCGCCGCCCCCAGTTGGTCGAGGGCGGCCTCGCTCACCTCCAGACCCATATCCCGCGCGGCCAGGCGCCGACGCAGATAGCCCATCTGGATGTAGGCGATGCGGCGGATCTGCGCCTTCGCCAAGGGGTGGAAGACCACGATCTCGTCCAGGCGGTTGATGAACTCGGGCCGAAAGGCGCTGCCGACGATGGCCATCACCGCCGCCTTCATGGCCTGGTAATTCTCCTCCCCCGCCATCTCCTGGATACTCTCCGAGCCAAGATTGGAGGTCATGACCACCACGCTGTTTTTGAAGTCCACGGTGCGACCCTGGCCGTCGGTCATGCGGCCATCGTCCAACACCTGCAACAGCACGTTGAACACCTCGGGGTGGGCCTTCTCCACCTCGTCGAGCAGGATCACCGAATAGGGTCGACGCCGCACCTGTTCGGTGAGATAGCCACCCTCCTCATAGCCGACATAGCCCGGCGGGGCGCCGATCAGCCGCGCCACGGCGTGCTTCTCCATGTACTCGGACATATCGACGCGCACCATGGCCTCCTCGGTGTCGAAGAGAAATTCCGCCAGCGCCTTGCAGAGTTCGGTCTTGCCCACCCCGGTCGGCCCCAGGAAAAGGAAAGAGCCAATGGGGCGGTTGGGGTCCGAGAGTCCGGCCCGCGAGCGACGGATGGCGTCCGCCACCACCCGCACCGCTTCATCCTGGCCCACCAGACGTTTGTGGATATTCTCCTCCATGCGCAGCAGCTTCTCCCGCTCGCCTTCGAGCATCTTGGAGACCGGGATGCCGGTCCACTTGGACACCACCTCGGCGATCTCCTCGTCGGTGACCTTGTTGCGCAGCAATTTCTTCTCCGCCTTCTCCGCCGCCTGGGCGGCGTTGAGCCGTTTCTCCAGCTCGGGGATACGGCCATACTGTAATTCGGCCATGCGACTGAGATTGCCGGCGCGGCGGGCGGTTTCGAGGTCGATGCGGGCGCGGTCCAGTTCCTCCTTGATGTGCTGCGCGCCTTGCAGACTGGCCTTTTCCGCCTTCCAGATCTCTTCCAGGTCGGAATACTCCCGTTCCAATTTGCCGATCTCGCTCTGCAAGTCCTGCAAACGGCGCTTGCTGGCCTCGTCGCTTTCCTTTTTCAGCGCCTCGCGCTCGATCTTGAACTGGATCAGCCGGCGTTCGAGCCGATCCATCTCCTCCGGCTTGGAGTCGAACTCCATGCGGATGCGGGAGGCGGCCTCGTCCACCAGGTCGATGGCCTTGTCCGGCAGGTTGCGATCGGTGATGTAGCGATGCGACAAGGTGGCGGCGGCGACGATGGCCGGGTCGGTGATCTCCACCCCGTGGTGCACCTCGTACTTTTCCTTCAGCCCGCGCAGGATGGCGATGCTGTCCTCCACCGTGGGTTCGTCCACCAGCACCTTCTGGAAGCGCCGCTCCAGGGCGGCATCCTTCTCAATATATTTGCGGTATTCGTCCAGGGTGGTGGCGCCGACGCAATGCAGTTCGCCCCGGGCCAGCGCCGGTTTGAGCATGTTACCGGCGTCGATGGCGCCTTCCGCCTTGCCGGCGCCGACCATGGTGTGCAGCTCGTCGATGAAGAGCACGATGCGCCCCTCCTGCTTGGCGATGTCCTGCAACACCGCCTTCAGCCGCTCCTCGAACTCGCCGCGAAACTTGGCCCCGGCGATCAGCCCCGCCATGTCGAGCACCAGCAGGCGACGGTTCTTCAGCCCCTCCGGCACCTCGCCATTGACGATGCGCTGGGCCAGGCCCTCGACGATGGCGGTCTTGCCCACCCCCGCCTCGCCGATCAGCACCGGGTTGTTCTTGGTGCGGCGTTGCAACACCTGGATGACGCGGCGAATCTCGTCGTCGCGACCGATGACCGGATCGAGTTTGCCCTGCTCGGCCCGCTCGGTGAGGTCGATGGTGAATTTTTGCAGCGCCTGACGCTGTTCCTCGGCGTTGGGATCGTCCACCTGGGCGCCGCCGCGCAGCTTGGCGATGCTCTGTTCCAGGCTCTCCTTGGTGAGACCCTTGGCGCGCAGCAGACGGCCCAGCTCGCCCTTGTCCTCCAGGGCGGCGAGCACGAAGAGTTCCGAGCTGATGAATTGATCCTTGCGCTGTTGGGCGAGCTTGTCGGTCAGATTGAGCAGTCGCCCCAGCTCGTTGGAGAGCTGCACGTCGCCGCCGGTGCCTTCCACCTTCGGCAGCCGGTCCATGGCCGTCAGCAGGCCGGAGCGCAGGGCGTTGAGGTTCACCCCCGACTGGGCCAGGAGTTGGCGCACCGTGCCACCGTCCTGATCCACCAGGGCCAGCATCAGATGCAGGGGTTCGATGAATTGCTGGTCGCGTCCCACCGCCAGACTCTGGGCGTCCGCCAGCGCCATCTGGAATTTGGTTGTCAGTTTGTCCATTCGCATGGGAAATACTCCAAGAATTTATAAGGTTATGGCGAGAAATAGGGGAAGGGGCGGGGGAATTCAAGCCAATTCGAGCGCCGGATTTCCTGCTGATTTCGCTCGGAAAGCGAGCGGACCTGGGACAACACAGGCCAACATCGACGTCCGCTGTTTCCGACCAGGCCACATTCGCCTACGCCTGAAATAACTGGCCAAGCAGATCCAGCATTGGCCCGTGTTTTCCGTCGCTCCGGGCCTCGACGAAAAACGGCCCTTTTTTGTTCTTCTTAGGAGAACAATAGCCGAATAAAACTGGCATTGTTCTCTAAAAGAGAACGAAAAACCTGCTAAAAGGGCCCATGCCCGGAGCCGTCTATCGACATCCGGGTCGACATGGATCTGCTGTTGGGGCTCGAAACGCCAAACCCAGCTCCAGCACCAATCCATCATCCGCCTCAGGGCGCCAAAACGGGCGTTGCGCCGAGATGATCGATCCATAGCGAAGAGTGAAATCCTTGCCCCCTGCCGCCACGGGTCGCACACTCGGCATCAGTTCAACTTGAGGCCATGGCTTCCCTACGCCGCGATCATGAAACCACCCTTGACCCCCAACAGGCCCGGACACGGGTATCGCCCCCGTCAACCCATCTCAAGCGCCGACGGAGACGCGGTGATGTTGCCCCTGGGGACGGCTGGCGGATCGGCGCCATGACCAGGAAGAAACTGATCGGGTGTTTGCGTTTGTCGCCTTCCCTAGAAGAAAAAGTTGGCGGTGACGGCGGCCATCCCCCTCGCCCCCTGGTGCCGGCCGCGGTGCTGGTGCCGCTGATCGAACGGCTGGACGGCTTTACGCTGATGCTCACCCGGCGCACCGCCGATCTCCGCCATCACGCTGGACAGATCAGCTTTCCCGGCGGTCGGGTCGAGCCTGAAGACGACTCGCCGGAGATCACCGCCTTACGCGAGACCCAGGAAGAGATCGGCCTCGACGGCCACCAGGTGGAGATCATCGGTCGCCTCGATCGCTACATTACCCGCACCGGCTACTCGATCACCCCGGTGGTGGGGATCCTGGTGCCGCCTTTCGAGCTGAGGTTGGATCCCCGGGAGGTGGCGGAGGTCTTCGAGGTGCCGCTCGATTTCATCCTCGACCCGGTCAATCACCAGCGTTGCCGGCTGAACTACGAGGGGGAGGAGCTGGAGTTCCACGCCATGCCCTGGGGCGAGTACTACATCTGGGGCGCCACCGCGGGGATGCTGCACAGCCTCTATCGGCGGCTGTTGGATGGCTGAGACCGATTCCCGCCCGATAGGCCAAAATGGCCCAAACAATAATGCTAATCTAATGAAGCTATGGTTATGGATAAGTAATACCATTTCCTATTAGTTTATCCGCCTGAAAGCCATGGGGTAGGCTGGCGATGAGCGAAGCGAATCCCAGCTA